>NZ_SMKN01000110.1 GCF_004348675.1 Micromonospora sp. KC606 | reverse complement strand
GTCCCCGCTCGCGCCGTCTCCGTCGGTCATGATGCTGGCCGCGTGGTTCGTCCGGTTTGCTGCCGTCAACCTCATGATCAACGCAGTTGAGGGTTCTGTCGTAGGTCGACAGTAGTGTCCGGTCTCACGTACGGTGGTCGGTCGGTGACGAAGGGGTCCCCCGTCCGGCGGCTGCGCTGTGTCAGGAGGCATGATGCTCATCGACTGCGATCGGTGTGAGATCCGGGGCCCCGGCTGCTCCGGCTGTCCGGTGACCGCCCTGCTCGACGACCTACCAGCTGACCTGGGCTCCGCCGAGCTCCGGGCGGTCGAGGTCTTCGCCCGGGCCGGGTTCGACGTGGAGGTGCTGGCCCACGAGAGCCGCCCGGCCCGTCCGGTTCGCCGCCGCCGGGCAGCCTGACCGGCCACCGGCTGCCCGCGCCGGGGCTGACGACGAGGGCTGGCACACCACCAGCGGCGCGTGTGCGCCCTGCCGCGCCGCGCCCCGCCCTGCCGCGCCCCGCCCTGCCGCGTCGCGCGGGCGTCGCGTCGCGTCGCGCGGGCACCCCGCCGGAGCGGGAAGCGACGGGCAATAGGATGGGCGCTCACGGCGGGAGGAGCGGCGGCATGGTACGGGGACGGCGCGACACCGGCAGGCCGGGGCACGACGGGATGCCGGCATGACACCGCGCGGTTGGGCGGTGCTGACCCTCACCGCCCTGGTGGTGGCCCTGCTGCTGGCCAGCGCCCTGCTGGTGCCGTGGCACCGCCCGCCGGCGCCCCGCGCCGACCAGCTCGCCGCGCTGCGTGACCTCCCCGTCGACCAGGTCGCCCGGGCCCGGGAGTTCCGCGCCGCGCTGCGGCCCGGGTCGTACGGCGCGCTGCTGGCCGGGCTGCTGGTGGCGCTGCTGCTGGGGCTCACCCCGCTCGGCGCCCGCCTGGTGGAGCTGGCCGGCCGGCCCTTCGGCGACCACTGGATCGCCCGGGCGGTGCTCGGCGGCCTCGCCGTCGTGCTCGTCGCCGACCTGATCACCCTGCCCTTCGCCGCCTGGCGGCAGTCCGTGCTCACCCGTTACGGCCTGAGCACCCACGGCTGGAGCGGCTGGACCGTCGACCTGCTCAAGTCGTACGCGGTCAGCGCCGTCATCGGCGTGGTCGCGTTGTTGGGCTTCTACACCGTCACCCGGCTCGCTCCCCGCTGGTGGTGGGCGTTCGCCGCCGCCGGAGCGGCCGGCCTGGTGGTGCTGCTGTCGTTCGTGCTGCCGGTGCTGGTGGAGCCGGTCTTCAACCGGTTCACCCCGATGGCGCAGGGGCCGCTGCGTACCGAGTTGATGGCGATGGCGGCCCGCGACGGCGTCCCGGTGCGCGACGTCCTCGTCGCCGACGCCTCCCGCCGCACGAAGGCGGTCAACGCGTACGTCTCCGGCCTGGGGCCGACCCGACGGGTGGTGGTCTACGACACCCTGCTGAGCGAGGCCACCCCCGCCGAGGTGACCAGCGTCGTCGCCCACGAGTTGGGGCACGCGAAGCAGCGGGACGTCGCGGTCGGCACCCTCACCGGCGCGCTCGGCTCCGCCGCCGCTGTCGTCGCCCTCTACCTGCTCGGCTCGTGGCCGCCGCTGACCCGGCTGGCGGGGGTGGAATCGGTCGCCGAGCCCCGGGCGTTCCCGCTGTTGATCGCCCTGGTGACGGTGGCCGGGCTGGTCGCCGCGCCGGCACAGGCGCTGATCTCCCGCCGGGTCGAGGCACGCGCCGACGCGCACGCGCTGGCACTCACCGGCGACCCGGCCACCTTCGAGGCGATGCAGCGCCGGCTGGCCGGCGTCAACCTGGCCGATCCCGACCCGCCGCGCTGGGAGTACCTCTGGTCGGCGTCGCACCCGTCCACCGTGGAGCGGATCGCCGCCGCCCGCGCCTACGTTAGGGAGGCCGGCGGATGAGCCGCACGCTGCTGATCACGAACGACTTCCCGCCCCGCCCCGGCGGCATCCAGTCCTTCGTGCACCACCTCGCCACACGTCAACCCGCCGGCTCGGTCGTCGTGTACGCCTCCAGTTGGCGCGGCGCGGCCACCTTCGACGCCGAGCAGCCCTTCCCGGTGGTCCGGGAGCGCACGCGGGTGCTGCTGCCCACCCCGCTGGTCGCCCGCCGGGCGGCCCGGCTGGCCCGCGAACACGGCTGCGACCGGGTCTGGTTCGGCGCGGCCGCGCCGCTGGGCCTGCTCGCCGCCGGGCTGCGCCGCCGGGCCGGCGTGCGCCGTGTGGTGGCGCTGACCCACGGCCACGAGGTCGGCTGGGCCGCGCTGCCGGCGGCGCGGGCCGCGCTACGCCACATCGGTCGGGGCGCCGACGTGGTTACCTATCTAGGCGACTACACCCGGGTACGTCTGGAGAAGGCCCTGCACGGGGTGACCACCCTGCGGCGGCTCGCCCCCGGGGTGGACGTCGACACCTACCACCCGGCGGTGGACGGCGATCCGGTGCGGGTCCGGCTGGGCCTGGCCGACCGCCCCGTGGTGGTCTGCGTGTCCCGCCTGGTGCCGCGCAAGGGACAGGACACGCTGATCCGGGCCCTGCCGGAGATCCGCCGCCGGGTGCCCGACGCGGCGCTGCTGGTCGTGGGCGGCGGGCCGTACCGGGCGGCGCTGGAGAAGCTGGCCCGGCAGGCCGGCGTGGAGCGGGACGTCGTCTTCACCGGCTCGGTGCCGGAGGCGGAGCTGCCCGCGCACTACGCCGCCGGCGACGTGTACGCGATGCCCTGCCGGACCCGTAACCGTGGGCTGGACGTGGAGGGCCTCGGCATCGTCTACCTGGAGGCATCCGCGTCCGGCCTGCCGGTGGTGGCCGGCGACTCTGGCGGCGCGCCCGACGCGGTCCGCGAGGGGGAGACCGGGTACGTGGTACGCGGCCGGGACGTGGCGCAGCTCGCCGACCGGGTTGCCACGCTGCTCGCCGACCGGGACCTGGCCCGCCAGCTCGGCGCGGCGGGACGGGCCTGGGTGGAGAAGGAGTGGCGTTGGGAGACCCAGGCCGAGCGGATGGCGGACCTGCTCGCCGGCTGACTGGGCGCAAGGCGCACGGGCCGGTCCGGCCAGCTGACCACGCCCCCGCACCGCAGCGCCATCGGGCCGGCAGCAGGGCGGGTGGATCGGGTCAGCGGAGGTTGGCCAGGAACCGTTCGGCCGGGGCGGGGCGGCCGAAGTGCCAGCCCTGGCCGGCGTCGCAGCCGATCGCGCGCAGCCGCTCGGCCTGCCCACCGGTCTCCACCCCCTCGGCGGTGACCGTCAGGTCCAGGGCGTGCGCCAGGGAGACCAGTGAGGCGAGGATCCGCTCGTCGGCGTGGGCCTCCGGGGCGCGCAGCCCGCGCACGAACTCCCCGGCCACCTTCAGCCCGGTCACCGGCAGGTCGCGCAGGTACGCCAGATTGCAGTAGCCGGTGCCGAAGTCGTCGATGGCGATGCGTACGCCGAGGTCGGCCAGCGCCCGCAGAGCCAGCACCGGCTCCTCGGCGGTGTTCATCATGGTGCTCTCGGTGATCTCCAGCTGGAGCCGCCGTGGCGGCAGGCCGGTCCGCCGCAGCAGACCGCTCACCTCCTGCACCAGGCCGGGGCGGTGGACCTGGCGCACGGCCAGGTTGACGCTGACGAACGGCGGGTCACCGGTGGCGGTAGTCCAGCTGCCCGCCTCCCGGCACGCCTCGGCGAGCACCCAGCCACCCAGCGGCACGATCAGCCCGGTCTCCTCGGCCAACCCGATGAAGCGGTCCGGGTGCAGCACCCCGAGCTGCGGGTGGCGCCAGCGCACCAGCGCCTCGACGCCGAGCAGCGTACCGTCGTGCAGCGACGTCAACGGCTGGTAGTCGAGGTAGAACTCGCCGCGCTCCAAGCCGGCGGGGATTGCCGCGCTGAGCGCCTGGCGGGCCAGTTCCCGGCCGTCGCGTTCGGCGTCGTACAGTTCCCAGCGCGCGCCCCCGGCCGCCTTCGCCCAGTGCAGGGTGCTGTCCGCGGCCCGCATCAGTTCGTCCGGGGACGCGTCGGCCACCTGCCGCTCGACGATACCGATGCTCGCCGTGAGCGCCACCTCATGGCCGTCGACGATCGTCGGCTCGGCCAGGGCGGCCAGCGCCGCCTCGGCGACGGCGACCACGTCTCCGGTCCCCGCGCAGCGTTCCACGAGGATGACGAAGGCGTCCCCGCCGAGCCGGGCGACCAGGTGGTCATCGACGGCTCGCCGCAGCCGGTGTGCCATCTCGACCAGCACCCGGTCGCCGGCTTGGTGGCCGTAGGAGTCGTTGACCCGCTTGAAGCGGTCCACGTCGAGGAAGCACAGCCCGATTCGGCGGGCCTTCCGCTCCGGTTCGTACACTGCCGCGGCGAGCCGGTCGGCGAACAGTTTGCGGTTGGGCAGGTCGGTCAACGAGTCGTGGGTGGCCTGGTGCCGGAACCGGGCCTCGCTGGCCCGCAGCGCCCGCTCCGCCTCGGTCCGGGCGGCCAGGTTGGCCCGTCGAATCGACTCCTGTTCGTCCAGCGTCCGGTCGCGCAGCGCCCGGGCGTACCCGGTGGCCACGGCGGCCAGCAGCCGGGCCATCCGGTCGTCGATGTCGTCGGCGACCAGTCCCAGGTCGCGGACGAGCCGCAGCTGGAGCACCTCCACGGTGCGGCCGAGCCCTTCGGCGGAGGCGATGTGCGCGTCGACCAGCTCGCCGCCCACCCGGTAGCCGACCCGTAGGTCGAGCGGCTCCGTCCGCAGGGCGTTGGCCAGTTCGTCGGTCAGCCGCTGTAGCAGCGCCTCCAGTTGGGCGTGCGTCATCGGCAGGTAACTGGTGCCGGAGACCGCCTTGGCCCAGGCGCGGGCGAACGCCCCGGGGCGGGACTGGCCGTCCTGAGGTTCACCCACCGAGCCGCCCGACTCCGCCCAGGAACACCGCCCGCTCGGCGTTCTCGGCGCTCTCCGCAGTCTCCGGACGCCACTGCGGCACCCAGACCACCCCGGGCTCGACCAGCTCGAAGCCGTCGAAGAAGGCGGCCAGCTCGGCACGGCCGCGTACCGACAGCGGATTGTCGGTGCGGCGGTAGACCTCTTCGGCCTCGACCCGCTGCGCCTCGTCGCGGCCCTCGTCGCTGGCCTGTGACAGGACCAGGTAGCTGCCCGGGGCGAGCGCCTGTCGCAGGGTCCGCAGCAGGTCGGCCGGACGGTCGCCGTCGGAGACGAAGTGCAGCACCGCAACCACGAGCACGGCGACCGGCTGGGAGAAGTCGAGCAGCCCGCGTACGTCGGGATGGGCCAGGATCCGGTCGGGGTGACGCAGGTCCTCCTGGATCACGGTGGCCCGGTCGTCGTCGGCGAGGATCTCCCGGCTGTGCGCCACAGCCACCGGGTCCACGTCGATGTACACCACCCGGGCGTCGGGCGCGGCCCGAAAGGCGACCTCGTGCACGTTGCCGACCGTCGGGATGCCGGAGCCGATGTCGAGGAACTGACGCACGCCCTGGTCGGTCAGGTACTGCACCGCGCGGCGCATGAACGCCCGGTTCGCCTGCGCCATCAGGGGGGCGTCCGGCACGGCCTCCACCATCGCCCGGGCCGCGGCGCGGTCGACGGCGAAGTTGTGCGAGCCTCCGAGGTAGTAGTCGTACATCCGGGCGACGCTGGGACGCTCGATGTCGATGTCGTCGGGTGCCCAGTCCGGCCGCTGCATCCTCTACCCCTTTGTCGATAGATGCGAAGTTGTGGCCCGGATGGGCCACGCGGGTATTGTGCCCCCCGCCTACGTGGGTGCAAAGACCGCGATCATTGGGTAATCGGACACTCACCCACCGCGTTCGTCGGCCCGGCCACCTCGGGCTGGCGAGGGACGGAAGGCCCGTGACCGACGGGCGGACGCGGGCCTTCCGGCGAGCGGGACGATCAGAACTTCGGTGCGTCCGGCGCCTCGAGCAGCCCGAGCCGCAGGGCGGTCATCAGCGCCTGGGCACGGTTGGCGGCGCCGAGCTTCTCGTAGAGCTTGGAGATGTGCGTCTTGGCGGTGGACTCGCTGACGAAGAGCTGCTTGGCGATGCCGGCCACGCTCATGCCGTCGGCGAGCAGCCGCAGCACCTGCCCCTCCCGTGGGGACAACTGCGGACCGGACGGGGCCAGCCGGCGCTTCATCGCCTCGGCCAGGTCGGCGGCGGTGAAGGCGCTGGGGGAGGAGGCGGCATGCCTGGCGGCGGCGACGACCTCGTCGGCCGGCGCGGTCTTCGGGACGAACGCGCTCGCGCCCGCCTCCAGGGCGCCGAAGAGCTGGTCGTCGCCGGCGTACATGGTGAGCACGACGATGCCCATCGAGGCGCTCGACTTACGCAACGCCCGGGTGGCCTCCAGGCCGCTGCCGTCGGGGAGCCGCAAATCCATGATCACGACATCCGGTTGCAGCGCGCCGGCCTGACGTACGCCCTCGGCGGCCGTGGCGGCCTCGCCGACCACCTCGAACTGCCGGTCGCGTTCGAAGGCATGCCGGAGACCCTTGCGGATCAGGTCGTGGTCGTCGACAAGGAGGACCTTGGTGCGGGTCGCCGGTGTCGGGCTTGTGGTCATCCTCGGGTTACTCCCCTTCTGCTGCTGTGCTGCCACGCAGGTTATCGCGCCGGGGCGACGAACCGACCACCACCGCAACGGTCGTCCCGCTCGGCTGCCGCGGCCTGATCTCCAACCGGCCCCGGATACGTTCCGCCCTCTCGGCCATGATCGCAAGACCGTAGTGTCCCTCGGTGCGCTGGTCACCGATGCCGTGACCGTCATCCGACACTTCGATCTGCGCGTACGGAGGGTCCACCTCGCAGGTGACCCACAGATTCGAGGCGCCGGCGTGCTTGCGGGCGTTCGTGACCGCCTCCTGCGCGATCCGCAGCAGCTCGGCCTCGGTGGCGGCGGGGAGCCGGGCGGTGGACTCGTCCAGCGACAGGTGCACCCGCAGCCCGCCGGAGGCGCCGACGGTACGGGCGTACTCGGCGATCGCGGCGGCCAGGCCGCCGTGTCGGTCCACCTCGCTGCGCAGCTCGAACAGGCTCAGCCGCAGCTCTGTGATGACCCGGGTCACCTCGTGGCGCAGCGCGCGGAGGCTCTCGGCGGTCTCCTCGGCGTCGTCGTGCACGGTGGCCAGGGCGTTGTCGATGCCGTAGCCGACCATCACCAGTTCCTGGGCGACCCCGTCGTGGATCTCCCGGGCCAGCCGCTGCCGCTCCTCGTTGGTGGCCAGCGACCGGACCTCGTCGAAGAGCAGCGCCGCCTCCAGCCGCAGCGCGGCCGGGCCGGTGAGCGCGGTCACCCGGGACACCGCCGGTGGCGGGTACGCCTGCGCCTCGTCCGCCTCCAACACCACCAGGCCGACCGTTCGGACCCCGGCGACCAGCGGCACGATCAGCGCCGACACCTCGCCGCCGTGGTGCGACCGGGCCTGCGAGCGGGCCGCCGTCTGCGGCTGCTGACTGGCCCAGGCGTCGGCGATGGCCGAGTCCGCGTCGAGGGTGGTCTCCCAGTCCACCCGGTCCGCACCCACCTGGGCGAGGACCACCAGCCGCCCGCCGCCGCTGGCGGACAGCACCGCCGCCCGCGCGCTCGGCGCCACCGGGCGCAGCTCCTCCAGCAGGTGCTCGGCGATGCCGCCCGGGTCCAGGGTGGCACCGGGCAGTTGGCGGGCCACCGTCCGCAGTTGGGTGAGCAGCCGGGTCGCCTCCGCGTACGGCTGCGGTTTGCCGTCGCCGCGGACCCGTATCACCTGGTGCAGGGCGCCCGCGGCCCAGAGGCCGAGCGCGGCCAGGATCAGCCACTGCGCGCAGACCGCGAGGTAGCCGGGCTGGCCGAGCTGCCGGCCGCCGTCCACCTCGGTGAGGGCGCCGGCGATCAGCAGGGTGGCCGCGGTGACGCCGAGCAGCGCCGCCCCCTCCTGGAACTGGCGGCGCAGCGCGGTCACCGTCACCGGCACCGCGAGGTAGGGCAGCACCGCGGAGGCCCCGAGCCCGCCGACCGACCCGCCGATCGTCGATTCGACGGCGACCTGGCTGGCGGCCAGTCCCAGCACCACCGACTCGGTCACCCGGCTCAGCGGACCGAGCAGCCGGTGCTCGGGGGCGAGCAGGGCGGGCAGCCCGGCGACCGCGAGCAGGGCGATCCACCAGAGCTGAACGGCGTCGTCGGTGGCGATCAGGGTCAGGACGGCGACCAGGACCAGCATCACCGCGCGCGCGGCGGCGGCGACGATCCGGGTCGAGGGCCGGACGAACGTGGGGGAGGACACGTGACGGATCGTAGTCAGACCCGGTAGATGTCGGCGATCTCGGACTCGTACGCCTTGTGCACGACCTGGCGTTTGACCTTGAGTGACGGGGTCAGCTCGCCGGTCGCCTCGGCGAAGTCCCGGGGCAGGATCCGGAACACCTTGATCGCCTCGGCCTTCGACACCGACTGGTTGGCCTGGTCGACCGCGCGCTGGATCTCCGCGCGCAGCGCCTCGTCCTCGCACAGCCGCGCGACCGGGGTGTCCGCCGGCAGGTCGCGGGCGGCGAGCCACTTCGGCAGCGCCTCCTCGTCGATCGTGACCAGGGCGGCGATGAACGGCTGCCGGTCGCCGACCACCAGGCACTGGCTGACCAGATGGTGCGCCCGGACCTGGTCCTCCAGCACGGCCGGGGCCACGTTCTTGCCGCCGGCCGTCACGATGATCTCCTTCTTTCGGCCGGTGATGCTGAGGAACCCGTCGTTGTCGAGCCGACCCAGGTCGCCGGTGCGGAACCAGCCGTCACTGGTGAGCGCCTCGGCGCTGGCAGCCTCGTTCTTCCAGTAGCCCCGGAAGATCAGATCACCGGCGATCAGGACCTCGCCGTCGTCCTCGATCCGGATGGTCACCCCGGGCAACGGGCGGCCCACGGTGCCGATCTTCGTGGCGCCGGGCAGGTTCGCGGTGGCGGCGGGAGAGGTCTCGGTCAGGCCGTAGCCCTCGCAGACGGTCACCCCGATGCCACGGAAGAAGTGCCCGAGACGGGCACCCAGCGGCGCGCCACCGGAGATCGCGTCCCGGCACCGGCCGCCGAGCGCGGCCCGCAGCTTGCGGTAGACCAGCTTGTCGAAGACCGCGTGCTGGACCCGCAGCGCCACTCCCGGCCCGTCGGCGGTCTCCAGCGCCTCGCTGTACGCGATGGCGACCCGCTCGGCTCGCTCGAAGATCGCGCCCTTGCCCTCGGCCTCGGCCTTCTGCCGGGCCCCGTTGTAGACCTTCTCGAAGACCCGGGGCACGGAGAGCACGAAGGTCGGCCGGAACTCCTGGAGCTCGGCGACCAGGTTCTTGGGGTCCGCGCAGTGCGCCATGGTGGCCCGGGCCTGCACCGCGCCGATCTGGATGAGCCGGGCGAAGGCGTGCGCCAGCGGCAGGAAGAGCAGGGTCGACGCGCCGGGGCCGAAGAGGTTCGGCAGCACCGGCACCGCGTTGGCGATGTCGGCGTACATGTTGCGGTGGGTCAGCACGCAGCCCTTGGGGCGGCCGGTGGTGCCGCTGGTGTAGATGATCGTGGCGATGTCGCCGGCCTGGACCGCCTTGCGCCGCCGCTCGACCTCCGCCGGGTCGACCGAGGCGCCCAATGCCACGATCTCGTCCACCCCGCCCCGCTCGATCTGCCAGACGTGGCGCAGTTCGGGCAGCCGCTCGCGGACGCCGGTGACGAGGGCGGCGTGCGCGTCCGACTCGACCGCGACCGCGACCGCGCCGGAGTCGGCGAGGATCCAGGCGGCCTGCTCGGCGCTGGAGGTCTCGTAGATCGGCACGGTCACCGCGCCGGCCGCCCAGATGGCATAGTCGAGCAGGGTCCACTCGTACCGGGTGCGGCTCATCAGCGCCACCCGGTCGCCGGGGTCGACCCCGGCCGCGACCAGGCCCCGGGCCACGGCGACCACCTCGTCGCGGAACTCGCGGCAGGTCACGTCGACCCGGCTGGCGCCGGCCGGAGCGGGACGGACGAACTGCACCGCGCCCGGAGCGGCCGCGGCGTTGTCCCAGACCGGGTCGGTCAGGTTGGCCGCGTCGCCGACGGTGACGATCGGCGGAACGGAGAACTCGCGCACCTGCACTCCCTCGTGCTCGGACTGTCCGGGCCGGCGGCCACGGCGGTTCGGTTTTGACGAAACCTACCCGTACCCCCCGGTGGGTGGGCCAGGGAGGTTGCCCGTCCGGCGGGTGAGATGCCCGGAACGACCGGAACGCCCGGAACGGCCGGGACGACCGGCGCGAAACGGCGGGACGCCCGGCGCGGGAGGCGCGGAGGGTTCGACTCCCACGCGGCGCGGTGGGTGGAGCGACGCGGGCGGAGGTGGCTGCGGGTAGCCTCCCCCCATGGCGGACTCCTCCACCCAGTCGATCACCATCGGAGCGTCACCTGATCGGGTGGCGGCGGTCATCTGCGACTTTCCGAGCTACCCCGAATGGACCGAGGCGGTACGTCGGGCGGAGGTGATCGAGGAGTACGAGGACGGCTACGCCAGCCAGGTCCGGTTCACCATCGACGCCGGCGTGCTGGCCGACGAGTACGTGCTGGCCTACGAGTACGCCGAGGACCTGTCCCGCGTCGAGTGGCACCTGGTGGCACCGTCGCGGATGCAGAAGTCGCAGCGCGGGTCGTACGACATCGTCGGCGACCCCGACGGCACCTGCACCGTGACGTACACGCTGGAGGTGGAGCTGTCGGTGGGCATGCTCGGTATGTTCCGCCGCAAGGCCGAGAAAATGATTATGGATACGGCGTTGAAGCAGCTCAAGCGCCGGGTAGAGGAGTCCGGTGCGGCACAGTGACGCGCCGGCTCGCGGCAGGGTAGAGGAGCCGGTCATGGAGGTTACGGATCCGGGCTCCGCCCGGGAGGAGGCCGAGCGGCTGGTGGCCACGCTGCTCGCCACGACGCGGCTGGCCACGTCCGGTCCCGGCGCCGCCGCGTGGGGTCCGATCGGTGGGATGCTCTCGGGTGTCCTGGGTCACAGTCCTGGAGCCTCCCGCCCGGCGGGGGACGGCGGCGGATCCGGGGGATTCGCCACCGGAGCACCGGAATGCTGCGTCTGTCCGGTCTGTCGGGGCATAGCCGCGTTGCGAGACCCGAGCCCGGAGTTCGCCGAGCGGCTCGCCACCGGCGCCGGTGATCTGGCCGCCGGGATCGCCAGTCTGCTGCGGGCGTTCGCGTCGGCCGGGAGCGGGGAAGCCCCCCACGGGACGCCCGCCGGCACCACGGCGGGCGCCGGGGCCGATCCCGACGGCGACCACGTGTGGCGCGAGGCCACCCGTTCCGGGCATGATTCTCCGTCGGCGTCGGCGTCGGCGTCGGCGTCGGAGCGGGACGTCTGGTCCGCCGCCACCCGCGCGGAGGCCTCGGTCGTTCCGGCCCCCGCCACCCCGCCCGTCGACGACGCCGGGCCGGCCGCGCCGGCCCAGGTCCGGTCGGCGGCCGACCGTCCGGTGGTGCCCGCCTCGCGGGCATCCGCCGGTGCGGGTGGGGACGCACCAGGCGACGGGGCCTGATCACCGGACACCCGACGACGGCCGGTCCGGCCGATGTCGGGCAGCACAGCAGAGGGGAGTGGCAGCGGTGACGCTGACCATCGGAGTCGACGTCGGTGGCACGAAGGTGGCCGGCGGTGTCGTCGACGACACCGGCAGGGTTCTCGTGCAGGCCCGACGGGACACCCCCGCGGACGACGTCGGCAAGACCCGAGACGTCATCACCGAGCTGGTCGCCGAGCTGGCCGCCGGCCACGACGTCCAGGCGGTCGGCATCGGCGCGGCCGGGTGGATCGACGCCTCCCGCTCCACAGTGCTCTTCGCCCCGAACCTGGCCTGGCGCGACGAGCCGCTGCGCGAGTACGTCAGCAACGCCGCCGGCCTGCCGGTGATCGTGGAGAACGACGGCAACGTCGCGGCCTGGGCCGAGTTCCGCTACGGCGCGGCCCGCGACGCCGACGACTCGATGATCATGTTCACCGTCGGCACCGGCGTCGGTGGCGGCATCGTGCTCGGCGGTGAGCTGGTCCGGGGAGCCAACGGCATCGCCGCCGAACTGGGTCACATGCTCACCGTGCCCGACGGGCACCAGTGCGGCTGCGGGCGGCTCGGCTGTCTCGAGCAGTACGCCAGCGGCAGCGCCCTGGTCCGGTTCGCGCGGGCCGGCGCCCGGCAGGAGCCGCAGCGGGCCGCCAGCCTGCTGGAACTGGCCGCCGGCGAGGCCGAGGGGATCACCGGCCCGATGGTGACCGCCGCCGCGCGGGCCGGCGACCCGGTCTCGACAGAGGCGTTCGCCCAGGTCGGCCGCTGGCTGGGCACCAGCCTCGCCGACATGGCCCAGATCCTCGACCCGCAGGTGCTGGTGGTCGGCGGCGGCGTGATCGAGGCCGCCGACCTGCTGCTCGGTCCGGCCCGGCGGTCCTTCACCGACGCGCTGGCCCAGCGCAGCCGGCTGCCGGTCGCCGAGGTACGCCCCGCCGAGCTGGGCAACAGCGCCGGCGTCATCGGCGCCGCCGATCTCGCCCGCCGGCTGTGACCGTCGCCGGACAGCCGGCCGGGGTGCCGCTGCGGGTGGTGTCGTACAACATCCACAGCCAGCGGGACGACGCCGCCGCCCTGGCGGCCGTGGTCCGCGCGGTCGCGCCCGACGTGGTGGTCGTGCAGGAGGGCCCCCGCCGGTTCCGGTGGCGGCAGCGCTGCGCCGCGCTGGCCGAGTCGTTCGGGCTGGTGGTGGCCGCCGGCGGCCTGCCGTCGCTGGGTAACCTGCTGCTGACCAGCCTCCGGGTACGGGTGCTCGCCGCCCGGTGCCAGCGTTTCCCGCTCACCCCGGGGCGGCACCTGCGCGGCACCGCGTACGCCGAGTGTCGGGTCGGCGGGGCGGTCTTCCTGTTGGCCGGCTCGCACCTGTCCACCGATCCGGCGGAGCGTCCCGGCCAGGCCGCCCTGCTCCGGCGGGAACTGGCCGGCGCGACGCTGCCGGTGGTCCTCGGCGCGGACCTCAACGACGGCCCGGACTCGGCGACCTGGCGGACGGTGGGGGAGGGGCTGACCGACGCGGCGGTCGCCGCCGGCGCCGCAGGCCTGCACACCTACCCGTGCGCCGACCCGCGCCGGCGCATCGACGCGCTCTTCGTCGACCCTCGGGTGACCGTGGTCGGGTACGACGTGGTCGACACCCCGCAGACCCGGCGCGCCAGCGACCACCTCCCGGTCCTGGCCGACCTGCTCCTGCCCGGGGCCGACTGACCACGGCCCGCCGCCGCCGGCGCGGCGTCGCGCGGGCCCGCGGATCCTCGCGTGCCCGGTGCGCCGGGCTGGACAACCGGCTCCGGGTGCGGGGAGGATGCCCGTCGAACCGGCGTTCGTGCCGCACAAAGGAGATATCCCGGTGCCTCCCTCCACCGAGCACGGCCGGCCCGATCCGGAGACCGTCACGCTCGCCCTGAGCCGGGACGGCCGCCCGGTCTCCGACCGGGGTGACACGGTCTGCGTCATCGGCGCCGGCGCCAGCGGCCTCACCGCCATCAAGAACCTCGTCGAGCACGGCTTCGGCGTCGACTGCTACGAGCGGGAGACCGGCGTCGGCGGGGCGTGGAACTGGCGGCACGACCGCAGCCCGGTGTACGCCAGCGCCCACCTGATCTCGTCGCGGCCGTTCACCCAGTTCCCCGACTTCCCGATGCCGGACTCCTGGCCGGACTACCCGCACCACAGCCAGCTGCTGTCCTACCTGGAGCGGTACGCCGACCACTTCGACCTGCGTCGGCACATCTGGTTCGGCACCGAGGTCGTCCGGGTCGAGCCGGTCGACGGCGACCGCTGGGACGTCACCACCCGCAGCACCGGCGGGTACGGCCCGGAGCGGACGCTGCGCTACGCCGCCGTCGTCGTCGCCAACGGGCACAACTGGTCGCCGAAGCTGCCCCACTACGACGGGCTGGAGGAGTTCCGGGGCGAGGTGATGCACGCCTCGTCCTACAAGGACCCGGCCCAGCTGCGCGGCAAGCGAGTGCTGGTGGTCGGCGCCGGCAACACCGGCTGCGACATCGCGGTCGAGGCCGCCCAGCAGGCGTCCTGCTGCTGGCACTCCACCCGGCGCGGCTACTGGTACGCCCCGAAGTACGTCCTTGGTCGCCCCGCCGACCAGGTCAACGACCTGCTGCTGACCCTGCGTGTGCCGCTGCGGCTGCGGCAGTGGCTCTACCACCGGATGCTGCGGCTCACCGTCGGTGACCTGACGCGGTTCGGTCTGCCGAGGCCCGACCACCGGATCTACGAGACCCACCCGATCGCCAACAGCCAGCTGGTCTACCACGTCGGCCACGGGCAGATCACCCCGGTGCCCGACGTGGCCCGGTTCCACGGCGGCGGGGTCACCCTCGCCGACGGCCGGGAGATCGAGCCCGAGCTGGTCGTCTTCGCCACCGGCTACCTGCCCCGCTTCGAGTTCCTCGACCCGAAGACGCTCGGTGACGACGACGGGTCGGGACGTCCCCGCCTCTGGCTGCACGCCTTCGCACCTGAGCAGCCCACCCTCGCGGTGGCCGGCCTGCTGCAACCGGACTCCGGCGTGTTCCCCCTGACGCACTGGCAGACCGTCCTGTTCGCCCGGCTGCTCCAGGCCCGCCTGGCCCGCCCGGAGCGGGCCGCCGTCTTCGCCGCCCGGGTGGTCGCCGGGGCGGGTGAGCGCTACTCGGGGAAGGTCACGGACAGCAGCCGGCACTGGTTCGAGGTGGGGCACGTGACGTACCTGCGCGCCGTGCAGCGCGCCCTCGACGAACTGGAGGCCCGGTGAGCGCGAGGAATGTAGCGCAGCGGAGTCCCGCAGTCGCGAACGAACTGGAGGCCCGGTGAGCGCGAGGAATGTAGCGCAGCGGAGTCCCGCAGTCGCGAACGAACTGGAGGCCCGGTGAGCGCGATCAACGAGCGGGTGCGCATCCTGCGCGGGCGGGAGTGGGCCCGGCCGGTCCGCCCGGTCCGGCGGGAGGTGCGGGGGGTCACCCCGGAGCTGGACGAGGGGCGACCGCCGTTGCTCTTCGTGCCGGGTTTCGGGCACGGGGCCTGGGCGTTCGCCGAGCACTGGCTGGAACACGCCGCGTCGCGCGGCTTTCCCGCGTACGCGATGAGCCTGCGCGGGCACGGCGGCAGCGACCCAGCGCCGGAGGCGACGCTGCGGGCGTACACCCATGATGTGGTGCAGGTGGCCGCGGAGCTGCCGCGCCAGGCGGTGCTGGTGGGGCACGGGGCCGGGGCGCTCGTGGTCACCCGCGCGCTGGCCCGCTACCCGGCTCGGGCGGCGGTGCTGGTCGCGCCGGTGCTCGGCGGATGGTCGACGGCGGGTGTGGCGCTGCGCCGCAACCCGACCGGGACGCTGCCCGCGCTGTTCGGCGGCCCGCTGCGGCTCAACCGTCGGCAGTTGTTCAGCCGGGAACTGCCCGAGGCCGAGGCCCGGCGGCACGTTTCGCGGCTCGGCCGGGCCGGCCGGCGGGCTCAGTGGCAGCTGCTGTCCGGCCGGCCGCCGGAGCCGGCGGTGGGCCGGCCACCGGTGTTGGTGCTGGGCAGCCCCGACGACCGGGTGGTGCCGCCGGCTGCCCTGGTCCGGGCCGCCCGCCGCTACGGCTCGGCCCCGCTGCTCTTTCCCGGAATGGGGCACGACCTGATGCTCGACGCCCGCTGGCGGGAGCCGATCGACGCGATCCTCGACTGGCTGGTCAAGGAGCCGCAGCGGGTGTGAGGGGCGCGGCCGGCCCGGCGGCTCAGCCCGAGCTGCCCAGCCGGCGCACCAGCGAGCCGGTCTCGTCCAGGGCGCTGAGGTAGGAGCGGGCCCAGGCCCGGATGTCGTGGCGGTGCAGGTGCCCGCGCATGGCGCGCATCCGGTCGCGGGCGTCGTCCGGGTTGGCCCGCAACGCCGAGAGCAGCATCTGCTTGAGCCCTTCCAGGTCGTGCGGGTTGACCAGGTACGCCTGCTCCAGCTCCGCCGCCGCGCCGGCGAACTCGCTGAGCAGCAGCGCGCCGGTGTCGTCGATGCGGGCGGCGACGTACTCCTTGGCGACGAGGTTCATCCCGTCCCGCAGCGGGGTCACCGCCATCACGTCGGCGACCCGGTAGAGGGCGGCCAGCTCGCTGCGGTCGAAGGGCTGGGTGAGGTAGTGGATCGCCGGTTCACCGACCCGGCCGAACTCGCCGTTGATCCGTCCCACCTCGCGTTCGATCCGCTCGCGCAGGATCTGGTACTGGCCGACCCGTTCCCGGCTCGGCATGGCGACCTGCACCAGCACCGTGTCGCGGACCTTCACGTCGCCGCTGACCAGCAGCTCGCTGTAGGCCTTGAGGCGCTGCTCGATGCCCTTGGTGTAGTCCATCCGGTCGACGCTGAGAATCACGTGCTCCGGGTCGCCCAGGTCGTGCCGCAGCCGCCGGGCCCGGGCGGTCACGTCGGGGCGGCCCGCCAGCGCGGCCATCTCGGCGGTGTCGATCGACACCGGGTACGCCCCGACCCGCACCATCCGGTCGCCGACGTCGATCCGCTGGTCGGTGGCCGGCTGGTCGAGCACCTTGGCGACGAGCTGGGCGAAGTTGTGCGCGGCCTGGGCACGCTGGAAGCCGATCAGGTCGGCGCCGAGCATCCCACGCAGCAGCTCGGCCCGGCGGGGCAACTGCATGAACAGTTCCGGCGGCGGGAAGGGCACGTGCAGGAAGAAGCCGATGCGCAGGTCGGGACGGAGCTCGCGGAGCAGCCCGGGGACCAGTTGCAGGTGGTAGTCCTGCACCCAGACGAGACCGCCCGGCTCGGCCACCGTTGCGGCGGCCTCGGCGAACCGCTGGTTGACCCGCTGGTACGCCTCCCACCAGCGTCGGTGGTACTCGGGCTGCTCGACCGCGTCGTGGTAGAGCGGCCAGAGGGTCGCGTTGGCGAAACCCTCGTAGTGGTCGCGCAGGTCCTCGGCGGTGAGCGGGACGGTGTGCAGGCGGACGCCGTCCACGTCGGGGTAGCTGGGTGCCGGGCCGGTGCCGCCGGCCCAGCCGACCCAGGTCGCCGGGGTGTGCCGCAGCAGCGGGTGCAGGGCGCTGACCAGCCCGCCCGGGCTGCGGCGCCACTCGCAGGCGCCGTCGGGGGCCACGCTGTCATCGATGGGCAGCCGGTTGGCCACCACCACGAGGGAACTCTGTCGCATCTCGGGGATTCCGCTCCGCAGCCGGGTCGACCGCCGTGGGTAGAGGAACAACCGGGCAGCCGGTGGGGGAAGTGACGTACAGAAGTGTTCCTACTGACCGTAAGTTACACCCCTGTTACCCCTGCGCGGGGGACCCGTGGCGTCCCGCGATACGGGCACAGCGGAACGTGACCGGCGCCACCGGCTCAGACGACGGCGCCGTCGTCCGGGTCGTGGTCCTCCTCGTCGCCGGGGCGCAGCCGCCAGACCAGCGTGACGAAACCGGCGAGTATGCCGGTGAAGCCGAGCAGCGTCACCACCGAGGTGTCCACCGGCAGCAGCGACGGGTTGAGAAAGAGCACGAAGCCGACGACGATCGACAGCACGCCCACCGTGGCGTACTTGGAGATGCGGGGTAGCGGCGGCGGCGGGGGCGGGGTGTAGCCCTCGTCCGGGTCGTCGGGCAGGTCCGCGCCGAAGGTGTCCAGCCCGTCCAGCAGCGAAGGCTCGTCGTGCCGACCTCGGCCCACCGAGATCCCCGAGATGTCTGCCGCGTACGGCAGCCGGCGCACGTCCGTGGCGGTCGGGCCGGTGGCCTCCTCGGCGCGGCTCGCGGTGGCGGCCGCGCCGCCGGCCCGGTCGGCGGGTTCGTCGTCGACGTCCTCGGCGTCCGGCCAGGGGTGGCTGCCCGCGGCCGGCGTGGTGTGGAAGGCCGCGACGAGCCGGTCCCACTCGGCGTCGACGTCCGGCTCGGCGCGCGGCGGCTCCGGGTTCGACTCGTCGGCGAGCTGGGTGAGGTAGTCGCGGGCGGTGGTCAGGTGCGAGCGGTCGACGAAGAGCCGATCGACCGGGCGGGCCGGGACCGTGGTGGTGCGGGTGACCGGGTTCAGGTCGGCGGAGGGCTGGAGGTATGCGGCGATGCCACCGGCGGCGAGGACGTCGAGCAGATGCTCACCGACCCGCGGGTCGACGTCGCCCGCGACGGCGAACTCGCTCGCGTCGAGCCCGTTGTCCCGCCGTCCCCGGCGGGCACCACCACCCGCTGACACCGGACATCCTCCTCGGCGGTCATGTCGGCGCCCCGTACGCCGTGCCTTGAATCGTGACACGTCCGGACCCTGTTCCGGGAGTGCGTTGTGGCGTGCCGCTCCCGGTTCGTAGGCTCAGGGTCGACGATCCCGCCGCCGACGGGCCGACCGGCCGCCGGCGCTGGCGCCGTCCGCCCACACAACGCCGGAAGGACACCCTTGCTGTACTGGCTGATGAAGTACATCATCCTCGGCCCACTGCTCAGGCTGATCTTCCGTCCGCAGGTCGAGGGGCTGCACCACCTGCCCGCCACCGGTCCGGTGATCCTCGCCAGCAACCACCTCTCCTTCTCGGACTCGATCTTCACGCCGCTGGTCGTCCCGCGAAAAGTCACATTCATCGCCAAAGCGGAGTACTTCACCGGTAAGGGCATCAAGGGCTGGCTGACCAAGGCGTTCTTCGCCGGCACCGGCTGCATCCCGGTCGACCGCAGCGGCGGCCGGGCCGCCCAGGCGGCGCTGGACACCCAGCTCGCGGTGTTGGGCGCCGGTGGCGTCGCCGGCATCTACCCGGAGGGGACCCGCTCGCCGGACGGCCGGCTCTTCCGGGGCAAGACCGGGGTGGCCCGGCTGGCCCTGGTCAGCGGCGCCCCGGTGGTGCCGATGGCCATGCTCAACTCCGACGAGATCCAACCGACCGGCCAACTCGTGCCCAACCTGGGCCGGGTCCGCATCCGTTTCGGCGCGCCGCTGGACTTCTCCCGGTACGCCGGAATGGCCGGCGACCGGTTCGTCGAGCGCGCCGTCACCGACGAGATCATGTACGAGCTGATGGAGCTCTCCGGCCGCGAGTACGTCGACATGTACGCCGCCAAGCTGAAGAACCAGCCACCGGCCGCCCGCCAGCCCGTCGCCGCTTGACCCGCCTGTCGCCTACCTACCTACCTACCTACCTACCTACCCGCCCGGTCCGCCTGCCGGCCTGGCCGGTCCGATTGCCCGCCTGGCCGCTCCGCCCGGTCCGCTTGCCGGCCTGGCCGGTCCGATTGCCCGCCTGGCCGCTCCGCCCGGTCCGCTTGCCGGCCTGGCCGGTCCGATTGCCCGCCTGGCCGCTCCGCCCGGTCCGCTTGCCGGCCTGGCCGGTCCGATTGCC
>NZ_SMKN01000010.1 GCF_004348675.1 Micromonospora sp. KC606 | reverse complement strand
GTCC
This sequence comes from Micromonospora sp. KC606, assembly GCF_004348675.1. Lineage (GTDB taxonomy): Bacteria > Actinomycetota > Actinomycetes > Mycobacteriales > Micromonosporaceae > Micromonospora. The sequence continues at coordinate 82,563 of NZ_SMKN01000010.1, read as the reverse complement.
TGACCCGCCGCCCCACGCGCGGCGCCACCTCGGCCGACCCCACCCAAAAGCCCGCCACAGCCGCCTGACCCGCTGCCCGCTTGGGGTGTGACCCAGGGGCGGGTTCCGGGGACAAGGCCGGCGGCGGCTTCCTGAGCAGGTCCCAGCCGCACGCCTCAGCCCACCGCTCAGGCGCACCGGAGAGACGTCTCGATCACCGGGAAGCGGCGCGGCCGAGGCGCGCGGCGAGCGTGTCGACGTGTGCGCGTAGCTCCGTCGGCTCACGCACCGCGAACTCGAAGCCGAACGTGGCCACCCACGCCGCGAGCTGGTCGAGGCTGTCCGACCCGATCCGCAACGTGCAGGTGCGTTCGTCGATCGGCTCGAGCACGCCGAGGGTGGGCGGCACCTCCTCGGCGACCACGCCCGCCGGCGCGTACATGGTCAGCACCGCCTGATACCGGTACTGCCGTGACGTCATACCGAGGGCGACGTGGGCGGCCACGTCGTCGGCCGGCAGCGGTCGTGGCCGGAACCGGGGCCCGGCCGGCACGCGCGGCGACAGCCGGTCGGCGCGGAACGTCCGCCAGTCCGCCGCCGCGACGTCCCAGGCGTAGAGGTACCAGCGGCGTCCGCTGTGGATGAGGCGGTACGGCTCGACGTCGCGCCGGGACGTCGCGCCGTCGCGGGAAACGTAGTCGAAGCGGAGCCGTTCACGATCGCGCACCGCCGCCGCCACCGCGGTGAGGGTCGCGGGATCCACCGTCGGCCCGGACGCCGGCAGCGTCACCACCGCCGCGCCGAAGGCGTTCACCCGATGACGCAGGCGAGCCGGCAGCACCTGGTCGACCTTCGCCAGCGCACGGACCGACGTTTCCTCGATGCCGGTGACGGACAGCGCCGCCGCCGTCCGCAGGCTGACCGCCACCGCCACCGCCTCGTCGTCATCGAGCAGCAGTGGCGGCAGCGCCGCACCGGCCGCCAGCCGGTAGCCGCCGCCGACGCCGCTGATCGCCTCGATCGGGTATCCGAGAAGCCGCAGTTTGTCGACGTCGCGGCGCACCGTGCGAGCGCTCACGCAGAGGCGCTCCGCCAGTGCGGTGCCCGGCCAGTCTCGCCGGGACTGCAGCAGGGACAGCAGTCGCAGCAGCCGCGCCGACACGTCCAACATGCTCACCAGCATGCCAAGGATCGCGGACAGGATCTGACCGCAAATCCGCCTAGCGTCGGCGGTATGACGATTCTCGTGACCGGAGCTACCGGCACCGTGGGCCGCCACCTTGTCGCACAGCTGCTGGCCGCCGGACATCCCGTCCGTGCCCTGACCCGCCGCCCGACGGAGGCCGACCTGCCCGACGGTGTCGAGGTGTCCGCCGGCAACCTCACCGACCTCGACAGCCTGGTGGCGGCGTTCGCCGGCGTCACCGCGGCCCACCTCATCTCGTTCGGCGACGACTACGCCCCGCTCAGGGAGGCCGACCGGATCGTCGACCTGGCGCGGCAAGCGGGCGTCGGCAGGGTCTCCGTTCTTCGCGGTGACATCACCAAGGGCCCGCTGGAGGTGGCCGTCGAGGCCAGCGGACTGGAGTGGACCCACCTGTCGCCCGTCGAGTTCATGTCCAACACCCTGGAGTGGGCCGAGAGCATCCGGGCCGAGGGGGTCGTCCGCGAGGCGTTCCCGGACGCGAGGAGCGCGCTGATCCACGAGGCCGACATCGCCGCGGTCGCGGCCGTCGCGCTCACCACTGACGGGCACGCCGGTCAGGACTACTGGCTCACCGGCCCGCAGGCGCTGACCGTACCGGAGCGCATCGAACGGCTCAGCCAGGTGCTCGGCCGCGAGATTCGGTACGTCGAGCTGACCACCGACGAGATGGTCGCCCGATGGCGCGCAGAAGGACACTCCGACGATGACATCGAGTTCTTCCTGACCATGCGCACCAACCCGCCGGAGGCCGGCTACACCGTGCTGCCGACCGTCGAACGGATCACCGGGCGCCCGGCGCGGACGTTCACCGACTGGGTACGCGACAACGCGGCAACCTTCCAACCCTGAGCCCGCAGCACCGAGGCGTCCTTCGAGTGGCTCACACGACTCGAAGGACGCCTCGGTGCGAAGGCAATGAGCACCACGGCCCACTTCTCTTGAAATTCAGCTCCCGGAGCGGGCCGCTCCGGGAGGCGCGACTGCACCACCCACGACCGATGGCCCGGCACGACGGCGAGGCGGCACAGGTCCATCGCCTTCCGGAGCGTCGACCCGCGCCGGCCGCATCTGCTGCCGATCTCACCGGATGCGCAGGACTACCAGCAGGGCGAGCTCCACGAGGCGTATGCGGTGCCGTACGCGTTGGTGACCGCCACTCCCGCCCAGGACTCGGTGCCGAAGGCACACGTGTTGGACATGGAGGTCTGGTCGTCGAACGCGGGTAACGGGCCGTACTGGCCGTCCCACCGAATCTGCGCCGCGCCGGACGAGCTGTAGCTCAGGTAACAGCTGTACCAACCTGAGTTCTGGAAACACTGCAAGGAATTGATGATCGGCGCGTTCGAGGTCGCCCTGGTGGCGGTGGGCCCTGACTGGCCCGGCTCGACCCTCTGAGGTCGTACCAGCGTGGCGGCCCGTCCATGCCCCTGGTCTGGCTGCATCGCCTGCGAGGGTGTCCGTGCCTTGCCCGGTGCGGCCGACGCCGGCGACGCGACCGCCGCACCGGCAAGAGCAAGAGCAAGAGCAACGCCCAGGTGCGTTATCGGCCGCCAGGTCTGCGTTCGGGTCATCACGCCTCCCATATTGAAACGTTTTGATATGTGTGCTCGGATCGTATAGCGCGACGTTCTCGTGTCGGAATACCTTTGCAGCATGTGAAATGCCCGCCGAGACATCCCGCGCAGAAGGGATCGAAGGGCGGCCGGCCATCGGCCTTCCACGCGCACATCCACCGGCAGCGCCATGTTGTGGAGTGCGGTATCAACTGACTCGGACGCCCCCGCGCGTCGCCACCAGGTGGCCGAGCTGACCCGCCGGGTGCACGAGCTGGAACGCCGCTCGACAAGCTCGCCGGGTGCCACCTGGACACGATCCACATCGTCGCCGTCAACGAGCGTCTCTGACCCGTGCACGGTTCAGCGCGGCGGTCAGGATCTTACTGCCGTCGGGCGTGCTGCCCATCAGACGATTTCCTGGATGACCTTCTACAACTCCGGGGCGATCCTGCCCGGCAGCGGCCTTCGGCACGTCGCCGCGGTGCCTCCACGTCGCCTCGGTCAGCTGGTGAGTTCCATGAACATTGGGCGTAGCCGGGTCGCCAACGTTGGGTCCGTGAGGTCGAGTTCCGCTGTCAACACGGTCAACGTGACGTTCAAGGCGCGTCGCAGCTCAGCCTCGGTAAGCGATCGGACCAGGGCCGCCTCGAGTGGCGTGGTCACGTCTGCTGGCAGCAGGTGAGCCCCCAAGGCGTAGCTGGTGGGGTAGCCCAGGCGCCGGCAGGCCAGCGCAAGCACCTGGGCACGTGCGGCGCTGATCCAGTGCTCGGCTTGCCACCATCTGCGCCGCTGGATGCAGACCCACGCGTGCAGGACGTGGTGCCAGGCTAGGCCGGTCAGGTTGTCGTGGCTGGGCGACGCCGTAGACGTAGGCTCTGCCTTCTGGCCGAAGACGGTGCGCCAACTCGGACCCCGAGGGCCGAAGTCGGCCGTCGGGGTGAACCCGATGTCGACTTCCAAGCAGCCGTGCAGCAGGAACACCCGGTAGATCGTCGAGCCCGAGGGCAGGTCCCAGTGGTGCAGGGCGGGCGAAGTCCCGGTACATCTGCTCTGTCCAGCGTTTCAATGCAGTCTCGATCGTGCCGTCGACGGCGAATACGAGATCGACATCCGACCAGCGGTCGCTGCTGTCGGTGGCATGCGAGCCGGTGATCGCGGCACTCGCGACGGCGGGGTCTGCCTCGGCCAGTTGCAGCAGGCGCTGCCGGACGTGGTCGCGTTCCCCGACGGTGAACATCGCCCAACCTTTCGACAGGTGCGCCGACGCCGGCCGTCGAGACCACCACGGTCAGGTGCTGCGTGGCTGTTCTGCGGCCGTGGCTTCGGTGCGCCCTGCTTCCGAGATCACCTCACTGAACAGTGCCGGCCAGGCACGGCGCACCGAAGCCGAGGACGGACATACCTTCCCGCAACCTGCTTCCGTGGCTCGCGCCCCGCCAGCCCCGCGGCGAGGCGCTCGCTCGTCGACACCTAGGGCACGCGGGCCCCACGGCCCACGACGTCAATGCCATCAAGCGTGAATGTCCCGCTGACGACGCGCACCGTGATTCTGTGGTGGCGGTGTGGTAAACCGCGTAACCAGTACGAGGTCTGCCTCGTGCCGACGCTACCCACCTCTACGGTGCGGGGCGCCTGGTTGTCGATGCGTACCTCCAGGGTGGCCGAGCCGGTGGCACCGAACAGGTTCAGCCCGGTGCCGGCGAAATCGAGCGCCAGTGACTGACCGGCCGCCAGCACATGCTGGGTGCGGTTGAAGTGCGCGAACCCGACCTGGTTGAAGGAGAAACCGGCAGGGTAGGCGATGCGGGCGTCGGCGTCATCGAGCTTTTCCGACTTCCAGGCGTGGCCCTTGATTGGCGTGACCGAGAGGTTGTCGTACCGGGTGTTGTAGTACCCGCTCACCAGCGCCACCCGACCGGTCAGCACCGGGTTGACCGAGGTGTCGACGTACGAGGCGAGCCGGGCGCCGTCGAGCGTCGCGGTGATGACGTTCTCGCGAGCCTCGACGGAGAGCGTGTGCCACGCTCGGGCGTCGAACGTGGCCACGGTGCCCGAGGCGACGACGGTGTCGAGCTTGCGCAACTCCCAGCGGCCGTCCTCGTGGACGCGGACGGCGTAGGTGGCCTGGTCACCACCGCGGGCGTAGACCTGCCGCACGCCCAGGCCGGCGAAGTTCGCCAGCGCCGGATCCCGGTCGACGAGGTCGAGCCGGAAATCGATCGTCGCGGTGTAGTCGGCCCACCGGTGGTCGCCGAGCACGGTCGACGGCGCGGCTGTCGACGGCACGTTCTGTCGGCCGTCGCCCCACACATTCCACACGTAGCCCCGGTTGTCGGCGTGGTTCTGCTGCTGCAACACGTGGCGATGACGGCGGTCGCCGGTCGCGACCACCTCGAACGCGCCGTCCTGGTCGGCCGTGTAGCGTGGGGTGCCGGCGCGGCGCTCGAGGTAGGTCATCCGACGGCCGCCGACCACAGTGGTCGGGTAGTCGTCGTACTCGAAGTTGTCCCGGTAGGGCAACTTGAGGATCTCGTCCTGCGCCCGTGGTGCGAAGTCGCCCGGCCGGTACGCCGTGGTGGTGCCGTGGACGCCCCGCGGCAGCGTGGACAGGGTGATGATCGAGTACGCCGGCACCCGCACGCGATACACGTCGTGCTCGACGCCGTCGATCACCTCACTGCGCACCGGGGCGTAGTAGCCGATGTTCTGGAAGTAGTTGGCGTCGTACGACTCGCCGGCGTCCGGGCCGCGCGTCTGCCAGGCGAACAGCGGACGGCCTCGCTTGCCGAGGTCCGCCACCTTGACCTCGAAGTGTCGATCCGTCCGGGTGTTGTTGGCGTGCACCTGTGTCCACTGCGGAGAGCCCTTGTGGCCCGCAGGCGTGCGCGCCGTGAGGACGGTACGGGTGGAGGTGTCGACGTTGGTGCCGCCGTCGCCCTTGGTGCCGTCGCCACCGGTAGCGCCTTCGATGTACTCCCAGCCGCGGTCGATGAACTGGTGGAAATGACGTACGGTGGCGATCCCGATGTCGCCCTCCCAGTACCCCGACCACGGGTCGGAGGCCCGGATGAGGTGCTTGGGGGAATACTGGGTGCCTTCGTACATGGCGCTGACGGCGGGCTGGAAGAGGAACGTCGTCATGTGCGCCGGGTCGCTTCCGGCTCCACTCCACCGATAGGCGTTGATGAATCGGTCGGCGATGTCGGCGGCGGACACGGTGCCCCCGACGCCACCCCTGGCCGGATCGGCGGCGAGGCGGTACTGCGGGTCGATCATCGGGGCGACACCCTCGGAGTACAGGATCGGCAGGCCGTACTCCTTGTTCAGCCGGGTGACATTCGGGCCGCCCACGATGTCGTAGTGGAAGCCGAGGGCGTCGATGTTCGCCAGTGCCTCCGGATTGGCGAGGATCCGCCCGGCGACGTTGTTGCCGTCCCGGTAGGAGTCGAGCGCGACGATCTTGATTTGCGAGTAGTCGTAGCGCGCGTCCGGCGCGGCGGCGTCGCGCTGGAGCCACTTGGCGAACTGAACCGTCCAGTTGAGTTCGGACACCTGGTAGGCGGCCTGCCGGACCTCGTTCTGCGCGGGGCTCATCCAGTCGAACTCGACGCCGAACACGTCGTAGGCGGCGTCGATCGTCTCCTTGTACCACTGGTACCGCTTGGTCCAGTCGTTGCCAGTCCACGAGGGCTCACCCCAGCGCAGCGCCTCGACCTCGATGTCGGGGTTGATCCTCAGCGCATCAGCGATGAAATGGAACCCGGCGCCACGCAACACGTTGGCGGGCTCGTCGGCGCTGCGCTTCGTCGAAGGCTCGGCTCCGGACGAGCTGTTACTGTCCGAGCCCAGCTCGACCTTGATATGCGCGAGCCCGGCGCCGTCGACCGGGTCGAAGAGCAACCGCATGATCTTCCAGTAGGCACGCGGATTCTCTTCCTTGTAGTCCAGCAGCAGGTTCGACGTGTTGTTGCACGAGACCGAACCGAATCCGCCAAAGACGTTGTACGCCGCGCCGGCCGGTCCGCGCTCGACATCACCACCGTCGACCACGATCTCTCGCCAGTTGATCGACGGATCATCCAGGCGCAGCTCGGACAACCTGGCTCCCGGCGCCGTAGTCGACCTTGGCTCGGGCGTGGGCACCGCCGCGGCGGACGGCGCCAGCAGCCCGACGAACGTAAGGGCCAGCACCGCAACGGTCGAGGCAGCGAGGATGGGCACCGGTCGCAGCCGGTGTCGAGGAGAGATTGTCATGGGCGAATCCCTGCCGTCATGGGGTGATCCTGTCGTAGTCAGCGCCGGTACGCAATGCCGTGTTAACCCGAGGTCGCGAGACCTGCCGTGGTGGCCGGCGCCGGGTCCACGTTTCCTATATCCGTCTCGACAGGCTCAGCTATGCGGCGCTTCTGCCAGGGAGGGGAACGCGGCGCGCGGCTGCTGGCCCGCCCACCACAGCCCGATCGCAAGCGCAGCTGTCGCCTCCAGGTACGCCGCCCGCGCCAGCCCGCCGCACGGCTGCTCGCCAACCGCTGGGACAGCGTGGTTGTCTTCACGATCGCCGCGTACGGTCCGATGCGTCCGGCGGTGCTCCTCACCCGGATCGGCGGGATCAGCCCCAAGGTGCTCAACGACGCGTTGCGCCGACTGGAGTGCAACGGCCTGGTGGAGCGCCGGCCGTTCCCGCAAGTGCCACCGCGCGTGGACTACGCGCTCACGGAAGCGGGCGCCGCGCTGCTGGAGCCGATGCAGGCGATGGGTGCCTGGGCTACCCGGTACGCCGATGCGGTCCTTGACGCTCAGGAGCGGTTCGAGGCGCGGAAGACGTCCATCCGGCCCGGATCCGTTCGGCACGTATACCCTTGACCGGCGAGGTTTCCTGGCCGGCGTCGGCGAAGACCGCCTCGCCGACCTCAATGACGCCCTGCGTGACCCGGGTGTGCGGGCGGTCGTCGCGTCCACGGGCGGCGCGGGCGCGTACCGGATCGTGGACGGCCTGGACCGGGTCGCCGTGCGTGCTGACCCGAAGCCGGTTGTGGGGTTCAGCGACATCACCACCTGCACCTCGCGCTCTGGGCCGCCACCGGGCGGGCCGGCGTGCACGGCTGCGGGCGCACCGACGAGTCGTGCCGTCAGCTGCTGTGCGAAACCGAGCCGATCACCCTGCACGCCGATCCGTCCACGGTGACCGTCGCGGGCAGGGCGACCGGGGTACTCGTGGGTGGATCGGCCGGCGCCGTGAGCAACTTCCTCGGCGCCGGGCTGCCCCGCCTGAAGCCCCTACCTGGCGAACTGTGCCGCCGCCCGCCACGCCATGGCCAGCAGCAGCCCGGCGAGTCCCACCCAACCGCCGATGAACAGGATGGTCTTGGCCAGGGTGGCGAGTGAGTTGGCGAGGCTGAGCACGGTCAGCGGCTGCGGCTGTCCGGCGATCAGGAACAGTGCGGTGAGGTTCTCGACGGCGTCGGCGGACGGGGCGAGCACGAACGCGGCCGTCGTGCGCCGACCGAGCCGGTCGAGCCAGCCGCCGGGCGGCTGAACACGCCATGCGAGCACGCCGAGCGCGGTGAAGAAGAGCAGCGTGCCGACGATGATGGTGAGGTCGACGACCTGGACCCAGCCGAACAGGTCGAGCGTGCCCTTCGCCGCGAGGTGGTCCAGCGCGGCACGCTTGCCCGCCAGGTCGAAGGTGACCGGGACACCACCCCAGCCGGCACCCGGGTAGCCGACCCGACTGAACAGCGCCTCGGTGAACGACCCGCCGACCATCATGACCAGGAAGCCGGCGACGCACCAGGCGCCTACGAAGACGGTGCGGGGGACGGTCCGCAAGGTGACCAGTGGCTTCATGAGGTGACGCTACGACCGCGACCAGCGCACTACCATCGCCTCACGTTGCAGGTGCCTGGCGTCCGGTGACAGGGGGAGGTGACGGGTGGAGAGGATGGCCGAGGCGGGTACGTCGGTCTGCGTCGCCGTGGTGGCGAACACCGCCCGTTCGCTGGTCGCGGTCGGGGCCGATCCGGCTGCCGTCGAGCGGGTGCTCGGGTTCGCGGTCGACCAGTACGCCGATCCGGACGCGCACGTCTCGCTCGCCGCGCTGGCTCGGCTCGAACGCGCGGCGCCGGACCTGACCGGCGACCCCGCGGTGGCGCTTCGGCTGGCGGGCCGGTGCGCCGCCGACGGCAACGTCGGCGCGATCGGGCAGTTGGCGGCGCACAGCCCGTCGCTGCGCGAGGCGCTGTATCTGGCGGTCCGTCACGCCAACGTGCTCGGTACGGGTGTGCGGCTGGCGCTGCGGACCACGACCGACCGGGCCGAGCTGAGCTACCACCGCACCGAGGCGGCGTCGCGCACGACGCAGGGTGCCGAACTGGCGCTCGGCGAGATCGCCACGACGCTCCGGTTTCTGGCCGACGGCGCTGACATCGACCTGAGCGCCGACTTCCGGCATGAGCGGCCCGGTCATGCCGCCGCCTATGCGGCGGTCTTCGGCGCTCGGGTGTGCTTCGGTCAGGCAGAAGACCGGATCACGTTCGTCGCCGAGCTCCTCGACCGGCCGCCGCCCCGGGCGCAGAGCTACCTGTTCGCCGTGCTGCGCGAGCACGCCGTGACACTCGCCGAACGCGTCGCGGCCACCGGCTCCGGCAGCCAACAGGTGCGCGAGCACATCGTCACCCGACTGCCGCTCGGTCCGCCCACCGCCGAGGCCACGAGCCGGGCGCTCGGGATCAGCAGACAGACCCTCTACCGCCGGCTACGGACCGAAGGCACCACGTTCGAGCAGCTGCTCGACACCACGCGACACCGGCTGGCGCTGGAGCACCTCGGCAACCCCCGGTACACCCTGCACGAGATCGCCACCCTGCTCGGGTTCGCCGAGTACAGCTCCTTCCACCGCGCCGTGCGTCGTTGGACCGGGCACAGCCCGCAGGCATACCGGCGCGGCATCGGCGTGCGATCCTAGCGTTCGCGGGCATGGGGCGTTGTACGACCGGGCTGGCGGCCGGAGGTCGACCAGCTGCGAAACGCGGTGACGTCGACGCCGTTGCCCGGGCGGCCGCTCTGATGGCTGTGGACCTTGCCTGTTTCGTGCCGAGACTCGTGCCATCGAGCCGCCCTTGCGGCAGATCCGGGTGCTGTGGGCCGGTCGGGGCACGTACACCTCCATTCCCGGCACGGGGGCCTTCGGCCGGCGCGGACCGGCCGCCGCGCGCAGCATGGACGGGGTCCGCCCGGCAGCGCGCTGAGCGGCTGTTGCTCGTCAGGGGAGCCAGCCGGGGCGGACCAGGCCGGCCTCGTAGGCGAACACGACGAGCTGCGCGCGGTCCCGGGCGCCGAGCTTGACCATCGCGCGGGACACGTGAGTCTTGGCGGTGGCCCGGCTGATCACCAGCCGGGAGGCGATCTCGTCGTTGGACAGGCCGGTACCGGCCAACGCGACGACCTCGCGTTCCCGGTCGGTCAGCTTAGCGATCCTGCGCGACGGCGCCGGTGTGGCGGTCCGGGCCGCGAACTGCTCGATGACCCGGCGGGTGACGCTCGGTGACAGCAGACCTTCGCCGGCCGCCACGACCCGCACGCCATGGATGAGTTCGGCCGGCATGACGCTCTTCACCAGGAACCCGGCGGCACCGGCCCGCAGCGCCTCGCCGACGTACTCGTCCAGCTCGAACGTGGTGAGCACGACAATCCGGATCCCGAACAGGGCCGGGTCGGCGGCGATCTGCCGGGTAGCGGCCAAGCCGTCGACGCCGGGCATCCGGATGTCCATCAGGACGACATCGGGGCGGAGCTGTCGGGCCAGCCGGACCGCGTGCGCGCCGTCGCTGGCCTCGCCGACCACCTCGACGTCGGGCTCGGCGTCTAGCAGCGACCGGAAACCGGCGCGGACCAGTGCCTGATCGTCGGCGAGGATCACCCGGATCACGGTGCGGGGCCTCAGCCGAGGGGCAGGCTGGCGCGGACCCGCCAGCCGCCGGCTTGCGACGGTCCGGCGGTCAGCGAACCGCCCAAGGTCGTGGCGCGTTCACGCATACCGGTGATTCCGTTGCCCGCCGGTGCGTTAGCCGGCTGCCGTGCCCCGTCGTGGTCCTCGACGAGGATTACCAACGCCTCCGGCTGGTACTTGATGGTGACGGTGGCGGTGGCCCCCGGACCGGCGTGGCGGCGGACATTGGTCAGCGCCTCCTGAACGATCCGGTAGGCCGCGCGGTCGATCCCGGCCGGTACTGACCGGGCTTCACCGCTGAGCACCGTCCGGACCGGCAGACCCGCGTCGTTGGTCAGCTCGTCGAGGCAATCCAGCGCCGGCACCGGCGCACGCGGAGCTGCACGGGCCGGGTACAACGTGTTGAGCACCGACTGGACCTCACGCAGGGCGTCGGCGCTGGTCTTCTGGATCGTGTCGAGCGCGACCCGCGCCTGGTCCGGCTCTCGCCCCATCAGATGCAGGCCCACGCCCGCCCGCACGTTGATCAGCGACAGGTGATGGCCGAGTACGTCGTGGAGCTCGGCGGCGATCCGCAGCCGCTCCTCGCTGGCCTGCCGGCGTTGCCGCTCTTCGTGCAGCCGTCGCTGCTCCCGCGCCGCCTGCTGGACCCACCGGGCGGCCGGGGTGGCGAGTTCGGTCAACACGCCCGCGCCGGCCATGAGCGCCGCCGCGGTCAGGGCGCGGTTCGGCGCGGCGCCGCTGAACCCAAGCCAGAGGGCGTACCCGCCGGTCGCGACCGCCCAGACCAACCAGCGGTATCCGGCGACGATCGCGGCCGACGCCGCGATCATCGGCGCGATGAACGTCGGGCCGGGCGGATAGCCCAGGACGTGATATGCCAGGACCACGCCAGCGACAACGACGAGGTTTCTCCGGGGAAACCGGTGCCGGTCGGCCAGCGCGAGGCCGCTCACGACCAGCAGCGCATACCCGAGGACGCCCACACTCGCCGGCTGCCCGCGCGTGGCGATCGCGGTACCGGCGGCCTGCGCCAGCGCCGTCAGCAGCGCCAGGCCGGGCGCGGAACGCTCGGCCGCGCGCGAGCTGGACGGAGCCATGCGGGCACTCTAAGCGATGGCGCCCAGATTGGAATAGGCCCGGCCGAGGCGGCCCAACTACTCCCCCCGGAGTAGGCCACAAACGACGTACCACCGCGGGAACAGCCGCATCGCCGCCGCTGACCCGACGTGAGGCCACCCCTGCGACCGACAGGCTGTCCGCGTCCGCACGTCCCACACGACCGGGAGAAGCCATGCAGTCACCCCAGCGCCTCGCCAGAATCGCCGGACTGTTGTACCTGGCCGTCGCCGTTTTCGGCGGCTCTGCCATGTTCGTCCGTACGAGGTTCTACGAGCCGGGCGATCCCGCAACCACGGCGGAGGAACTCACGGCCAACGCCGGCCTGTTCCGCGTCGCCGTCGCGGCCAACCTTGCAGCATCCATGTGTTGGTTGTTTACGGCAATGGCACTGTACTTGCTGTTCAAGCACGTCAACGCCAACTGGGCCGGCGCGATGGTGATCTTCACGGCGGCCGGTGCCACGATGGAACTCCTCAACATGGCGCACGAGGCCGTGGCGCTCGTCGTGGCCACCGATGCCTCCGACACTGGCGCGTTCGCCGACGCACTGGTACTGCTCATGTTCGACCTCCGCCACTACGGCTCCCTCATCGCGCAGATCTTCTTTGGTCTGTGGCTGCTACCGATGGGCTATCTCGCCCATGTCTCGGGCATGTTCCCCCGCCTGCTGGGCGTCCTTCTCGGCATCGGATGCGTCGGCTGGATCGCGGACACGTTCGTACGGCTGCTGGCCCCGAGCCTCAGCGCGGCGTTGAGCCCGCTCCTAATCGCAGCCGCTGGTATTGCGGAGTTCACGGTGATTTTCTGGCTGATCGTCAGGGGTGTACGGACCCCGTCGTCTGATTAGTACTCCAGCCGCACTTGCCTGATCTGGGGTTCTGGCAGTTCATCGGCATGATCGACACGTGGTCGGCACCAGCCGCGTAGCTGCGGGTGTCGATGCTATTCGGTGTGATGGGTTGGGTGATCGCGCTGAGCTGTTTTCAACCTGAGCGGGCAGGACGGGCGCCGGCTCGATCGGTGGCGTGTTGATCGTCGAGATGGACGAAGCTCCTGGTAGATGACGTGGTCGACCAAGACTCATGCCGTCTGCCCGAGGAGCTTCGTGCTGACCTATCCTGCCACGATCACCCTGTCCACGCGGAACCTGAACCACCTCGCCGAGCTGCTCCGCGTCCGCCGTCCAGGACGGCCCGGCTGGCTCGGACGGGGGCAAGTACCAGTCGAGGTTGCGAGGGCGGTGACGACGGGATCATGGTGGCCCGTTGCATGGCGGTAAGCATGGTTAGCCCCTCTGTGTGAGGGGTGTGGGGTCGGCGTTTGGGCGTCCGACCTGGTGCAGGTGGCGTAGTACCTGCCGGTACGAGGCGAACAGGCCGGTCTCGGCGTAGCTGACGCCGTGCTCGGCGCAGAACCGGCGGATCAGTTGCTGCGAGCGGCGCAGGTTGGGCCGCGGCATGTTCGGGAACAGGTGGTGTTCGATCTGGTAGTTCAGCCCGCCGAGGAGGAAGTCCACCAGCCGGCCGCCGCGGATGTTGCGGGAGGTGAGCACCTGTCGACGCAGGTAGTCCAGGTCGTCGTCGGCGGTCAGCACGGGCATGCCCTTGTGGTTGGGTGCGAACGAGCAGCCCATGTATAGGCCGAACAGGGCCTGGTGGACCGCGATGAACGCGATCGCCTGCCAGGGTGGGAGCACCAGGAACACCACGGCCAGGTAGGCCACGGTGTGCAGGGCGAACAGTGTGATCTCCAACGCCCGGTAGCCGCGGGATCTGACCGTCGGTCCGGCCAGTGCCCGCACACTGGCAACGTGCAGGTTCAGACCTTCGAGCAGCAGCAGCGGGAAGAACGCGTACGCCTGTAGCCGCCGCCAGAGCCGGACCGCCCTGCTGTGGAGTTGGGCGTGCCATCCGGTGAAGACCAGCACACCCGGTTCGATGTCCGGATCCCTGCCGACTTCGTTCGGGTGGGCATGATGACGGTTGTGCTTGTCGATCCACCACCCGTAGCTCAGCCCGACGCCAAGGTTACCCAGTGCCACGCCGAGCAGGTAGTTCGCGCGCCGCGTCCGGAAGATCTGCTTGTGGCCGGCGTCGTGGCCGATGAAGGCGACCTGGGTGTACAGCACCGCCAGCAATGCGGCGATACCCAACTGCCACCAGGACGGACCGATCGCCACGAACGCCACCCATGCGCCGGCGAATGCCAGCACGGTGACCGTGATCTTGAGTGTGTAGTAACCCGGCCTCCTGCCCAACAGGCCAGCGTCCTTGACGCGTTTCAGAAGCTGCCCGTACTCGCTACCGCGCGCCGCGCTGGTAGGCCGGCCGTAGACCAAACCGACGGTTGACATGATCCTTCCTCCCGGTCATTCACTGGTGGCGCAACAGTGGCCACATGGCGTCACCAGCTTTTGTCCACATCAGAACGACGTACCCACCACTCCCGTCACAACACCTGCCCAGTCACCCGCTTTCGGCGCCGTAGATCAGATGCGTGCTCGACGACGCCGAGCCGAACGACGACGTGGCCGAGCTGCTGACAGCGAGCAAAGCGCTGATCAAGCTGGACACCGGCCATTGGCCGGTGCTCTCTCGTCACGTGAACTGGCGCGCATCCTCCTCGATTCGGATCATGGCCGTTGCCAGGTCGTCGGCGGTGACGGCCAGCAGCGCCACGGCCTCGCGGACGTAGCGCCAGGCGGTGGCCACACTCACCCCAAAGCCGGAGCCAGACGGCTGAAGGTGTCGCCGTTGCGTAGATGCGCCAGGGCGAGCAGGGCCTGCCGGCCAGGGTTGAGCCGACGCCAGTGGGATCGCCGCCGGTCACGGTGGTCGCGGATCAGATCAGCGAGATGGTTCAACAATCGGTAGCACAGCGGGATCGAGGATGGGTAAGACAACAACGAGGCTCTGTGGCTGCTTGTTGGGCGGGCGATGTGCGGTTCGCCGTCCAGGCCGACGATGCTCTGGCGGCCGTCGCAGAGTTGCGCCGCCGGAAGGGTGACGTCCCGGTGGGCCTGTGGGGCTGGAGCCAGGGCACCTGGCCCGCATCCGTGGTCGCGGCTCGCTGGCCCGAGCTGCGCGACCGACACCCTCGAATCCATCAGCTCTGACCACACTGCCGCGTTGCTGGCCTGGGTCGAGGACCGGATCAGCCGCTGACCGGAGGATGCAACCGCCACCTGGCTCACCATCGGCGACATGAGCTGAAGGCGATCGAGGTGTCGTTGCGGGGATTGGTGTGGCCACGGCGGTCGGCCGAACCGAACCGAGCGATATGTTCCATCAATGACCTTCCGGCCAGATCGCCGACGTCCTGGCGACCGGCGACCTCAGGCAGTACGCCCCTAGCCTGCCGCGCAACGCGCTCCGGCCCAGAGTCCATGTCGCGTCCTTGACTTCGCTACGTGCTGGCGCGACTACTTGTGTCGCTGATTGAATGTCGGTGCGAAGCAGACGGCCGCGGGGGGATCCATGCTTGAACTGAGCTTGCTACGTGCGCTGCACGCGGTCTCGACGGGCGGCTCCATCAACGCCGCGGCGGAAGCGCTGCACATCACCAACTCGGCGGTGTCCCAGCGACTGGCCAAGCTGGAGCGCGATGTCGGGCAGGTGTTGCTGGAGCGGTACGGCCGGGGCGTACGCCTCACCGAGGCGGCCAAGCTGCTGGTCAACCACGCCGAGCGGATCCTGTCGCTCGTCGACGTGGCGATGACCGCGCTGGAGGACCACCGAGGCGCGGTCACCGGCAAGATGTCGATCGCGGCGTTCCCGACCGCGGCCCGTGGCCTGTTGTCGAGCACTATGTCCCGGCTGCGCTCAGAGTTCCCGCAGCTGCGCATCGTCCTGCACGAGCAGGACCCGATCGACTCGATCCCGCGGGTGGTGCGGGGTGACGTCGACATCGCTGTCGTGCAGGACTCGTTCAACGCGCCGCTGTCTCTCACCGGCGATCTCGAGCGGGCGAGCCTGATGGACGACGTGATCGACCTGGCCCTGCCGGTCGACCATCCGTTCGCCGACCGCGTCACCGTGGACATGGCGGAAGTGGCCCGGGACACCTGGGTGAGCTGGCCGCGCGGCACCGTGTGCGGCGACTGGCTGCGGCTGACGCTGCGGGAGTATGGCGTCGACGCGTGCATCGAGCACGCGGTGGCGGAGTACGCGACGCAGCTCTCCCTGGTGGCCGCCGGGTTCGGTATCGCGTTGATCCCGAGGCTGGGCCGCGACCCGGTGCCGCCGGGGGTGCGGCTGGTCCGCATCACCCCGACGCTCGCCCGCCACGTGTACGTGGTGTGGCGGGCGGAGACCAGCAGCCGCCCGGCGATCCGGGCCACGGTTGACGCGCTCGTGGCCACCGCTGCAGAACTCGGCGATTCCGCCCCGGACGAGTCGGTCACCCCGGCCCCCGCCGTGGAGGTGCGGGAGCACGCCGTCCACCCGCGACGGAGGCGGGCGCCGCTCGCTCAGCCGGCCTCGGCGGTCAGCTCCGCGACCTGTCCGGCGGTGAGCTCCAGCGACGCGGCGGCGACGTTCTCCTCCAGGTGAGCGATCGAGCTGGTGCCCGGGATCGGCACAATCACCGGTGACCGGTGCAGCAGCCACGCCAGGGCGACCTGCGCGGGGGTGGCGTCGAGCTGCTTGGCGATCCGCCCCAGCGCGCCGTCGGAGCGGGCCAGATCGCCGCTGGCGATCGGCACCCACGGGATGAACACGAGGTTCTCCCGCTCGCAGTAGTCCACCACGTCGTCGTGCTTGCGCTGGCTGAGGTTGTAGATGTTCTGCACGCTCACCACGTCGATCTGGCGGCGCGCCTGCTCGAGCTGAGCTACGGTGACCTCGGACAGTCCGATGTACCGGATCTTGCCCTCGGCCTGCAGTTGCTTGAGCGCTCCGAACTGCTCCTCGGCCGGAACCTTCGGATCGATGCGGTGCAGCTGGAACAGGTCGATGCGGTCGAGGCGGAGCCGGCGCAGGCTCAGTTCGGCCTGCTGACGGATGTACTCCGGCCGGCCGAGGGGGCGCCACTCGTGACGCGACGGCCGGCTCTGTCCGACCTTGGTGCCGATGACGAGTCCCTCGGGATAGGGGAACAGCGCGTCGGCGAGCACCTCCTCGTTCGTGCCGGGACCATACGAATCGGCCGTGTCGATGAAGTTCACGCCGAGTTCGACCGCTCGGCGGGCGACCGCGTGCGCTGCTGCGGGATCGGCCGGCGGACCCCACACGTCCGGTCCGGTGAGGTGCATCGCGCCGAAGCCGAGACGGTTGAGCGGCAGGTCGCCGCCGAGCACGATCGTTGACATCCAGTGAACCCCTTGAGCGATCCGGAGCAAGCTTTGCCGCCATCTTGCCGTAGATGGGCTCCGGGATGGATAAAACTTTGTGGACACTACTGTTCAGCGTTGCTTTTATGGCCCGCCTCGCGGCTTTCATAACCGAATGCGGCTATCGATATAGGACTATTTCAGGATCTCTTGTCTCGGCGTGAGTGCGGGTCGGGAGTTGTTGGATGTTCGTGCAGCGACGCTTAACTGTACTTCGAAGCACATTTCAGCGCTCGAACCAAAGGCTGTCCGGCAAACTGTCGTTCACGATTGAAGTCGCGGGTTGGGTGGCTGCAGAAATGCGGGGTGGTCGCCGCGCGCATCGAAGGAGATCGCCCTTGCACATCGGAGTCGAAGGGGTTCTGCACCGCGCCCGCCGAGCCCAGAACGAGTTCGCCTCGTGGCCACAGCACCGAGTCGACGAGCTGGTCGCGGCCGTGGGATGGTCGTGCTACCGCGAGGACAACGCCCGCACGATGGCGGCGATGGCCCATCAGCACACTGGGCTGGGCGATCCCGAGCACCTGTTCGCGCTGCACCGCAAGCGGGTGCTCGGCACGCTGCGCGACATGCAGGGTGCCACGACCGTCGGCGTGCTGGAGGACGACCCGGATCGCGGGCTGTGCACGCTGGCCAAGCCGCTGGGCGTGGTGGCGCTGATCAGCCCGGCCACCGCGCCGTGCTCCGCGGTCGCCTGCACCGGCCTGCAATTGTTGAAGACCCGTAACGCCGTGATCTGCAGTCCGAACCCGGCCGCTCAGGAAGCCGTCGACTTCACCATCGGGCTTATGCGTTCGGCGTTGCGCGAGGTGGGGGCCCCGCCGGATCTGATCCAGCGTGCCGGGCCGGCCACCCGGGAGACGGCCGAGGAGATCATGCGGGGCGCGGACTTCGTGGTGGCCTCCGGAGGAGCCAGTACGGTCCGGCGGGCCTATCGCAGCGGTACCCCGGCCATCGGCGCCGGCGTCGGCAACCCGACGGTGGTGGTCGACGAGACCGCCGACCTCGACCTCGCCGCCGAGAAGATCGGAATCGGGGCGAGTTACAACAATGGCACGTCCTGTTCGTCGGAGAGCAACCTGCTGGTGTCGCGAGAAATCGTGGCGGAGTTCGAGAACAGGCTGCGCTCACTCGGCATGCACACCTGTGACGCCGACGAGACGGCCCGGCTTCGCCGGGCGATGTGGCCGGACGGCGTACGGCTCGACCGGGCGGCGATCGGCCGCCCCGCCGCGACACTGGCCGCCCGTGCCGGCATCGATCTGACCGACCCGGCCAAGACCACCACTTTGGTCACTCCGCTCGACCGGGTCGACGTGACCGACCCGCTGTTCGGCGAGAAGCTCTCACCGGTGGTCACGATGGTCGCCTACGACTCCTTCGCCGACGTCGTCGACGCCGTGGATGCCATCACCCGGCACTGCGGCAGCGGGCACAGCTGCGGCATCCACACCACCCGCAACGATCGCGTCAACATCCTGGCCGACCGGATCGGCGTGGCGCGGGTGATGGTCAACCAGTCCACCGGCGCCGGCAACAGCGGCAGTTTCGACAACGGGCTGCCGTTCACCTCGATCGTGGCCAGCGGCAGCTGGGGCGGCTGCGCCCAGTCGGAGAACGTCAACTGGCGGCACTTCATGAACCGCACCACGATCTCACGACCGATCCGGGAGCGGCTGCCTGACGAGAACGCCATCTTCGGCGCGTACTGGGACCGTCATGGTGTCTGACCCGGTGTTCCATCCCTGGGCGGCGCAGGCGAAGGTGGTCCAGGAGACGGTGGCTGGCGGTTCCGGGGCCTGGTTCTGGAACCACGACGGCGAGCGGTGGCTGGACCTGCACTCCCAGCTCGGCAACCTGCACCTGGGGCACCAGCATCCGGCCGTCGTCGCCGCGGTCACCGAGCAGGCCGCGCGGCTGTGCACTCTCGCCCCGTCCTTCCGCGCCGACGTACGCGACGAGGCGGCCCGGCGGATCCTCGACGTCGCGCCGGCCGGCGGCCGGTCCGTGCTGTTCACCACCGGCGGCGCGGAGGCGGTCGAGCACGCGTTGCGCATGGCGCGGGTGACCACCGGCCGGCCGAAGATCCTGGCGGCGCACCGGTCATACCACGGTGCCACCGACGGCGCGATGGGCGTGACCGGCGACCCGCGGCGCTGGCCGCTGCCGGCGACCGGAGCCGGTACCGTCCGGTTCTCCGGACCGTACCGGTACCGCTCCGACTTTCACGCCACCACCGAGGTTGAGGAGCGCGATCGGGCATTGGAGCACCTGTACCGGCTGGTGGCGTACGAAGGGCCGGAGAGCATCGCGGCGATCATCATCGAGCCGGTGGCCGGCAGCAATGGCGTCCTGGTGCCGCCGGACGGCTACCTGGCCGGAGTCCGCGCGCTCTGCGACGAGCATGGCATCCTGCTGATCGCCGACGAGGTGATGACCGGGTTCGGCCGCTGCGGCGCCTGGTTCGCCACCGACCTGTGGCAGGTCCGGCCGGACCTGATGACCTTCGCCAAGGGGGTCAACTCGGGGTACGTCCCGGTCGGCGGCGTCGTGGTCGGCGAGCGGGTGGCCGAGCACTTCGCCGAGCGGCCGTACCCGGGCGGGTTGACCTACTCCGGGCACCCGCTGGCGTGCGCCTCGATCGTCGCCTCGATCGGTGTCCTGCGGGACGAGGGGTTGGTCAGCCGCGCGGCGCAACTCGGTGAGACCGTCGTACGCCCGCTGCTGCAGGACCTCGCCGCCCGGCTGCCGGTAGTCGGCGAGGTGCGCGGCACCGGCCTCGCCTGGGCGATCGAGCTGGTGGCGGACCGGGCCACGCGGGAGCCGCTGGTGCCGTACGCCGCGCCGGGCCGGCTGCACCCGCGGATGGCCGAGATCTTGCGGGCCTGTCGGTTGCGTGGCGTGTGGCCGTTCGTCGCCGCCAACCGGATCCACCTGTTCCCACCCCTCGTCATCACCGAGGACGACCTGCGCGCCGGCTTGACCGAGGTCGGCGCCGTCCTCGCCGGATGACCATCCCAACGCGGAGACATCGATGAGCATCGTGATTGTGCACAAGACCAACCTGAGCCGCCGCCGGCATCTGGAACGGGCGAAGCGCTACGCCGCCGAGCACGGGGAGGAACTGGTGCTGGTGATGACGGACGCCACCTGGGAGGCCGACTTCGCCGACCGGGTGGTCCCGGTCGATGTCAGCGACACGGCCGAGGTGCTGGCGGCGGTGAAAGCGGAGACGGCGCCGGTCTCGGGAGTGATCACCTTCGCGGAGGCTCTGGTGCCCGCGGTGGCGCGCGTCGCAGACGAGTTCGACGTGCCCTGGGTCGGCGAGCGCACCGCCCAACTGGCCCGGGACAAGTTCCAGATGCGGCAGGCCGCCGCCGAGGCCGGCGTTCCGCAGCCCCGGTTCGGGCTCGCCCGGACCGTGGACGAGGCCCTCACCGTGGCCGAGCACGTCGGCTTCCCGCTCGTGCTGAAGCCGGTGCTGGGCACCGGCAGCATGTTCGTGCGCAGCGTCGCCGACCGGGCCGAGCTGATCGCCCACTTCGAGACCTTCCGGGCCGGCGCGTGGGCCGGGTTCACCAAGGACCCCCTGCACGACCAGTCCGAACGGGAGCACGGCGGCGCGTTGCTGCTGGAGGAGTTCGTGCCCGGCCCGGAGATCAGTGTCGAGTCGCTGGTGGTCGGTGGCATCACCCACACGGTGGCCATCCACGACAAGCCGCTGCCGACCGGGCCGACCTTCGAGGAGGTCTACGCGTGCACCCCGACCCGGCTGCCGGCGGACGTGGCCGAGGCCGCTGCGCGGGCGGCGGCCGACGTGCACGCGGCTCTCGGCATCACCGTCGGGGCCACCCACGTCGAGTTCCGCCTGCGTGACGGCACCGAGCCGGTGCTGCTCGAGGCCGCGGCCCGGCTGGGCGGCGGCCCCATCTACAAGTCGGTGCTGCTGAGCACCGGTGTCGACATGGTGGCAGCGGCGCTGGACCTGGCGACCGGCCGGACCCCGGTGATCGCACCGCGCGAACGGCCGGTGGCGGTCGGCTTCTGGAACATTTTCCCCGCCCGGCCCGGACGACTGGTCGCGACGCGCGGCATCGCCGAGGCGCGCGCTGACGAGCGGGTCGCCGAGATCGACATCTATCGGGCACCCGGCGACGTGCTGGCCGTGCCACCGAGGACCTTCCAGGGGCACGGACACCTGATCTTCGTGGCGCCGTCGGTCGACGAGCTGGACGCCACGTTCCACGAGCTGACCCGCATGGTTCGCCTCGAGACCGAGCCGGCGTGACCGCACCGTTGAGAGAAGGGAGCAGCGCCATGCCACGGGTAGCCGTGATCGGCGGACGCCTGCACGCCGTCAAGTACGCACGGGAGTTGGACGTCGACGTCGTGCTCGTGCACGAGGAGGGCCAGTACGAGCCGGAGTTCGCCGCGCACTGCGAGCGCATCGTGCACGCCTCGGTGACCGACAGCGCGGCGATCATCGAGACGCTGGCCCCGCTGCACCGTGCCCGGCCCTTCGACCGGGTGCTGTGCACCACGGACCTCGGCACCGTCCCCGCCGCGGAGGTGGCCGAAGCCTTCGGTGTCCCGCACACCCCGGTGCTGGCCGCCCGCACCATCAAGAACAAGGCCGCCGTCCGGCGCGTCCTGGCCGAGCAGGGCATCGACCCGGTGCGGGCCCGGGTGGTGCGCAGCCGTCGCGACGCCGCCGACTTCGCCACCTCCCTGGCGGGCCGCGTCGTGCTCAAGCCGGTAGACGGCTCGGGCAGCGCCGACGTGCACATCGTCGACGGCGCGCAGGAGGCGGAACTGGCGTGGAAGGCGATGGAGGCCGCGGGGTACCGCGAGGCCGTGGCGGAGGAGTACCTCGACGGTCCGCTCGCCACGGTCGAGGCGTTCTCGGTGGACGGCCGGCACCTCACGCTAGGGCTGACCGACGAGTCGATCAACGAGCACCTGGTGGAGATCGGCATCACCGCGCCGTCGCGCGTGGTCGGCCCGCACGAGGCGGCCATGCGCGAGCTGACCGTCCAGCTGCTCGACGCGATCGGCGTGACCGACGGGCCGTCGCACACCGAGTACGTCATCACGGAAGCCGGCCCCCGGCTGATGGAGACGCACAACCGGATGGCCGGGCTCGGCATTCCGGAGGTGGTCCGCCGTGCCTACGGCATCGACACCAACCGGTTGTTCCTCGGCGCCGCGCTGGGGCTGACCGAGTTTCCCGCCGAGCCGCCCGCGTTGCGCCGCGGCGCCGCCCTACGTGTGTTCGCTCCACCGCCCGGCATCATCGCCGCAATCGAGGGGCTCGACGAGCTGGCCCGGCTCGGCGTCGCGGTGCGCCGGGTGCCGCCGGGCACGCGGGCCTTCGGTTTCCCCGGCCTGTTCGAGGAACTGGCCGAGGCTGAGATCGGCGTGCTGCTGCCGCTGAACGTCGGCGACACGGTGGTACCGATTCGTACCGGCTGGGACATCCGGATGGGCATGGTCATCGCCTCCGGCTCCGACGCACGCCAGGCCGTCGAGCGCTGCGAGCAGGTCCTGAACGCGGTGGAGTGGCACACCTCATGACGGTGACCAGAAGCTCCGGCGAGCAGGAGAAGTCCTCCGGCGAGCTGTGGAGCAACCAGGGCTTCCGCCGGTTGTTCGCTGCGGCGTCGCTCAGCCACATCGGCTCGGAGATCACCTTCGTGGCCATGCCGCTGGTCGCGGTGATCGTCCTGGACGCGTCCGCGGCGCAGGTCGGGATGCTGTGGATGCTCAAGTTCGTCGCCTTCCTGACCGTCGGCCTGCCGGCCGGCGCACTGCTGGACCGCACCCGCAAACGGTGGGTGATGGTCTCTGCGGACATGGGCCGGGCGCTGCTGCTCGGGTCGATTCCACTGGCCTGGGCGCTGGACACGCTGACCATCGAACATCTCTACCTGGTGGCGTTGCTGACCGGCGTCGGCGACGTCTTCTTCGACGTGGCCTCCCGCAGTTACCTGCCGTTGCTGGTCGGCCGCAAGGATCTGCTGACGGCCAACTCGCGACTGAGCAGCGTGGAGGCGACGAGCACGCTGGCCGGCCCGAGCGTGGCCGGGTACATCGTGCAGTTCCTGTCCGCGCCCATCGCCATCCTCATCGATGCGGTCACCTTCGCCTGGTCCGCGCTGTGCCTCTTCGGCGTCCGGCACCGTGAGGCCCGGCCGAAGCGGCCCGAGAACTCCCGCCTCATCCCGGAGATCGGCGAGGGCCTCCGGTTCGTGTGGCGCCATCCGCTGTTGCGTCCCATCGTCATTGCCGGTGCGTTGACCAACCTGTTCCTGACCTTCGCGATCGTCGCGGTGCCGCTGGTGCTGGTCCGGGAACTCGGGTTGGGCGGCGGCGCGGTCGGGTTGTTCTTCACCTTCGGCGGTCTCGGCGTGCTTCTCGGCGTCTCCACCGCCACCTGGGTGTGCAGACGGCTCGGGGCGGGTCAGTCACTGTGGATCCTGGGCCTGGTCGGGATTCCGTTCGGTTTCCTGGTGCCGATGATGGACGTCGGTCCCTGGCAGTGGGTGGCGTCCGCGGCCTGGTCGGTGATCATCTTCCGGGTCGGGCACAACAACGTGGTGTTGGTCAGCTTCCGCCAGCGGGTCACCCCGGATCACCTGCTCAGCAGGATGAACGCGACCATGCGGTTCGTCATGAACGGCATGGAGGCGGTCGCCGCCGCTCTGGCTGGCGTCCTGGCCACCTTCCTGGGCGTCCGGACCGTGCTGTGGATCGCCGCAGTCGGGCTGGCGGTCGCCTGGCTGCCCATCGTGTTCTCCCCCCTGCGCTCCATGACGAGTTTCGACAGTGCCTATCAGGGCGCGCCGGTCCCCAAGGAGGACGACCGATCATGACCGATACCACCATCGCCACCGACCGGGTCACCGACGACTACCTGAAGCGGTGCCTCAGCGGCGACCGGGCACTGCTCGACGCGGTCGCGCAGGCCCCGTTCGGTGAGGCGTTCCTGGCCTCGAACACCGGTCACCTGCTGCCCCGCCCGCTGTTCATCTCGGACGAGGTCATCGGCCGGTTCAGCGCCGACCTGTCCGGCTTCTTCGACCTGTTGACCTCGGTGCCGCAGCGGATCTACGACGGTGACGTCGCGGCGTACTGCGCCGCGCTGGGCATGGAGGAGCAACGGGCGGCGATCCTGAGCCGTTACCCGGGCCGGCCGACGAAGTACGGCAGGGCCGATGCCTACCACGACGGCGAGGCGCTGCGGCTGCTCGAGGTCAACGTCGGTAGCGCGCAGGGCGGCATCGACTACTCCGAGATCGGCCGGATGCTGCTGCGGGTCGACGCGTTCGAGGCGTTCGCCGCCGAGCACGGCCTGGTCCACGTACACATGGGCGAGAACATCGCCCAGCTGTACCGGGAGGCTTCGGCGGGAGTGACCGGGGGAGCGGACCCGGTGATCGGTCTGGTCGAGTCCGACTCCGGCTTCGGCTCGTACGTCAAACAGGCCGAGTCGTACGTGGAGATGATGGCCGCGCAGGGCCTCGAGGTGGTCATGGGCACCGTCGGTGAGATCACCGAGCGTGCCGGGCGGCTGTTCCTGCACGGCCGGCGGATCGACCTCATCCAGCGGCACTTCACCGAGAACGAGATGGTCACCGAGCCGGGTGTGGCGGAGGCCGCCGAGCGCGTCTTCGACGCCCACGACGAGGGCCGGGTGGTGCTGTGGACCTCGCTGCGCAGCTCGCTGTACCACAACAAGGCGGCGCTGACCCTGCTGTCGGACTCGCGCCTGCGGGCGGCGTTCACCACCGACGAGGCCGCGCTGATCGACCGGGTGCTGCCCTGGACGAGGCTGCTGCTGAACACCGAGACCGAGGCCGACGGGCAGACTGTGGACCTGATCCCGTACTGCCGCGAGCACCGCAAAGACCTGATCATCAAGCAGCAGCGGAGCTTCCGGGCGGACGGCATCGTGCCGGGCTGGGACACCAGCGACGAGGACTGGGCCGCCGCGCTCGCCACCGGCGTCGCGGAGGGCGCCCTGGTGCAGCGCCGGGTGATCCGCCGCGCCGAGCCGGTGGTCAACCCGGACACCGGCGCGATCGACGAGTACGCCGCGACCTGGGGGGTCTTCTTCACCCCGCACGGCTATGCCGGATCCAGCCTGCGGGCGATGCCCATCGACGATGAGATCCCGCGCTACCGGCCCACCCGGCGTAACGCCGCCGTCTTCCAGTTCCCCGCGAGTGCGGCGTGACCGGCGTACTGCGGGACCCGGTCACCGACGAGTACCTGCGCCGCTGCGCGGACGGCGACCGGGGCCTGCTCGACGCGATGTCGGCGGCGCGGCTACCCACCGCGCTGACCGCCTCGATGCACGGACGGTTCCTGCCCCGGCCGATGTTCATGCCGGACGCCGAGATTCTCGGCTTCGCCGAGCGGATCAATGCGCTGTTCGACCTGCTCACCTCGGTGCCGGATCGGTTCTTCGGCGGCGACCGCGAGCGCTACGCCGGCGCGGTGGGCATGGACGCCCGGCGCGCGGCCTATCTCGCGCGGTTCACCGATCGACCTCAGCGGTACGGGCGGGCCGACCTCTACCACGACGGGACCACCTTCCGGCTGCTGGAGTTCAACATCGGCAGCGCCCTCGGCGGGATGGATCGGGCCCAGATCTCCGCCGCCCTGCTGCAGGTGCCGGCGTTCAAGGAGTTCGCGGCCGAGTACCGGTTGGACTTCGTCGACACGGGAACCCAGGTCGACCGGGCCCTGCGCGCGGCGGCGCGTCCGGTGTGCGGCGAGCGCGCGCCCGTGGTCGCCTTCGTGGACGGCAACGGCGCGATGGCGCCGTACCTGCATCTGGCCAGGTCGTTCCAGGAGATGCTGGCCGGTCTCGGGGTCGAGGTGCTGCTCGGCGAGCTGGCCGACGTCGGGTTCGTCGGCGGTCGGGTCACGTTGCACGGCCGTGCCGTGGACCTCGTGCTGCGCTACTTCGGCGTGGGCGACTTCCTCGACGACCCGGACGGCGTGCGCGTCGTGGACGATCTGGCGCGCGCCGACGCCGACGGCACCGTGGTGCTCTACACGTCGCTGGCCGGGGAGCTCTACAACAACAAGACCTCGCTGGCGCTTCTGGCGGAGCTGGCCCGGCGGGGTGAGCTGACGCCGGCGGAGACGAGCCTGGTCGACGGTGTGCTGCCGTGGACCCGGACCGTGACCGCCGAGCTGTTCAGCGAGTGCGAGGCGAGGCGCGGCGAGCTGATGCTCAAGCCCGGCGCGGACTTCGGTGGGGCGGGCATCGTGGCCGGCTGGCTGGTGGACGACAACGAGTGGCAGCGGGCTCTGCGCGTCGGAGCGGACTGCGGTTCCATCGTGCAGCGCAGGGTCGTGCCGCGAGGCGAACCGGTGATCGATCCGCAGACCGGGCAACGGCGGGACTGGCACGCGGTGTGGGACTGCTTCCTCACGCCGGAGGGGTACGCGGGCTCGCACATCCGGGCCCTGCCCGCCGGCGAGGGCGCCGTGATCGGCATGGGCGTGACGGCGGCGGCCCGGACCACGGGCATCTTCTACTACCCGGCTGCGGCGTGACCGTACGCGGCGGCCCGGCAACACCTGAACGACCTTTTTGTGTCAATTAACGGAAATGGTTCGCCGGCGTATCACCAACGGGCAATCCGACTCCGCGGAAAAGAGGGAATGGCGCTGACCTCTGCGAACGGCGCCAGGCGGGTTCGGTCGAGATTCGGACACCAGGTATCAGGTGAGTCAGGGCTATGAATATGTTGATGTGAATGGCATGCTTGTTTTCGGGATCGTCATATGACCGAGCTTCCTGAGGGGGACTGCAAGTAATGCAAGCCGTTTTGCGATCGTGTCATAGGTATGACCCTTTTGCGGCTCGCGGGCCGGGGGAGCCGTGGCGGGTGGCGCCCTCCGGGCCCGCCGGCCGGCGGGACCCTCGGGGCAGGTCGACCGGAGACGGCGCGATCCTTGGTGAGCGCACCGGCCGCCGTTGAGCGCCCGTGGGCGTGACGGTGGTGGCGAGTCGGGCGATGCACGGCTCGTCGATCTGGTCAGATCCTTCATTGCCTCCTGTGCGGCACCCAAGGTGCGCGCCCGGCGGCGATCAACTCTCCATTTGCAGCCATGGCGATTTGCCATGCCTTCATTCGATCCATGAGAACTCCGAAGCGCAAAGAAAGGGATGACGTTGCGCGAGCTCAGGATAGGTGGCCGCCGGATATCTGACGACACCGAGGCTTACGTGATCGCGGAGATCGGCCACAATCACGAGGGCAGCCTGGAACGGGCCGAGGAGCTGTTCCGGCAGGCTGCCGCCGCGGGCGCGCATGCCGCCAAATTGCAGAAGCGGGACAACTGGTCGCTGTTCACCAAGGCCATGTACAACGAGCCCTACACCGGGCGCAACAGCTACGGCCCGACCTACGGCCTGCACCGTGAGGCGCTCGAGTTCGGCCGTGCCGAGTATGTGCACCTCGCCGGGGTCGCGGCCGAACTGGGCATCGACTTCATGTCCACCGCCTTCGACCAGCCCAGCGTGGACTTCCTGGTCGACGTGGACCTGCCGGCGATCAAGATCGCGTCAGCGGACGTGACCAACACGCCCCTGCTGGCGTACGCGGCCAAGGCCGACAAGCCGCTCGTCCTGAGCACCGGCGGCGCGACGATGGACGAGGTCCGCCGGGCCTGCGACACGATCCTGCCGCTCAACCCGAACCTCGCGCTGCTGCAGTGCACCGCCGTCTACCCGGCGGCTCCGTCCGACCTCAACCTCTCGGTGATCACCACCTACCGCGAGGAGTACCCCCACACCGTCATCGGCTTCTCCGGTCACGACCTGGGCCCCGAGCTCAGCTGGGTCGCGTACGCCCTGGGCGCACGGGTGATCGAGAAGCATTTCACGCTGGACCACTCGCGGCCCGGCAGCGACCACCACTTCTCCCTGGACGCTCCCCAGCTGGCCGACTTGACGGCGGGTCTGCGGCGCACCCACGAGGCGCTGGGCGAGCCCGTCAAGCGGCGCAGCGACAGCGAGGCCAAGGCCGTACGGAAGATGGGCAAGAAGCTGGTCGCCGCGCGGGACCTGCCGGCCGGGCACGTCGTCACCGAGCAGGACGTCGCCTGCAAGTCGCCGGGCGACGGCATGAAGCCGTACCAACTGGACGAGGTACTGGGCCGGGTCCTGCGGGTCGACATCGCCGAGGACACCGGTTTCGGTCCGGAAATGCTGGCCGAGCCGGTGGTCGCGGTGGCGGGAGCGAACCACGGTGCGGATTGACCTGACCGGTGAGGTGGCTGTTGTCACGGGTGTCAGCGGCCGCCTCGGCGGGATCTGGGCGACCGCGCTGCTCGACGCCGGCGCCGGCGTGGTGGGGCTCGACCTCGACGACGTAACCCCGGCCGCGGTGAAGGAACATGA
The DNA here is from genome assembly GCF_004348675.1 of Micromonospora sp. KC606. Taxonomy (GTDB): domain Bacteria; phylum Actinomycetota; class Actinomycetes; order Mycobacteriales; family Micromonosporaceae; genus Micromonospora. Next base: position 54,000 of record NZ_SMKN01000010.1, on the reverse strand, counting down.
CGGCGGCGGCCGCTACCTCGGTCTGCGCGGCGACGTGACCGACCGGGCGAGCCTGCGGGACGCCCTGCAAACGGCGATCCGGTGGGCCGGGACGCCGACCATCCTGGTGAACAATGCCGGAATCGATCAGCCTCCGTCACGCGACGCCGGCAGCTGGCTGTTCGAGGACGTCCCGGATCAGCTGTCCGGCGCGGTACTGGACGTCAACGCCCTCGGCGTGCTCCGGGTCTGCCAGGTCATCGGCGCCGCCATGGCCGGCAACGGCCGCGGCTCGATCGTCAACATCGGGTCGCTGTACGGCAGCGTCGGGCCGGATCCGCGGCTCTACGACCACATCGATATGGATCCGCCGTTCCTCAAGCCACCCGCGTACGGGATGTCCAAGGCCGCGGTGGCGGCGCTGACCCGCTATCTCGCCGCGATGTGGGGTCCGGCCGGCGTCCGGGTGAACACGCTGTCACCGGGAGGCGTGCTGGGCGGCCAGGACCCGGCCTTCCGGCAGAAGTTCACCGCCCGGGTGCCGATGCGTCGGATGGCGACCGAAAACGATCTGACCGGCCCGCTGCTGTTCCTCGCCTCCGGCATGAGTCGCTACGTCACCGGATGCGAGCTGTTGGTGGACGGCGGCTATGTCGCCTGGTGACACCGCTGACGGCGCACTGACCATCGGAGGAGACATGACTACGCCGCTGCGCTGGGTACCGGTGGAGGAGATCCGCCGGGTGCTCGACGACATCGACGATCCGGTCACCCGCACCCGCGCCTTCTCGGCGCTGACCCGGATCAACATCCTGTACATGGTGGCCCGGGCCGGCTCGGGACACCTCGGGTCCAGCATGAGCGCCGCCGACGTGGTGAGCTGGCTTCTCCTGCACGAGCTGCGCCGGCCCTTCACAGACACCGGTGACCTGTACTTTTCGTCCAAGGGTCACGACGCCCCCGGCCTGTACGCCGCGTTGATCGGCTTGGGGCTCTTGGACGAGGACCTGGTGCACGCGCTGCGCCGCATCGACGGGCTGCCCGGCCATCCCGACGTTCACACCCCGCACATGCCGTTCAACACCGGTTCGCTCGGGATGGGCATCGCCAAGGCCAAGGGCGTGATCCTGGCCGACCGGCTGCTGGGCACCCGCCGGCGGGTCTTCGTGATGACCGGCGACGGCGAGTTGCAGGAGGGCCAGAACTGGGAATCGCTGGCTGGTGCCGCGCACCGCGGCATGGGCGAGCTGACCGTGGTGGTGGACCACAACAAGCTCCAGTCCGACACCTGGGTCGCCGACGTCAGCGATCTCGGCGACCTGGAGGCGAAGTTCGCCGCCTTCGGCTGGGCGGTGCTGCGCTGCGACGGCAACGACGTCGCCGCGTTCCGGGACGCGTGCCGGGAACGGGCCGAGTCGTACCCGAACCTGCCCGCGGTGATCATCGCCGACACCGTGAAGGGCGCCGGCTGCGCCACCTTCGCGGCGACGTCGATGGGGCAGGGGGAGTGGCGGTACCTGTTCCACAGCGGTGCTCCGTCCCCGAGCGAACGGGACAGCGCGTACGCCGAACTGGTCGCCACGGCGGAGGACATCGTTGGCTCGGCGGGCCTGGCCGCGCTGCGCTTGGCCGCAGCCGCGCCCGCCGCCGCCCCGGCCCCGAGCGGCGGGCCGCGCCTGCCGGAGGTGTACGGCGAAGCGCTGGTGGCCCAGGCCGGCCGAGACCGCCGGATCGTCGCCCTGGACGCCGACCTGGTCCTGGACACCGGCCTCATCCCGTTCTCCCAGGCATACCCCGACAGGTTCGTCGAGTGCGGGATCGCCGAGCAGGACATGGTGTCCATGGCCAGCGGGCTGGCCTACCGGGGCTTGCTGCCGTTCGTGCACTCGTTCTCCTGCTTCCTGCACGCCCGGCCGAACGAACAGATCTTCAACAACGCCACCGAGGGCCGCAAGGTGGTCTACGTCGGGTCGCTCGCCGGGCTGCTTCCAGCCGCGCCCGGCCATTCCCACCAGGCCGTGCGTGACGTGAGCGCGGTCGGCGCGATACCCGACCTGGTGGTGTTGGAGCCGGCCAACGCGGCCGAGGTGCACGCCGCGGTCGACTTCTGCGTCGGCACGCCGTACAGCGTCTACCTGCGGCTGGTCAGCACGCCCGTCCCGGATGCGGTGGCCGGGCTGCCCGCCGAGCCGCTCGAGGTGGGGCGTGGGCGCATCGTGCGCCTCGGCGGGCCGGTGGTCGCGGTCGGTGCCGGACCGATCGTGCTGGCCGAGCTGACGCGCGCAGCCGAGTTGCTGGCCGCCGACGGCATCGACCTGACGGTCGTCGCCCTGCCGTGGCTGAACCGGGTCGATCATCGCTGGCTCAGCGACCTGGTAGAGAGCGCCGACCACCTGATCGTCGTGGAGAACCATTTCATCCGCGGCGGGCAGGCCGACGTGCTGGCCCGCGCGCTCGCCGAGCTGCAGCTGCCCGATCCGCCCGCGTTTCGTGGAATCGGCATCACCGAGGTGCCGCGCTGCGGCACACCCGCCGAGGCGCTGCACGCGCACGGACTGAACGCCGACCGGCTCGCCGACATCGTACGAGCCGAGGTCGGTGGCAAGTTCGAGCCCGGCCGGTTCGACGTGACCCTGCGGCACTGACGTTCCCGTCCCGACACACCCGAGGAGAGACGATGGAGACCATCCACAACGAGCTGCACCGCCCGCCCCAGGAAATCGTCGACCGGTTCCGTGAGGTGCTCACCGAGTACAGCCCCAGCTGCCTGGTAACCGACGCCCGCCGCCGGGTCGGCGCGATCGGCGGCTTCCAGACGGTACGACCCGAGCACAAGGTGGCCGGGCCGGCGCTGACCGTGAACCTGTCCATCGACGACCTCGTCGACACCATGCCGGTACTGGCCACCGCCCAGCCCGGGGACATCATCGTCGTCGCCGCCCACGGCTCGCCGCTGACCGCGATGTGGGGCGGCCTGATGTCGACGCTGTCGTTGAAGGCCGGGGTCGCGGCCGGCATCGTCGACGGCTTCATCCGCGACGTCGACGAGATCCGTGACCTGAACTTCCCGGTCTGGTACCGCGGTGCCATCCCGCGGCCCTCGCCGACCGCCGTGCACAACCGGACGGAGCCGGTGCAGGTCAACGTTCCCGTCGTGGTCGGCGGCCAGGTGATCAACCCGGGCGACATCGTGGTCGCGGACGAGAACGGGCTGGCCGTGGTGCCGCAGCAGTTGGCCGAGGAGGTGCTGGAGGGCACCCACCACCAGATCGGCAAGGAACGGATCATCCGCGAGAAGATCCAGTCCGGTGCCACCGTCACCGACCTGCTTACCGAGTTCGGCCACCTGTGAGCCGAGCGGTGCGCCTCTACCTGACCGGCGCCGACGGCATGCTCGGCACCGCACTCACCACGGCCCTCGCCGACAACCCGGACACCGCGGACTGGGACATCCGCGGTGTCTCGGTCCGCGACTTCGACATCGCGGACGGCACCGCGGTGCAGGCCTCCGTTGCGGCGTTCGCGCCCGACGTGGTCGTCCACGCTGCGGCGCACGCCATCGTCGACGACTGTGAACTGGATCCGAAACTGGCGTTGCGGGTCAACATCGCCGGCGTACGCAACGTCGTCGACGCCTGCGCCCGGCACGGCAGCCGACTGGTCTACATCTCCAGCGACTACGTGTTCGACGGCGTACGCACCCCGGCCGGGGGCTACCGCGAGGATGACATCCCGAATCCGCAGAGCGTGTACGGGCTCACCAAGGTGGCGGGGGAGCGGATGGTCGCCCTGCTCGACGACCACCTAACCGTCCGGACGTCGTGGCTGTTCGGCGGCACGGACGAACGCCTCGACACGGTGCTGGCCATCCTCGGCCACGCCCGTCGCGGCACCCCGGCCCGGCTGATCGACGACCAGTTCAGCGCGCCGACGTACACGGTGGACCTGGCCCGGGCGCTGGCCTTCCTGCTCACCTACGCCACCGTGACCGGCACGATCCACGTGGCGAACCGGGGCACCGCGAGCTGGTACCAGGTAGGCGAGTATCTGACCGGCCGAATTCCGGACGCGCCCGCCCCACAGCGGGTCCCGCTGCGCGAATGGGGCTTCCTGGGCGGTCGGCCCATCGACTCGACGCTGAACACCGACCGGCTGTCCGGACTTGGCTGGTCCATGCCCACCTGGCAGGACGCGGTCGACCGGTTTCACCTGTCGCTGGTGCAGGGAGACCGGCGATGACCGCGCCGCAGCCGGGCCGCCGCTGGCAGACGTGGTCCGGCACGGTGGGGTGCCGGCCCGCCCAGCTGCTCGCCCCGACGACCGAGGACGCTGTGGTGGCGGTGGTGCGCGCCGCCGGCGAGCGCGGGATCCCGGTGCGTGCCGCCGGCTCCGGTCACTCCTTCAACGCCTTGGCGTGCACCGATGGCGTGCTGCTCGACCTGTCCCGCTACCGCGGTGTACTCGCGGTGAACGCCGCGGCCGGCGAGGTCACGGTCCGCGGTGGCACCACACTGCGCGAGCTCGCCGAGGTGCTGGACCGGCGCGGCCTGGCCCTGGCCAACATCGGTACGCTGGCGGAACAGAGCGTCGCCGGCGCGATCTCCACCGGCAACCACGGCTCCGGACTGGCGCACGCCCCGCTGTCGGCGCAGGTCATCCGCCTGCGGCTGGTCACCGCGGACGGCCGGGTCCGCACCCTCGACGCCGACCACGAGCCCGAGGTGTTCCGCTGCGCCCGGACCGCGCTCGGCACGCTCGGGGTGCTGAGCACCGTCACGCTGCGCTGCGTGCCACAGTTCAACCTGCGGGTAAGCACCCGCTCCGAGCCGCTCGACACGGTGCTGGACGGGTTCACCGACTGGGCCGCCGAGGCCGACCACGTCGCGTTCTCCTGGCTACCCTGGCAGAACCGGGCCGGTCTGCGGGCGCTGCGGGTCACGGACGCCCCGCGCACCCGTGACGCGGTCCGCCGACGGTACGCAACGACGCTAGACGAGGTGCGCTGCGGGCTGATCGGGCTGGCCGGCCGCGCCGACGCCCGCGCAGTCCCGTGGCTCAAGGGGCGACGCCTGCTGCCGGCCCGGCCCGCCGTCGAATACGTCGACGCCAGCCACCGGGTGTTCACCTTCCCGCAGCCGGTCAAATTCCTCGCCCTGGAGCATGCGCTGCCGCTGGAGGCGACACCAGACGCCCTGCGCGCCCTGCGCCGCACGCTGCGCCGCACGGGCGCCTACTCGCCCTACTCCGTGCTGGTCCGGGTGGGCGCCGGCGACGACTCGCCGCTGAGTCCCGCGTACGGGCGGCGAACCGGCTACGTCAACCTGACCGTGCCGCGTACGGCTGGGCAGGTGGAGCTGCTGCGCGCCATAGAGCCGGTGCTGCGCGACCACGGTGGACGGCCGCACTGGGGCAAGGCGCATACCGCCACCGTGGAGGTGCTCGCCCCGCGCTACCCCGAGTGGGAACTGTTCCAGCGGATTCGTGCCGAACTGGACCCGGACGGCCTGTTCGCCAGCGACTACACCGACCGGGTGCTCGGCCCTGTGCAACCGAACGAGGCGAGGGCGGCGGTGACGGTGCCGGCGCAGGCCGGGCCACACGAGACCGCCGCCGTCGAGGACGGTGGCTGATCCATGCCACTGCGCCTGCTCCTGTTCGACTTCGACGGGCTGCTCTGCGACACCGAGCGGGCCGCCCACCGTTCCTGGGACGAGGTGTACGCACAGCTGCTCGGTCACGGTCTGCCCGACCGGGTGTGGGCCGCGATGGCCGGCCGCTCGGACGGGGAGGCGGTCGCCGTCGCCGACCTGTCCGCGCGCCTCGGCCGCCCACTCGGTGAGGCGGCGCGGGCGGCCCGGCTGCGGCGCAAACGCGAGCTGTGCGCCGCCGAGCCGGAGCGTCCCGGCGTCACGGCGCTGCTCGACGCGGGCCGGGCCGCCGGCCTGGGCCTGGGTGTGGTTTCCAGCTCCTCGCTGAGCTGGGTGGACTCACATCTGGCGCGACTCGGCCTGCGGCACCGCTTCGACCGGCTGGTCACCGGCGACGACACCCCGTGGCACAAGCCCGCCCCCGATCTCTACCGGCTGGCGCTGCGCCGCGCCGGCGTACCGGCGGCCGACGCGGTGGCCTTCGAGGACTCCGAGTCGGGGGTGCGGGCCGCCCGTGCGGCCGGGGTGTACTGCGTCGCGGTCCGCAATGCGGTGGGCGCGCACGCCGACCTCTCCGCCGCGGACGAGATCCGTTCCAGCCTGGTCGACGTCGTGCCGGATGCCTACCTGAACCGACTCACAGAAGCAGGGAACCGATGAACGTCTCCGCACCGGCGCCCCTCGCGGCGCTGGACTCGCTCGCCAGTCCCGCCGCCGATCGCCCGGAATGGATCTGGCGCAGCGGCAGGCTGGTGCTGTGGGAGCAGGCGCAGATCCACGTCAACGCGGTTGGCCACGCGTCCACGGCGGCGGTCTTCGAGGGGATCAAGGCGTACCGGGCGGACGACGGGCGGCTGTTGCTGTTCCGGCTCGACGAGCATCTGCGCCGGCTGTCCGACTCGGCCCGGATCTGCCGGCTAGACCTGCCGTACACCCTTTCCGAGCTGCGGGCCGCGGTGTTCGAGCTGCTGCGGGGCAACGGCTACCGCGAGGACGCGTACGTGCGGCCGTGGGCGTTCCCGTCCGGGCTCATCCGTGAGCAGATGGTGCCGGCGGGGTCGGTCTGCGAGGTGGTGATCGACAGCTGGCCGTTCCGCAGCCGTCTCGACACCGGCCGCGGCTGCCGCGCAGGGGTGAGCTCCTGGCAACGCATCAGTGACGCCGCCATGCCGCCCCGCGTCAAAGCCTTCTCGAACTACCACAACGGTCGGCTGGCGATGATGGAGGCACAGGAGAACGGCCACGACTGGCCGATCCTGCTCAACGAGCGGCACAAGGTGAGCGAGGGCCCGGGCGCCTGCATCGCGTTGGTCCGCAACGGAACGGTGATCACCCCGTCGCTGACCAGTGGCGTGCTGGAGAGCATCACCCGCGACACCGTGCTCCGCCTCCTCGAGGAATCCGGCGAGCCGGTGATCGAACGGGAGGTGGACCGCAGCGAGCTCTACCTCGCCGACGAGCTGTTTTTCATGGGCACCGCCTGGGAGATCCTGCCGATCACCAGCGTCGACGGCCTGCAGGTCGGGGCCGGTCGCCCCGGCTCGGTAACCCAGCGGCTGGCGGCCGAGTACACCCGGCTCGTGCGGGGCCGCTCCGGCCGGCACGCCGACTGGCTGACGGAGGTGCCCAGGTGAGCCGGGCGATCGTGGTCCGCGAACCGGGCGGCCCGGAGGTGCTGCGCCCGGCCGAGAAGGCCGTGCCCGTGCCCGAGCCCGGGCGGGTGGTGGTCGCCGTGGCCGCCAGCGGCGTCAACTTCATCGACATCTATCAGCGCTCCGGCGTCTACCCGGTGCCCATGCCGTTCGTTCCCGGCATCGAGGGGGCCGGAACGGTGGTCGCCGCGGCCTCCGACGTAACCGGCGTGGCGGTCGGCGACCGGGTCGCGTGGGTGAACCAGCCCGGCGGATACGCCGAGCACGTGGCGGTGCCGGCCGCCGCCACCGTGCCGGTCCCGCCCGATCTCCCGCTGGAGACGGCCGCCGCCGCACTGCTGCAGGGGATGACCGCGCACTACCTGCTGCACGACACCTACCCGGTGCGTCCGGGAGACACGGTGCTGGTGCACGCGGCGGCCGGTGGGATGGGACAGCTGCTCACCCAGATGGCGCGATGGCGAGGGGCACGGGTGATCGGCACCGTCTCCAGCGACGCGAAGGCCGAACTCGCCCGGGCCGCCGGAGCCGACGAGGTCATCCGCTACGACCGGGCCGACGTGGCGGCTGAGGTGCGCGCGCTCACCGGCGGCGTGGGCGTGGCCGCGGTCTACGACGGCGTCGGAGGTCCGACCTTCGACGCCAGCCTGGCGGCGCTTCGTACGCGCGGCACCCTGGCCCTGTACGGCCAGGCCGGCGGCCCGGTGCCCCCGTTCGACCCGCAACGGCTCAACGCGGCCGGCTCGTTGCTGCTGACCAGGCCGAATCTGAGCCACCACATCGCCACCCGGCACGAGTTGCTCACCCGGGCCGGCGCGGTGCTGAACCTGCTCTCGACCGGCCGGCTGCGCGTGCACGTTGGAGGGGCCTATCCACTCGCGGACGCGGCGGCTGCCCACGCCGATCTGGCCGGCCGGCGTTCGACCGGCAAGCTCCTGCTCCTGCCGCACGGCTGAGCGGGGTGGAACACCGCGCTCTGCTGGGCGGCCGCCCAGCAGAGCGGTCGGTCTCGAGGTCGCGGGCGGCGCACGAGGCGGACACCGTCGTGCAGCACCCCCGCGGACCTCGCGATCCTCGGCGCGCTCGCAGTCGCCTGCGTGGACGGCGCGCAGCCGGCTGAAATCCCGGTACGGGAGCACCTCGCGGTGCTCGATCGTCCGCTCCCAGATCCTACGGCCGTCCTGTGAGGCGGGAAGCGGGGCCGGTGCCGCGCTTTGTCGGCGGCGTGAGCGGATGCTGCACCACGATAGTCGACGGCGCGGTGTCTGATTGGTTCACGACCGCGGCGTCGGCTCCGTAACAGTCTTGGCGCATTCGGTACTGGTCTTCTGGGAGCCGTGATTCGTCAATCCAGGGAGCTACGGTGATCGCAGGGGTGCGAGCTGCACGGTCCAGGTCCGGGCTGTCCCGACGAACGCGATTGCCCGGCAGAGGAGGTCGCAGCCCAGCTGCGGACTGCCCTCTGCGAAGCCGCGGTTGATGAAGCTGATCGCTCTCGGGTGGTCACCCGCCTCAAGCGCATTCTCCAGCCCGCTGGCCAGGACCGCCGCGAGCGCGGTGTGAAAACTGTCTGCTCCTCTTTCGCGGAGGGTCTTGGCGGGCTCGCGCAATGGTGACGGAGAGACCGCGGTCGGGGCTAACACGAAAGTCATGTCCTTTGTCCTGTGGTTCGGTGTTGCTGGATCAGGCCAGCCAGATTGGCGCCCATCTGCCGCAGGTGTGCCGAGACGGCCTCGTCGTACCGCGATGGGCGGGATTGGTGGATCGTTTCCCAGCAAGACAGCGGCTGATCACCTGGGCGTGATCGCCGACGGGACGCCAATGCGTCGCTGGTCGTCGCCTGTAACGGACGCGGCGTTGTCCGCTGCCAGCACACTGATGTGCTGGTGGCGATCGGATGGTCTGCCAACGCCCGTCCCTCGGATCTCGAAGTTGTCCTGCGGACACTGCCGAGACCTGGGTAGCACCCCCGGTGGACGGTGGCGCGCCAACGATGTCGACGAGCTGATTCACCACCCACTCTACGCGCACTACACGCAGCGTTGGCGCTGCCCGCTCAGCATGCTGATTCCAGCGATGAATGTGGTTCCCCCCGCTGGGGATCGACACGACCTCGTCTCGTGTCCATTGCCACATCCGTCCGGGTGCGCTCCATCGTCCGAGCCTCGCCTGTGTCGGCAGCTGCGACCTGCAGCAGCGGTTGCACGTCGGTCCAGCTGGCTGCACGACTCGACCGGAGGAGCCCGTGGCAGCGCCGCTGTCCCTGGCATCCCCACTCGACTAGCTTCTACGACATGGCAACTATGGTGCTACGCGTCCGGCTCATCGGCGGCGACCGCATGGACGTCACGTGCGACAAACCGGACGTCTCCGATGAGGACGAGCTTGTGGAGCACGTGATCTCGACGCTGGCGCAGGATTCGGGAGTGCTGCGCACCAAACACGGTGATCGGCTCGTCGTACTCTACGGCCGAGGCGTCGCGGCGATCGAAGTTGCGCCTCGCGGTGCAGTGCTGTGACGGAGGCGCATGCCTCAGGCTGCCGGCGAGCGCCTGGTTCTGTGCTAGACTTGCCTGGTTGCAGTTTTGATTTCCGTAGACGTCTCGGCGCCTGATGGGTTAACCAAAACCCATCCAGGTGCTTTTTTCGTCTTCGTGTCGGTTCCGGCGCGGATGATCAACGCGGCGGCGCGCGAGTCCGCACAGTGCGGTCTCCAACGGCCTGCGAAGGAGCAGACATGGCTACAGGTACCGTGAAGTGGTTCAACGGCGACAAGGGCTTCGGCTTCATCAGCCAGGACGGCGGCGGCGCCGACGTTTTCGCCCATTTCTCGGCGATCTCGGCGAGTGGCTTCCGCAGCCTTGAGGAGAACCAGCGGGTGGAGTTCGACATCACCCAGGGCCCGAAGGGTCCGCAGGCGTCGGATATCCGCTTGCTCTGATCCACGCTCTGCCGCAGGCGGCCTGACTGGTTCAGCAGGCCGCCGTTCGGCGCATCTATCATCATTTGTTCAGGTTCGTTCTGTGATGTCTCGTGGCCTGCGGCCCGTGCCTTCCTTGCGACGTGCCGTTCGAGGAAGGCATAGCATGACAGTGATCACCACGTCACCGCGCACAACCGGCGCCCACCCGGCGACGGTCGTCGGCGGGTTCAGCCACAGCTGGCACCCGGTTGCCGGCGCTCCGCGTTTCCGAAGCCTGACCCCTGCTGCGGCCTGCGGTTGCATGGCACAGTTTCTTGCTCCGTCCATCGCGGAAGAAGAAAAGCCCGCACCTCGTGCATCCGACTGCGGTGAGGTGGCGATGCATCGGTTGCGCCACCCGTTCGCCGTCGCAGCCGACACGACGCCACAGCGAACGACGGTAAAGACTGCCGCCCAGATAGTGTGAGCTGCTAAAACAATCGTCGGCGATACCTGCAGTAGCGCGAACGCCGGCCCATAGTGCTACGAGGAGCCGCGTCCGCACCGGACCTCGCCGACCTCGACGGTGCGCTGGAGCGCGCGAACCACGGTGATGGGTTTGACGACGCCGGCGGCGACTGAGGCTGCCGGCGTCGGGCGGTCCGCGACGACTGTCGCCTGGACGGCCACCCGCACCATCGGCCGGAAACCCGAACACGCACGGCCGCGTTCCTGGGGGCGCTGCCCGACGGGACTCATCGGCTAGACCCGCATCAGTGATCGGCACGCGGATCTCGGCACACGACCGTACGCCGGAATCGATCCGCTTGCCGTGACGTTGCTAGCGCACGGTCGGCGGCAGCCCGGGCGTCGGTGATCCATCCTCAACCGCGCCGAAAGAATCCGCCCTTCGGGATGAGATCGAGGGGCTCCGCCCAGCCGGCGTGGACTCACCCAGACTGCTACCTACGCCTGCTCGACGTCGCGATCTGGACACGTCACAGCCTTCGCGCAACGCCTGCCATGCCCGCAGGGGGGTGCCGAACCTAGCGTGCCCTTCACCCGGGAAGTCGTCGCGGGGCGTCTCCGAGTGACCTGACCAATTCGCAGTGGGCGATGGTCGGACCGATCCTGCAGGTGTGGAAGGCCAAGCCTCCGTCGGTGTCCGGGCATCAGGGCCGCCGGCTCCACGAAAGCGGGGGCCGCAGATCTCCTCGTCCGGCATGCAACGGACACGAAGGCGATCCCGTATGAGAGGTGTCCGAATTACAAGCGGGGACGAGGAGAGGTGGGTGGCCTGTGAGACGGCCTTCCGAGCAGGATCGCGAGTTCACCGAGTTCGTGACAACCCGGCGCGCCGCATTGGTGCGGGTGGCCACGCTGTTGGTCTCGGGTGACCTGGCCAAGGCCGAGGACGTGGTGCAGACGGCGCTGACTCGCCTGTATCTGGCCTGGCCGAGAGTGCGGCCGGACACCGTGGACGCGTACGCGCGGCGGTGCGTCGTGAACGCGGCGACGGACGAGCGCCGCAGCCTGTTTCGTCGGCGTGAGCAGGTACAGGCGCAGCTGCCCGACGTCGCCGCCGTCGAGGCTCCGCACGGCGACGAGACGACGGTCCTGGCGTTGCTGGCCACCCTGCCGACGAGCATGCGGACGGCCGTGGTGCTGCGGTACGTCGAAGGGTTCAGCGTCGCCGAGACCGCCGACGCCATGCGGTGCAGCGAGGGCAACGTCAAGAGCCAGAGCGCCCGCGGGCTGGAGCGGCTACGGGCGCTCTTCCCAGCACATGTACACCAGTTCGCCTGATCCAAATCTGACCCGCCTGAGTCAAGGAGTACTGACATGCCAGACGTCGTGGACGTCCTGCGGGCCCTGCCGCATGCCGTCACGCCCGACCAGACCAACCCGGAGGTCGTCGCCGCCGACGTGGCCCGGGGACACCGCGCCCTGACCCGCCGGCGGCGACAGCGGCTCGCGTTCTCCGGCGCGGCCGTCGCCGCCGTCGCCGCTGTGGCCCTCGGCGCCGGCCAGCTCGGTGGCGCCGCGACCACGGTCGCGGAGGGACCCGGCACGACGACGCAGACGTCGCAGCTGCAGCTCGTCGCCTACACCGGTGCTCAGCCGGTCGGCTTCGAGGTGAGCACCGTGCCCGAGGGCTGGCAGGTGGTCTCATCGGACAGGAGCATGTTCGTGGTGATGCCGCCCGGCCCGGACACGGCCCCACCCGCGCCCGGGGGCGCTGTCAGCCTGCAGGGCCGGATCTCGGTGTCCCTTCAGAGCCTGTCACGGCTTCCCGACAAATCCCCCGTGACGAAGGTCGATATCAATGGCAGGGCGGGTGAGCTGGGCTTCCCCGAGGAGGCGGAGGGAAAGCTGTCGGACACCCGGTGGCTGATCTTCCCGGATGCCTCGGGCGTGAGTGTACTGGTGCAGGTTCCGGGGGAGCTGGGGCTGAGCGAAGAGCAGATCGTGCGCTTCGCGAAGGGCATCGCCGTCACCGATGAGGCGGTGTCGGTGGGCGGTTGATCCGCCAGGCCAGGCGAGGCCGCACAGACGTCTCCCGCGTCCGCGCGGCCTCGCCTGGTCGCCTGAACCGGCCACGCCGCTGCGGCCCGGCCTCACTCAGGGTGGCTCTCCACGGCCATCCAGCGGTTGGCGGGCGATGCCCCCGAAGTGTCGGCGGCGGTGGCGCTCTGGTTGGCGAGCACCGTGGTCATCAGTCGGGTTGTGCTGGTCGGCGACTCTCACCGGGCGGTGACGTTCCTGAACAGCGCCGTACGCGGGATGAGCGCCAGCGCGACCAGTTCCAGGAGGAGGGCCAGCTCGCCGCCCCGGGCTCGCGCCTCCACCGCTCGGCGATCTGCGCGTGCGTCCCGTGCTACCGCTGGCGAACGGGCAGTCCGCCTACACCGACGACGAGCTGGCGGCGTTCCTCCAGGCCGCGCCCGCCGGCGCTGTGGGCGTGGGCGGCGGATCCTCGGTGCTCGACATCGATGGCGTGCCGGTGTTCGCCAAGCAAATCCCGATCACCGACCGGGAGCTGGCCCATCCACTCAGCACGGCAAACCTGTACGACCTGCCGACCTACTGCCAGTACGGCATCCACCGCCTCGCCGGCCCAGGCTTCGGCGCCTGGCGCGAGCTGGCCGCAAACATGATCATTACCGAGGGAGTCCTCGCCGCTGAGGCCGAGTCCTTCCCGTTGCTGTACCACTGGCGGGTGCTACCCGGCCGCCCACCTGTCGCGTCCGAGCACCTTGACATCGACGCCGTTGTGGCCCATTTCGGCGGTGCCCCGAGCGTGCGCATCCGGTTCGAGGAACTGGCCGGCGCGGCCGCCAGCCTGGTGCTGTTTCACGAGTACGTCCCCCACCCGCTGCTCGACTGGCTGAACGACCCGACCGACATGGCCGAGACGTTCGAGCGGCAGCTGTTTGAGATCGCGGCGTTCCTGAGCACCCGCGAGCTGTTGCACATGGACGGACACTTCGGCAACATGCGGGCCGACGGTGATCGGATCTACCTCGTCGATTTCGGGCTGGCCACATCACCTCGGTTCGACCTGTCACCCGCAGAGCGCGAGTTTGTCGGGCACCACGTCGGCCACGATGCCGACTACGCGGCGATGTGGCTGGTGAACTGGCTGGTCACCACCGTGTGCGGGGTGTCGGCACCGGTCAACGGTGATTTTGTCGCCCGCGACAGATACGTGCGCCGCTGCGCGAGCGGCGACATTCCGCAGGGCGTGCCGGCGGCCGTGGCGGGAATCCTTGCCCGGCACGCCCTCACGGCGGTGCGGATGAACGACTTCTGTCTGCGGCTGTACGGCGGCGACATCCACGCGGAGTATCCGGGCTGTTAGCTCGGCCCTGCGATCATGCCGGCGGTCATCTACCTGCGGGAACCGCGCCGCGTGGCGTGGCGCGGGCTGCAGATCGCGAGTCCTCGGCAGGTGATCCGGCTGGAGCAGACGGACCAACCAGTCCGACTCTCGGACGAACATGACGACGAAGATCGCGATCAAGCCCAGCTCAGGCCATAGCCGGCGAGTGGCGGACCCTCGCGAGCGAATGGACCTGGACCCGCACCCAACATCCGGGCACGTCACTCGAGTTCGGCGCGCAGTTTCTCCGCCTCGGGGTGCCCCAGCCTGTCGAAGATGTGCAGCGCCTCCTGCCGGGACCGCCGAGCCGAGGCCGGCTCGCCCGCCGCGTCGTACGCGGCGGCGAGCTTGGTCAGGGTCTGCCCCTCGTTGTTGAGGTCGCCGACCTCCCGGAACAGCTCCAGCGCCCGCCGGTAACCGGCCACCGCCTCCCACGGCTCACCCCGCCGGTGGTGGATGTAACCGAGGCTGTCCCAGGTGACCGCCTCACCGAACCGGTCACCTGCCTCCCGCAGCAGGACCAACGCCGCCCGGCAGTCGTCGAACGCCTGGTCCAGTTCACCCAACTGCGCGTGCTGCCAGCCCACCGTGTTACGGGCATTGGCGGTCATCACCGGGTCGCCGAGCCGCTCGTACCGCAGCATGGCCTCCCGCGCGTGGTACAGCGCGTCGCGGAAACGGCCGTCACGCTCCGCCACCCAGGACAGGTTGCCGTGCACGTGCGCCGCCCCGGTGTCGTCACCGCACCGACCGTACAGCGCCAGCGCCTGGCGCAGGTGGCTGTCCGCCTCACGCAGCCGGCGCAGCAGGCTGTAGGCACGGCCCAGGTTGCGCAGGGCGTGCGCCCGTGGCAGCGGCCCCGCGTCGTGTCCCGCCGCGTCGAGCGCTGCGTGATGCACCGCGACGTAGTCGTCCCAGTGTCCCTGCCGGTCGAAGTAGGTCACCAGGGCCCAGGCCAGCTGCCAGCGGTGGGCGTCGAAGCCGGTCTGCGCCGTCAGGGCGAGGGCCACGAGCACCGGGTGCTCCACGGTGAACCACCGCATCGCCGCCTGGGCATCGGCCGGCGTCTCGGGGCGCACCCCGGCCCGGGGCGGCGCCGGCGTGATCGCGTCCCGCTGAGGGTTCAGCAGCCGATCCGCGGCCAGCGCGGTGTGCAGGTAGTGGTCCAGCATGCGGTGCGTCGCCATCCGCCGCTGCCCCTCGTCGTCGCGGGTGCGGACCAGTTCGGCAGCGTACTCGCGCAGCAGGTCGTGCATGCCGTACCGGCCCGGGGACGGTTCGTCCAACAGATGGGCGCGGGTGAGCGCTACCAGCGCCCGGCGTGCCGTCCCTTCGTCGACGCCGGTCAGGCTCGCCGCGGCGGCCACCGAGATGCTCGGCCCGGGGTGCAGGCCGAGCAGCCGGAACACCCATGCCGTGGTGGCGTCCAACGTACGGTAGGACACCGCGAGCACGGTCCGCAGGTCGCTGCGCGGACCGCCCCCGTCGAATTGGTCGAGGCGGTGGTGCGCGCGCAGCTCGGCGGCGAGGGCCGACAGCGGGAACGAGGGCCGGCCGGCCGCCCGCGCCGCGACGACGGCCAGGGCCAGCGGCAGCCGGGCGGAGGCGTCGATGATCTCCTGCACCGCCCGCGGTTCCCGGCGCACCCGGTCCGCGCCGAGCCGCCGGGCGAGCATCTGGCACGCCTCCGCCGGCGAGAACAGGTCGAGCGGCACCGGCACCGCCCCCTCCGCAGCCACCAGCCCGGCGAGGTCGGTCCGGCTGGTGACGAGCGTGAAACAGGACGCCGCACCGGGCAGCAGTGGGCGCACCTGGTCGGGGTCGCGGGCATTGTCCAGCACCACCAGCGCCCGCTGGTCGGCCAGCAGGCTGCGGTAGAGGCCCACCTGCGCGTCCAGGCCGGTCGGGATCCGCCCCGCCGGCACCTGCAGTGCGTCGAGCAAGCCGCGGACCGCCTCGGCTGCGGTCATGGCCGGGCCGGCGGGATCGAACCCCCGCAGGTCCACGTAGAGCTGCCCGTCGGGGAACCGGGCGTGCGCCCGGTGCGCCCATCGCACCGCCAGCGCGGTCTTGCCCACCCCGGCGGTGCCGGTGACCACGGCGATCCGGGCTCCGGACCTGGGGCGCACGGCCGCGTCCAGGTTGGCGAGCTGTTCGGCACGGCCGATGAAGCCCGGCAGCTCGGCGGGGAGCTGCCGGGGCACGGTGACCGGCGGCCCGCCGGCCTCCGAATCGTCCCCGCGCAACAGCAGCTGCCGGGCTCGTCGCAGTACCACACCCGGGTCGACACCGAGTTCGTCGGCGAGTCGGGCCCGCACGGCCGCGTAGACGTCGAGCGCCTCGGCGGTCCGGCCGCAGCCGTGCAGGGCAAGCATCAGCTGGGCGTGCAGCCGTTCCCGGAACGGCTCGGCGTGCACCGCCTGCCGCAGCGGGCCGACCATCTCGGCGTGCCGCCCAGCGGCAAGCTCGGCGTCGTACCACTCCTCGGCCGCGGCGAGTCGGCGTTCCCGCAGCTCGGGGCCTCGGGTGGCGCGCATCGACTCGGTGGTGCCGCCCATCTCCGGCCCGGGCCACCGGGCCAGGGCCTGGCGCAGCAGGTCGGCCCGCGCGGCCGGGTTGGCGGTCTCCCGCTGGGCGCGGGCCACCGCCTCGTCGAAGTCGTGCAGGTCGAGCTCGCCGGGCCGCACGGTGATCAGGTAACCGGGTGGGCGACGAACGATGGTCGCCGCGCCGAGCCGCCGGCGCAGGCCCGACACGTACGCCTGCAGCTGGCCGCGAACCGTCGCCGGCCAGGTCTCCCCCCAGGTGAGGGCGACGAGCTGTTCCTCCGCGACCACCCGGTTGGCGTCCAGCAGGAGCGCGGCCAGGATCGTGCGGGGTTTGGGTCCGCCCAATGGCACCGGCACCCCGTCGTCGTGGACCGTCACCGGCCCCAACAGGTGGTAACGCCGGCTCCAGCTCCGGTCGTTCATAGCCCCACTATGGATCATCGTCGCTCGACTGGTTGGCCCCGTTTCCACGTTGTGAGCCGCGCCGTCGCGCCGGTAATCCGCACGCCTTCCGCCGGTCACCCGAGCGCCGCCGACCGTTCATCGGCGCGGGTTTCCCGGTCTGCTGGTCAAAGGGTTTTCGAAGCGCTGGTCCTTACCGTGACGCCTGCCCTGACCCACAGGGATGTCCGCATCGCCGACGATTTTCGCCGCCTTCGTGCTGCGGCCGCCCGCGCAACGCAGCGGCGAGCGGCGTGGCGATGGAGACGGTCCAACCTGCCTGACCGACGCACGGGGCGTCAACGGGACGGGGCCATACCGACGGCGAGAGACGCCTCGGTTCACCCAGGAGGTCGTGGTGGCTAGACAGGGAAGAAGCTGGGGCCGGACCCTCAGGGCCGGGCATCCCGGCGGTGGCGGCCGCCGGATCGCGGCGGCGCTGAGCGTCGTGCTGGCGGCCGGCCTGGGCGCGGCGGTGCAGGCCCGACCGGCGCAGGCCGCGCCGGTGCAGGGACCGACGGCACCGGCGGGCGAGCCCGCCGGGCCGCTGCAACGGCCGGACGAGCCGGCGGCGCTGGCCACCGCGCGGCTGAGCGGCAAGCGGGTCCTGATCAGCGGTCGGACCACCGGGACCACCCAGTTCTGGGCGCTGCCCAGCGGCGCCGTCGAGGCGGAGATCAGCGCCGGGCCGGTGCGCGTGCGTGGCGACGACGGCGGCTGGGTCGACGTGGACACCACCCTGCGGCGCAACCCGGACGGTTCGGTGACACCGGCGGCGCACCCGTACCGGCTGAAGCTGTCCGGGCCGGTTGGCGCCGGCGAGCACGAGTTGATCCAGCTCGGCACCGGCGGGCAGCAGTCGACCCTCGGCTGGTCCGGCCGGCTGCCCGAGCCGATCCTCGACGGCGCCACGGCCACCTACCCGGAGGTCCGCCCCGGGGTCGACCTGGTGGTGACGGCGACCCGCACCGGTTATGAGCAGACGCTCGTGGTCAAGAATCGGCAGGCTGCCGCCCAGGTCCGGCAGATCCGCCTGCCCTGGCGCACCCCCGGGACAGCGACCGCGGCCGCGACGCGGGCCCGCCACCTGCCAGCGCTGATGTGGGATTCCCGGGTCGATCGGGCCTCCGGGGAGCGCACGCACCGGGCGGGGGTGGGCGTACGGCACGAGGGCACCGGCGCGAAGTCCACGCTGGTGCTGACCCCCGACGCCAGGTTCCTCACCGACCGGGCCACCACCTACCCGGTGGTCATCGACCCGTCGCAGAGCCTCGGCCCGAACTTCGACGCGTTCGTGCAGAACACCTATCCCACCGACCAGTCGACGGCGACGGAGCTGAAGCTGGGCACCCACGACGGTGGCTCCACCAAGGCCAGGTCGTTCCTGAGCTTCCACAACCTGTCCTGGCTGTGGGACAAGCGGGTGACGGCGGCGACCCTCAGTCTGTGGAACCACCACTCCTACTCCTGCTCCGCCCGGTCGTGGGAGGCCTGGCAGGTCAACCCGGTCAACAACACCGCCCGGTGGACCGCTCAACCGGCCTGGCTGGCGAAGGCGGGCACCTCCACCGAGACCAAGGGGTTCAGCACCTCCTGCGGTGGCGGCCGGGTCAGTGTGCCGGTGACCCTCGCCTTCCAGAAGACCGCCGAGGAGCGCTGGCAGACCTCGAACATCGGCCTACGCGCCACCAGCGAGACCGACAGCTACGGCTGGAAACGGTTCCACTCCGCCGAGGGGGCGAACCCGCCCAAGGTCACGCTGACCTACGAGTCGAAGTCCGCGGTCACCACCCAGGCCACCGCGCCGTCCACCGTCTGCGCCACCGGCGCCGACCGGCCGTACATCGCCAGCCTGACCCCGCAGCTGCGGGCACAGGTCACCGACGCCGACGGGTCCTCCGTGCACGCCACCTTCGAGTGGCACGCGGTCGGCGGCGCGCTTATCGGGTCGGCGACCGAAGGGCCGGGCGCCTCCGGCTCCTGGCTGTCGACCACCGTCCCCGCCGGGGCGTTCGTCGAGGGCGGCAGTTACGCGTGGCGGGTGCGCGGCAGGGACGGCGCCGAGGCCGACGCCTGGTCGCCATGGTGCGAGCTCACCGTCGACACGGTCGCCCCGTCGGCGTCGCCCACCGTCTCCTCGACCGCCTACCCCGCCGGGCAGTGGGCCGGGGCCGCCGGCACCACCGGCAGCTTCACCCTCGGCGCGGGCGGGGTGGCCGACGTCGCCGCCTACGAGTACGGGCTGGACACCAACCCGCCGAACCAGGTCGTCAACGCCGCGGCGCCGGGCGCGAACGTGACCCTGTCGCTGACCCCCGCCGCCGACGGCCCGCACACCCTCTACGTGCGCACCCGGGACCGGGCCGGCAACCGGTCGCCACTGCGGGCCTATGCCTTCTCGGTGGGCGGCGGCGCGTTGACCGGCCCGCGGACCGGTGACATCACCGCGGCGAAGACCCCGATCACCGGGGTCGGCCGGTCCACGGCCACCGGTGTGACGTACCAGTGGCGGCGCGCCGACACCGACGCGTGGGTCGACATCCCCGCCGCGCACGTCACGGTCGCGGCCGGCGGCGCGAAGGTGACCTGGCCGCTGCCGACCAGCGGCGGCGGCGAGTTCCCCAAGCTGAACTGGGACGTGGCCGCCACCCTGGCCGGCGTGGACGCGCAGGCGGTCCCCCGGGACGGTCCCCTGCAATTGCGCGGCAGCTTCGTCGGCGGCACCGCCGCCGCGTCCGGCGCGGTCCGGATCACCTTCGACCGGGACCGGGCCACCGCCGCCACCGAGGAGATCGGGCCTGGCACCGTGAACCTGATCACCGGTGACCTTGCCGTCACCGACACCGACGTGTCGGTGGACGCCTACGGCAGCGACCTGACCGTCGGCCGCACCTACCACAGCCGGCGCTCCACCCAGACGGACGCCACGGCGATGTTCGGCCCCGGCTGGGTGTCCGGCGCCGCCGTCGAGGAGGCCGACGCGGCCTGGACCGGACTGACCGTGTACGGCTCGCTGGTGCAGGTCGGCACCACCGACGGGGACACCGTGGGCTTCTCCCGGCGCACCGCCACCGTCTTCGACCCCGAGGTCGGGATGGAACCGCTGAAGCTGACTTACACCGCCGCCGGCGACACGTACACCCTCACCGACACCGACGGCACCGCCGTGACGTTCACCCGGGTCGCCGGCTCCGCCGCCGGCCGGTACGTGCCCACTGTCACCCGCACCCCGGGCAGCGAGCAGACCACCACCTGGAGCTGGGAACGGGTGACCGTCGCCGGCCAGGAGGTGCTGCGCCCGACCCGGATGCTCGCGCCGGTGCCCGACGGGGTCAACTGCGCGACGCTGACCCGCGGCTGCCGGGCGTTGACCTTCCGGTACGCCACCGCCACCACCGCCACCGGCGGTACGGAGGACACCTGGGGCGACTACCTCGGCCGGGTCAAGGAAATCGCGTTTACCGCGTGGGACCCGGATCAGGCCACCCCCGCCATGCGGACCGTGGTGCTGGCCCGCTACGCCTACGACGACGCCGGCCGGCTGCGGGCTCAGTGGGACCCCCGGCGGGACCGGGCCGACGGCGGCGTCGTCCGGCACCAGTGGGAGACCTACGCCTACCAGGCCGACGGGGTGCTGTCCACGGTCACCCCGCCCGGTCAGGAGTCGTGGCGGTTCCGCTACACCACCGTCCCCGGCGACCCGGGCGCCGGCCGGCTGCACCAGGTGAGCCGCTCCGCGCTCGCCGCCGGCACCGCCACCGACACGGTTGTCTACCGGGTGCCGGTCTCCGGCGGCGGCGCCCCATACGACCTGTCACCGGCCCAAACCGCCCGCTGGGGGCAGTCCGAGGTGCCGACCGACGCCACTGCGGTCTTCCCTGCCGACCAGGTGCCCACGGGCAACCCGGCGACCGGCTCCCTGCCGTCGAGCTGGGAACGCGCGTCGGTGACCTACCTGGACGCCAACGCCCGCGAGGTGAACACCGCCACCCCCGGCGGGCACGTCACCGCCACCTGGCGGGACGCGCACGGCAACGTGGTCCGTTCCCTGACCGCCGCCAACCGGGCTCGGGCGTTGGACGACGCGCCCGGCGACACCCCGGAGCGGGAGAGCAGCCTCGCCCTGGACCACTCCACCGAGCAGGTCTGGTCCGACGACGGGCAGCGGCTGCTGTCCACCCTCGCCCCGCGTCGTGAGGTGGTGCTGCCCAGCGGCGCGACCGTCCTCGGTCGCACCCTCACCCGCAACACCTACGACCAGGGCGCGCCGTCGACCGGCGGCCCGTACCACCTGCTCACCACCCGGGAGGACCTGGTCCGGCACTGGGGGCCGACCGGTGTCGAGGTGGACACCGACAAGCGCACCACCAGCACCGCCTACGACTGGTCGTTGCGCCAGCCGACGGCGACCACCGCGGACCCGGGCGGACTGGCCCACACCGTGCGCAGCAGCTACGACCCGGGCACCGCGGTGGAGACCTCGACCACCACGGCGGCCGGTGGCACCTCGACAGGCACCCCGGCCACCCGCCGGACGGTTGTCTACCGGGCCACCGCCGGCTCTGGGCACCCCGAGTGCGACCTGCGGCCGGAGTGGGCGAACCTGCCCTGCCGGGTGCAGCCGGGCGGGCAGCCGGCCGACGGACCGGAACTGCCCTCGACGGTGACCACCTACGACATGTTCCACCAGCCCCGAGTGGTCACCGAACGCACCGGCGCCGGGGTACTGCGGACCACCACCACCAGGTACGACGGGGCGGGCCGCGAGTACGAGACGACGGTGGCCGGTCCGGCCGGCTCCGGCACTGCCGTGCCGACCGAACGCAAGGTGTACGACCCGGTCACCGGGCTGCTGGTGCGGACCCAGTCGGTCAGCGGCGGCGCCGTCATCGCCGAGATCGTGCGTGGCTACGACACGTTGGGCCGGCTGACGTCGTACACCGACGCCGACGGCAACGTCTCGACCACCACGTACGACCTGCGCAGCCGGGTGGCGACCAGCACCGACGGGCGGGGCACGAGGGTGCACACCTACGACGGGGGCGCCGAACGGCGTGGCCTGCTCACCTCCGTGCACGACAGCCAGGCTGGCCTGTTCACCGGCCGCTACGACCCGGACGGCACCCTGGTCTCGGAGAGCTGGCCCATCGGAGTCGTGGTGAGCCGGCAGGTCGACCCGAGCGGTGAGCCGGTCGCGGTGACGTACACCCGACCGGGTTGCGCGGCCACCGACTGCACCCTGTTCCGCGAGTCGGTGGACCGCTCCGCGCACGGCCAGGCCCGGGAGATCGTGAGCACGCTGTCGCGCCGGGCGTACCGCTACGATCAGGTCGGCCGGCTCACCCAGGTCCAGGTCACCGAGGGAGACGGCTGCACTACCCGGACGTACGCCTTCGACGCGGCCAGCAACCGCCGGTCGGGCACCGAGTACGGCCCGGCCGGGGACGGAGGCTGTCAGGCCACGAGCCCGGCGGCGACCCGGACGTGGAGCTACGACACCGCCGACCGGGCCACCACGGCCGGGTACGCCTACGACACGCTGGGCCGTACGACCAGCGTGCCCGCGGTCGACACCGCGAACCCGGACGGCGGGGAGGTCACCGTTGGCTACCACGTCACCGACCTGGTGGACACGATCACCCAGGGCGGGCGGAGCACTGACTACCGGCTCGACGTCGACGGCGAACGGATCCGTTCGTGGACCGACGCGGCGGGCGCCGCGACGGTCACCGCCGTGCACCACTACGACGGTGACGAGGACGCGCCGGCCTGGACGCAGGAGAACGCCACCGACCACACCCGGCCGGTGGCCGGGCTGGCGGAGCTGGCCGGGATCTGGGACAGCGCCGCCGGCACCGTCGGCTGGCAGCTGACCAACCTGCACGGCGACGTCGTCGCCACCATCCACGGCGACGACGCCGGCCTGACCACGGTCGGTGAGGCATCCGAGTACGGCATCCCGGCCGACGAGGTCGGCGAGCGCCGGTACGGCTGGCTCGGCGGCAAGCTCCGCGCCGCGGACGCCCCGTCCGGGCTGGTGCTGATGGGAGTCCGGCTCTACAACACCGCCACCGGCCGGTTCCTGCAGGTCGACCCCGTCTACGGGGGCAGCTGCGGCCGCTACGAGTACACCTGCGCGGACCCGGCCAACAAGCTGGATCTGGACGGCAAGCGCATCTGCGTGTGGAAGTGGTGCTGGAACCGTAGCGGCGGCAAGGGCAAGACCCGATGGTGCGGCACCTGCTGGCTCAACCACGGCGCGAAGAAGTTCTACAAGTTCACCAACAAGTGGAAGAAGCGCGGTAAGCGCTACGGCAAGGCCTGCGCCTACGGCGCGTTCGGCGGGATCGTCGTGGACTCCATCAAGAACCGCAAGGCGTTCCGGGGCAAGTGGCGCTCGTGGGGCTATGCCGGCTGCTTCGGCTTCATGTACACCAAGTGGTCACGCGGCCGGTGGTGACGGTCGGATGACACCGCGGGCCGGGCCGTTCGAACCGGCCCGGCCCGCGCAGCCGGCGGGCGGATGCCCGCCGGCTCACGTGTCCGGGTTCGCCGTGACGGCGGCGGTACCGGTCAGCGCCGCACGTGTCCGCGCCGTCGCGGACGAGGCGGGATTCTCCTCGTTGTCTCGGGCCCGGTATTCGCGCGGGCTCATGCCGTTGACCGCGGTGAAGTGACGCGAGAAGTAGAAGGGGTCGTGATAGCCGACGGCGGCGGCGATCTCGGCAATGCTGAGGGCACTGGTGACCAGTAGCTGACGGGCCCGCGCCATGCGTAGCCGCTTCATGTACTCGGTCACCGAGAATCCGGTCAGGGAGCGGAATCTCGCGGAGAAGTGGGAGGTGCTGTACCCCGCCAGGTCGGCCAGCGCACGGATGTTGAGCGACGCCGAGAGATGCGCGCGCAGGTAGTCCTGGACGCGGGCGATCGGTTCGCGGGTGACCCCCCGGCCGTCGCGTTCGGCGGCCAGCTGGGCGAGCAGATTCCAGGCCGTGCCGGCGGCCGCGGTGAGGCTCGCCGCCGTCTCGTCGCGCGCTAGGTCGTCGCAGATGCTCTCGGCCAGCGCGAAGGCACGAAGCGGGTCGATCATCGGCGCGGTCGGCGCGGCCACGGTGAGGCCGATGGCGCTGAGCAGGTCGGGTACGTCGTCGCCGGTGACGTGCAGCCACCAGATGGACCAGGGCTCCGCCTCGGCGGCGTAGTACTGGTGGCGCACGCCGGCGGGAATGATGAGGACCTCGTTCGGGCCTACGTCATGCCGGGCCCCGGCGAGCTCACACCAACCGCCGCCGTCGGCACACATGATCACGATGGCCTCGGCCGCCCCTGCGCGGCGCGATCGACCGTGTCTGGCCGCATGCGGGAAATATCCAGCGTCGGTCACGAGCATCCGCGAGGTCGGCTTGCGCTGCAGCGCCTGCTTCGCCAGAAGCCGGGGCAGGACGTGCAGTCGCTGATCGGGAAAGCCGTCGCGAAGGTACATCTATCGATGGTAGCCGGATCAGAGGATCGTCCAGGTTGACCGTCGATCCGTACATTCCGAAGGTCTCGATCGCGGCCTAGGTTTCGTTCATGCCTTTCGACCTCCCGCCTCGTCCGGATCGCCTGACGGACGCGCCAGTGGCCGTGTGGGCTGCACCGGTCACCATCCCGACCTATTTGCCCGAGACGCCGAGCCGGTACCCCGCCTACCTCGACCGCCGGGTCTATCAGGGATCGTCAGGGCGCGTGTTCCCGCTGCCGTTTCACGACCGAATCCAGGAGTCCCGCTCCGATCACCGTTGGCTGGGGCTGCA
Organism: Micromonospora sp. KC606; assembly: GCF_004348675.1. GTDB lineage: Bacteria > Actinomycetota > Actinomycetes > Mycobacteriales > Micromonosporaceae > Micromonospora. The sequence continues at coordinate 29,150 of NZ_SMKN01000010.1, read as the reverse complement.
TCTGGAGAACGCATACCTGCGGCTACTGGTCCTGCCCGAACTCGGCGGGCGGATCCAACTCGCGGTCGACAAGCGCACCGGCTACTCGCTGTTCTACGCCAATCCGGTGATCAAACCCGCGCTGGTCGGACTCACCGGGCCGTGGTTGGCCGGCGGGGTGGAGTTCAACTGGCCGCAGCATCACCGTCCGGCGACCTTCCTGCCCACTACGTGGCAGGTGGACGAGGCCGCCGGCACGGTCTGGTGCTCCGATCACGACCCGTTCGCCCGAATGAAGGGCATGCACGGCGTACGGCTGGCGCCCGATTCGACGGTGATCGAGCTCAAGGTCCGCCTGTTCAACCGTAGCGAGCAGACGCAGACCTTCCTCTGGTGGGCGAACGCGGCGGCCCAGGTCCATGCCGACTATCAGTCGTTCTTCCCGGCCGACGTGACCGTGGTCGCCGATCACGCGAAGCGGGCGATCAGCACCTTCCCGACCGCGACGAGCCCCTACTACGGGATCGACTATCCGAACCGGCGCGACCTGGACCGCCGGCCGGACAGCCCGCGTCGCGTCCCGGGCGACCGGCTGGACTGGCCGCGCAACATCCCGGTGCCGACGTCGTACATGTGCGTGGACTCGCGGGGTGACTTCTTCGGCGGCTACGACCATCGCGCCGGGGCCGGCTTCGTCCACTTCGCCGACCACCACTACGCGGTGGGCAAGAAGCAGTGGACGTGGGGCGACGCACCCTTCGGGCACGCCTGGAACCGCAATCTCGCCGACGACGACGCCGCCTACATCGAACTGATGGCCGGCGTGTTCACCGACAACCAGCCGGACTTCTCCCACCTCGCTCCCGGCGAGACGAAGACCTTCTCCCAGTACTGGTATCCGCTGGCCGGCACCGGTCCGGTGGTCGCGGCGAGCCTCGACGCGGCTCTGGGGATCGAGCGCGGGACGGCACAGACGGCGCTGCGCCTCGACGCGACGCGCGACCTGGGCAAGGTCGAACTCCTCGTGCAGGACCACCGTGGCGACCGGCTGCACAGCGAACGGTTCGAGCTCGGGCCGGAGGCGCGGCCGACCGTCGTCGTCGCGACGGCACCGCACGCGGTCGAGCTGCGCCGCGACGGGCGGCGCCTCCTGCGCTGGCAGCGCCCCGCGGCGGCCGCGAGCACCGACGAGGCCGCCCGGGTGAGGGTGCAGCCGGCTCAGGAGCCGGCCCCGCCCACCGAGATCGCCTCCGTCGAAGTGCTGTACCTCACCGGCCGCCACCTCGAGCAGTACCGGCACGCGACACGTTCCCCCGAGCCGTACTGGGCGCAGGCGCTGGTCCGCGATCCGGGACACACCGCGACGCACACCGCTCTCGCGGCCCGCCGGTACGCCGAGGCTCGCTTCGCGGAGGCCGAGGAGCACCTGCGAACCGCGCTGGACCGACTGACGGCGTTGAACCCGAACCCGGACAGCGGGGAGGCCCACTACCTGCTCGGGCTCACCCTGGCCCGGCGCGGGCGCGACGACGAGGCCTACGCGGCGTTCGCCAAGGCGACCTGGCTCGCCCCCTGGGCGGGCCCCGGGAACCATCAGCTGGCGGTGCTCGACGCCCGTCACGGTCGGGACGCTCAGGCACTGGAGCGGGCGAGCGCGGCCCTGCGCGCGGGACCCGAGCAGTTGCAGGTCCGCGATCTCATCGTGGTACTGCTGCGCCGGCTGGGCCGCGACGCGGAGGCCGAGCACGTCCTCGCCGAGACGCTCACGCTGGATCCGCTGGACATCTGGGCGCTGCAGCTGGCCGGTCGGCTCGACGCGGCCCAGGGGCACCGGGAAGCCCAGACACTGCTCGACGTGGCACTCGAACACGTCCGGATCGGTGAACTCGAGACGGCCACGGCCCTGTTCACCGACGCGCGGTCCGCCGACGCGCGCCGCCCGCTCGGTCAGACGGCCTGTGCGGTGCTGGCCGACTACCACGCCGCGGTCGTTGCCGACCGCCTCGGTGACCCGGTGGCTGCGGCAACGGCCCGGGCCCGCGCCCGCGCCGGTGAGCGGACCTGGAACTTCGCCACCCGCCTCGACGACGTCGCCGCCCTGGAGGCGGCGCTGGCAGCCGACCCCGCCGATGCCACCGCGGCCGCCCTTCTGGGCCACTGGTACTACGCCCACAACCGGGTCGACGACGCCATCGACTGCTGGAAGCGGTCGGCCGCACACGACGGGTCCGATCCCGTGGTGTGGCGCAACCTCGGGATCGCCAGCCACAACCACCGACACGATCCCGAGGCCGCGACCGCGGCATACGAGCGGGCACTGCGGCTCGCGCCGGGTGATGCCCGCCTGCTGAGCGAGAGTGATCAACTACTCAGGCGCATCGGGGCGCCGGCGGACGACCGCCTCCGTCGGCTCGAGGACGCGCCGTCGGCCCTGCTCGAGCGGGACGACCTGGCTGTGGAGTACGCCCATCTGTTGGTCACCGCCGGCCGGCCGGCGCACGCCCTGGCGGTCTTCGAACAGCGTCAGTTCCAGCCGTGGGAAGGCGGCGAGGGGCAGGTGCTTCGGGTGTGGGAACGCACGCGGCTGGCCCTGGCGGACGAGGCTCTGGACCGGGGGGACGCCGTGGCAGCTGCCGCGCACGCCGACCTGGCGCTGCAGCCGCCGCCGTCTCTGGGTGAGGCCCGCCATCCGCTGGCCAGTCCGGCCCGGCTGCTCCTGACCTTGGGCAACGCCCTGGAGGCGACGGGGGACCACGACAGAGCCGAGCGGTGCTGGCGGGAGGCCGCCGCCTCGCGGGGCGACTTCAGCGAGATGAACCCCGCCGGCTTCTCGGAGAACACCTACTTCTCGATCCTGGCCGCCCGCCGGCTCGGCGAGTCCGCCTACGCCGACGAGTTGGTGGCCGGCCTCACGCAACACGCCGAGCGGCTCGCCCGGACACCGGCGGTCATCGACTACTTCGCCACCTCGCTGCCGTCGCTGCTGCTCTTCGACGACGACCCGCAACGGCGGGTCGACCTCGCCGTCGAGCTGCTTCGCGCGCAACTCGCGATCCTCGCGAACGATCCGGCCACCGCCCGGAGCCACCTCGACACCGTCCTCGCGACCGACCCCAGTCACGAGTTGGCCCGAGACCTCCACCGCCACCTCACCGGGAGACTCCGATGAGCTACGTTCCCGTTCCCCCACCGGCCCACCTTCCCGACCGCTTGACCATCACGCTCTGGGACTTCTCCTGGTACGTGCGGACCGGGCCGGGAGAGCCGTTCGAGGACCTCGACCGGGCATTCGCCGCAGCCGTCGAGCGCGGCTACAACACGGTGCGGATCTGCGCCATGCCGTACCTGCTGTTCGGCAGCGGCCTGGACACCTCCGCGCTCCGGCTCGGGCCGTTGGGCGGCGACTACGGGCAGCGGGTGCGCTGGTACGACGTCCGGCAGGCGGCGGTCATCGATGCGCGTGCGCGTGTGCTGGAGCTGTTCCGGGCCGCGAAGCGGCACGGCTGCTTCGTCATCCTCTCCTCCTGGGAGTACCAGCAAAGCTCCTCCTTCGCCGCCGACTCCAGCTGGTGGGATGCCCTGCTGGTCATCGAGCCGCAGCGGCGGGCCGAAGCGCAAGCGGTCGCCCTCGCCGACCTCGTCGACTTCCTGGCCGAACACCAGCTCGACGACCGGCTCGCGTTCACCGAGATCCACAACGAGGTCCAGGCCGGGTACCTGGCTGACGGCCTGGCCGGTGACGAGAACGAACGGCTGACGGCCCTGCGACCGCGGCTGGAGCGGGCGCTGGCCGCCTTCCACCACCGTCACCCCGGCCGGCCGGTCACGGTGAACTACGCCGGGGTGCCGGCCGGCGCCATGCGCGCCATCCCGGAAACGATCGACGTGTTGGCGTGCAACCCGTACGTCTACGGGGTGCTGGACGCATTCATCGAAACCTACGGGCTGCGCGGTGATCCTCAGGCCTTCGACCGGGCGCGCGCCGAACACGACATCCTGCGACCCGGAGCCCCCGAACTGGCCGAGTGGTCGCCGGACCAGTCCTGGCGGCGGAACGCGACCATCGTGTCCGAGCCGGAGTTCTTCGTGCACGACTGGGGCGACGCCGAGGCGATCGATCGCTGGCTCTACCGGCACTACCCGGCATGGGAAAAGGAGATGGCGACCACGCTACGGCTCTGGCTGGACGTCGCGCACGACTGGGCCACCCAGCGCGGCGTGCCGATTGTCTTCGGGGAGGGTTGGATCGGTTACACGCCGCGCGACGGCCGGTTCGAAGAGGGCCCGGTGGGAGCCGAGTTCTGCCGTCTGGCGATCGACGAGTCGCTGCGGGTCGACGCCTGGGGAACGATCGTCTGCTCCAACGCCGCCCCGCAGCACGCGATGTGGGACGACATCGCCCTCCAGCGGCAGTGCAACGAGGCATTCCGTACCGACACCCGTCTTCGGCCGCCGCGCTAGTCGAACGGGGCGCCACTGCGGGGGGGGGGCTCCACGTGTCCAACCGTCACCCGGTCGCCCTCACGGAGGAGGCCGCGCTGCTCGGCGTCGTGTTCGGCGGGACGCTCTGACCTGGTGTGGCCAAGGTGGTGGTCCGACGCGTGCCGGGGTTGCACACCAAACCGTTTTAGATCGATACTAATGAGTGTTTCGAGCCGGGTGTGGATGGGTGGACGGGCAGCCCGTGTCCGCATCGGTGGACGCCGCTGCGACGCCCCGGTGTCTGGCCTGTCGTGTGGCGATGAGCCATTGCCGGCCTGCTGGCCAGCCGGCAGAGCGGAACGCGCTTTGGCACGGCTCGCTCGCTGTGAACGCCACCACCACCACCACCACCACGTGCGGGCTCATCGGCGCCGATGGCCCTGCAATGCGCGCACCTACCTGCACGAGCCCCTGATCAAAGGAGAAATCTCCATGCGGAAAATGAGCGGCCTGCTCGCTGCGGCGTCAGCCGCGGTGCTGGCTCTCACCGGAGCGCTGTCGGCCGTTCTTCCGGCCAGTGCCGAATCCAACGGCGGCGTGCGCGTCATGCCGCTGGGCGATTCGATCACCGACGGCTTCAACGTGCCCGGCGGCTACCGGATCGACCTGTGGCAGAAGTTCGTGGCCGGCGGATACCGTATCGACTTCGTCGGCTCCCAGTTCAACGGCCCACCCAGCCTCGGCGACCACGACTACCAGGGCCACTCAGGCTGGACCATCGCGCAGATCGACGCCAACGTCGTCAACTGGCTGCGGGCCACCACCCCACGCACCGTGCTGTTGCACATCGGCACCAACGACATGATCAGGCAACTGTCCGGCGCACCGCAGCGACTGTCCACACTGATCGACCGCATCACCACCACCGCACCGAACGCCGAGGTCTTCGTCGCGTCGATCATTCCGCTGTCCGGTGCCGACTCGCGGGTGCGCACCTACAACGCGGCGATACCCGGCATCGTGCAGAGCAAGGTCAACGCCGGCAAGCGGGTTCACTTCGTCGACATGTACCCCGCGCTGACGCTCGCCGACCTGGCCGACGGCGTGCACCCCAACTCGCGCGGCTACGCCAAGATGGCCACCGTCTGGTACAACGCCCTGCGTGCGGTGCCGCGCAGCATCACCGACGGCACCGCGCCCACATCCGCTCCGCCGACCACCACGCCACCCACAAGCGCTCCGCCGACCACCACGCCACCCACAAGCGCTCCGCCGACCACCACGCCGCCGGGCCAGCCCGGCTGCACCGCCGCCTACCGGATGGTCGACAGCTGGAGCGGCGGCTTCCAGGCCGAGGTGACGGTCCGCAACAACCACACCGCGGCGTTCAACGCCTGGACGGTACGCATGACACTGCCCGCCGGGCAGAACATCACCAATCTCTGGAACGGCGTGAACACCGGCACCAGCGGCGCGATCGACGTGCGGAACGCGGCCTACAACGGCACTGTTCCCGCCAACGGGTCCACGTCGTTCGGTTACGTCGCCAGTGGCAGTTCCGCAGCCGCACCGACCGGCGTCAGCTGCACGAGCCGCTGACAGGAGACCACCCGGGAAGACCAGCCGCATGCGCCCTGGAGGCGGCCGGCGCCGGAATCGCCGGTTCCGCCCGCCTCCAGGCGTTCACCAGTGACGCCTCCTGGAGCGGTGCTCCACTGGGCGGCTCACTCCCGGACCCATCGAGGGGTCGGTACGTGCTCCCGGACCGCCGGCCGGTCCAGCTGCCGTCAGTCGGCAAAGGCAAGGCCATGCTCGGCCAGCGCGGCGGCCAGGATGGTGACCGCCTTCGGCCCGACCCCGTGCAGGGCCAGTAGGTCGCGGCGGCTGTGGGCGGCCACTTGCGTGAGCGTCGTGATGCCGGCTTCGAGCAAGGCACTGTTGGCTGGTCGCCCGATCGGCGGCAGGTCACCGATCCGCGCGGGCACGTGGCGGGTACTCACGCGCCCACGATAGTCGGCGAGTCGGTGGTCCTCGTGCCGTACGCCGGCGCCTCGGCGGTGGGGGTCGGTACCTGGCTCGCCACGGTGCGGCACCGCCGGGTGGGGCCGGACGCCCGGCCCCACCCGGCGGCCCGTCAGCGCCGGAACCGGACCGTGTAGGTCCGGGTCTGGCTCCGGTCCTCGCTGGTCACCGTGACCGTGGCGGTGCGTTCGGCACGCCTCTGGGCGGTGGACACCGCCGCGAACGGGTCGCGCGGGGTGGCCGCCAGCTCCCGTCCGGGGGCGGAGACGGTGTAGACGAGGACGTCTGGGGCGAAGCCCGGAACGGCCACGCCGTCGACGCTGAGCGCCGACAGGGCCGCGTCCGAGGACTGTCCGGGCGCCGCGGTGAGAAGCTGCACCTCGCCGACGGTCATCCAGAGCCCCGGGCGGGCGGTGAGAACCAGCCGTACGCCGTCGGTCGTCGAGACGGCGGACAGCGGAACGGTGACCGTCGGCGCGGGCGACCCGCCCGGCACGCTGATCTCGTCGCTGGCACGTACCCAGGCACCGGTCACGTCACGGACCTCGACGTGCAGCGACTGGGCGTACGTGTCCGCGTTGCCGTCCCGGTGGAAGTGGACCGTGGCGCTGGCGACGTCACGGCTGGCCGGCAGCAGGAAGGTCAGCGTGTCGGAGCTGTTCTTGGTGCCGGAGCGCCAGTTCGACCAGGCTTTCTCGGCGGTGACGCCGTTGCGCAGCCGGTCGGCCGAGTAGCCGCTCTCGGTGAACGTCGCGCTGGCCCGTACGCCCGGGTCGGTCGCGGCGTTGATGAGGACCGGCGTGGTGACCTGCACCCGGACGGTCGCCGGCAGGGTGCTCCCACCCGGCACGACGGTGGTTCCGGCCAGCTCGAAGACGCCGGCACGGTCGTAGGCCGGGGGAGCGGACCAGGTCACCGGCAGCGTGACCCGGGCGCCGTGCGCGCCCACACCGGTCACGGTCGCGGGCAGGTCCGGGCGCCCACCCGGGTACGCCTTGGCGCGGGCCGGTTCGGTGGCCACGACGGTGTCGACGGTGACGACGGCCCGGGCCTGGACCTTCCGGCCGAGCGGGTCGGTGGCGGTGCCCAGGACGGTGACCGTGCCGGGGACGGACCACCGGGGGTGCGGCGGCAGCGTCCGCCACACCACCGGCAGGGAGCCGCGGGCGCCGTCGCGGTAGACCGGCGTGACGGTCCTGGGCAGCACCGGCATCGTGCCGGGGGTGGTGAAGAGGTCGGCGGCGACCGTGGACAGCACCGTCTCGTCGATGATCGTCCAACGCTGGTTGTTCCCCGACGACGGCGTCCAGGTGCCGACCCGGGAGCCGTCGGCGGTGGCGTGGTCGCTCACGTCGACCAGCCGGCCCGTCGCGGCGTTGACGAGGGTGTACGTGCCGTCGCCGGTGGTGGAGAGGATCCACTGCGCGATCGGGTCGGCGGCGAGAGCCGCCGAGGACGGTTCCAGCACGAGGGATCCGGCGCGCAGCACCAGGTTGCGGTCGCCGGTGGACAGCAGGTAGCGGGACCGGTTCCCGGTTGCGGTGGTGACCGGGGTGATCCGCCAGAGCTGGTCGGCGGCGGTTGGGTCGCTGGTGCGGATCACCGGGGACGAGCCGGAGGGTGCCAACGACCTGCCGCTCTGGACGCCCTGTAGCCGGTACACGTGGCCGTCCTCGACGAGCGCGGCGTCGTCGGCGACGCCTCGTACCCCGTCGACGACGAAGGTCGTCACGGACTTCGCCGGCACGGTGAAGGCGGCGGACTTCCGGTCGACCCGGATGGGCTGGTGACGGACCAGGGCGCCGGAGGCGTCCGTGACGACCGGCGTGACGGTCGTCGCCGGCTCGACGTGACCGAACCGGGAAAGGTCGAGGGTGACCCGGCGGCCGGTGTCGGAGCTGTTGACGTGCACGACGGTCGCGGCCCTGCCGTTGGCCGACACGGCGGCCAGGCTGGCGGTGTCGTCCACCTTGACCATGTGGTCACCGGGCCGGATGAAGTGGGTGAAGTTGCGCAGGGTGTGGAACTTGGTGTTGATCCGCGCGGGGCAGGTCTGCAGGGTGTCCTGGGCGGTGCAGTCGAACGGGATCTGGATGGCGCCCCAGTTCTTGTTCCCGGCGTGCTGCGGGTTGTAGTCCTCGATGGGTTGCCACAGCATCCACGCGGAGGGTTCGAGTTCGCGGACGTCGTTGACGATCCGCTCGGCGATGCCGAGACCGGGGTCCATGCTGGTGAAGCTCTGCCCGGTGCCCCAGTGGCCGTCGACCTCGCTCATCCACAGGGGTTTGTCGGCGCCCTTGGCGATGTCACGGGCGGAGGTGCGCTGGCCGGTGCCGTAGGTGTGCACGTTGAGCTGGTCGATGACGGCGCGGGTCTCGGCGCTGTAACCGTTCCAGTTGGTGACGAAGGTGCCGGGGTTGGTTTCGTCCATGGCGGCGATCCGCGCCCGCGTCTGCGCGTCCTTGAGCCGCCGGGCCAGCGCCAGGATCACCTGCTGCTGCAGGGCCGGGGAGGCGTGCGCGCCCTCCTGCCGGCCGCCGGTGGGCTGGCCGTCCGGGCCGAGTTGGGTGCCCCAGTAGGAGGTGTTGGGCTCGTTGAGTGGCTCGATGGTGTGGAATTTGATGCCGTGCGCGGCCTCCAGGCGCTCGGTGACCCGGACCAGGTAGGTGGCGAAGTCGTCAACGCGGTCGGCGCGGATCTGGTCGGCGCTGGAGTTGAAGCCGCCGGAGACGTAGCCGCTGACGGTCTGGAAGTACGGCGGGGAGTTGCTGAACGCCTCCCACGTGTCGACCCGGTCCTTGATCTGGTCGACCCACCAGCGTTGGTTGGCGTCGGCGTCCCAGTTCCAGTGCTCGGGATTGTCCGGATTCCACCAGTCGACGTCGGTACGGGTGGTGCCGGCGGGAGCCTTCCAGAAACCGGGCATCGTGGCGCCGGCCTTCATGTAGTCGGTCCGCACGTCGGGGGCGTTGCCGCCGCCGATGTTGTACCGGGCCATGTTCAGCCGCAGCCCGTTCTCGCCGAAGAGCAGGTCGACCAGGTGGTTGCGGATCTCGTCGGGGTACCCGCCGGTGGCGTTGGCGAACCAGACCAGGCTGGTGCCCCAGCCTTCCCAGGTCGGTTCGCGGTAGGACGGGTCGGGGGTCACCACGACGGTGGGGACGGCGGCGGCGCCGGTGGTGGCGACGGCGGGCGGTGGCGTGACCGTGGCGGTGGTGACGGCCAGGGCGGTCGCGGTGAGCAAGGCCGCCAGCCGCGTCGGGGTGGAGCGTCCGGTCATGGTCTCTCCTCGCGGGATCGGTGGTGGCCTTCCGGAGTGTCGTCGGGCAGGAGGTGGGCCAGCGCGGCCCGGCTGTTGGCCCACACCGCGACGAGCGCGCAGCCCGGTACGGTGGCCAACCCCAGCAGCGGCGCCTGGTTGACCGACAGCACGGTCACCAGCAGCAGGACCAGGCTGAACAGGCTCAGCGGCGCGCGCCGCAGCACGGCGTACGCGGCGATCCTGACGACGGGCCGGAGGCCCAGGTGCGGGGCCAGCACGCCGAGTGCCAGCACGAGCACGCCTGTGGCGAGAAGGAGGATAGCCGTGACGGCCAGCAGCGGGACGAGCACCGCGCCGTGGCGGGAGTCGTGCAGGACGACGATGTCGGTGATGAGCACGGCGAGCAGCGCCACGGTGGCCGACCAGCGGGCGAGCGCGGGGACGAAGGACCGCCGGTAGGCGCGGACGAAGTCGCGCACGGGAGGTTGGTCCGACGACGCCGACGCCCGGTCGAGGTAGCCGAAGGCCGCGGCGAGCGACGGACCGACGCTGATCGACAACAACCCGAAGAACACCGGGTACCGCCAGGGCTGCGCGACCACGGCCAGCGCCACCAACAGCGGAAGGTTGGTGACCGCCAGGCCGAGGTTGACGACGAGGACCCGGTGTACGAACGACCAGATCGTCGTCCAGGTGTCCGCGCTGACGTTGACCCGGCCCGAGAGTGTCCGGTGGGGGGTGGTGGAGGTGGTCATGCCGGCCGTCACTTGAGCCCGGTGGTGGCGACGCCCTGGACGAAGTAACGCTGCCCGAGGAGGAAGACGGTCAGGATCGGCAGCACCGACAGCACCGAACCGGTCATGATCATGGCGTACTCGGCGTCGTAGACGCCGACGAAGGAGCGCAGGCCGATCTGCACGGTCCACAGGTCGTTGCTGGTCAGGTAGATGAACGGACCCATGTAGTCGTTCCAGGTGTTGACGAAGGTCAGCAGGGCGAGGCTGGCCAGCGCCGGCTTGGACAGCGGGAGCACGACCCGTGCCCAGATGCCGTACTCGCTCAGGCCGTCCACGCGGGCGGCCTCGCACAACTCGTCGGGGATGGTGAGGTAGTACTGCCGCATCAGGAACACCCCGAACGCGCCGAACGCCTGCAGGAGGATCAGCGACAGGTGGGTGTTCACCAGGCCCGCCTTCTCCATGATGATGTACTGCGGCACCATGTACGCCTGCCACGGCACGGCGATGGTGGCGACGTAGGCGATGAAGAGCGCGTCGCGCCCGGGGAAGCGGACCTTGGCGAAGCCGTACGCCGCGAAGCTGCCGGTGAGCACCTGCAGCGCCGTGATGACGACGCTGAGGTACAGCGAGTTCTTCAGGTAGGTGGTCAGCGGGATCCGGTCCCAGATGCGGGTGTAGTTGTCCCAGTGGAACTCCTCGGGAATCCACCTGATCGGCACGGTGAAGACCTGGGAGTCCAGCTTCAGCGAGGACGTCACCATCCACAGGAACGGGACCATGACGGCGAGCCCGAGGACGGTGAGCAGGACGTGCAGGGCGATCCGGCCGGCGACGGCGGTGCCTCGCCGGCGCGACGCCGGTGGCCGGGCGGTGGTGGCGCCGGTGCGGGAGCCGTCCCCGCGCTGCGGGGTGGTGGCGGTCGCGGTCATCGCTCTTTCCTCTGCTGAAGCCGGAACTGGACCACCGTGACGAGCAGGACGACCACGAACAGGACCATCGCGATGGCGGAGGAGTATCCGAAGCGGCCCTGCTCGATGCCCTCGCGGAAGATCAGCTGCGAGAGGACGAGGGTGGAGCGGCCGGGGCCACCCTCGGTCATCACCTGGACCAGGTCGAAGACCTTGAAGCTGGAGATTGTCAGCATGATCAGGACGAAGAAGGTGGTGGGGCGCAGCGAGGGCAGCGTGATGTGCCGGAACCGCTGCCAGGGGGAGGCCCCGTCCATCTTGGCGGCCTCGTACAGCTCACCGGGGATGGTCTGCAACCCGGCCAGGTAGAGCACCATGTAGTAGCCCATGTCCCGCCAGACGCTGGTGATGATCAGCGCGGGCATGGCCCAGGTAGTCGAGGTCGTCCAGCCGGGTGGGCTGTCCACGCCGACCGCGCGCAGGAACTGGTTCACCGGGCCGGCGTCGGGGCTGAACAGCATGTTCCACACCACCGCCACGGCGACCAGCGAGGTGATGTAAGGGAAGAACAGCGCTGTCCGGAAGAACCGCACCCCGCGCAGCTTGCGGTTGAGCAGGACGGCGAAGCCCAGGGCGGCGACGAGGGTGAGCGGCACATGGCCGACGGCGTAGTAGGTGGTGTTGTACAGCGCCGTCCAGAAGTTGGCGTTGTCCACCATGCGGCGGAAGTTGTCCAGGCCCACCCACTCGGGCGTGCTGTAGGAGTTCCACTTCATGAAGGCGAGCGCCATCGTGGCGACGACGGGCACCAGCGTGAGGGCCGCGAAGCCGATGAAGTTCGGCAGGATGAAGCTCCAGCCGGCCAGCGTGTTGCGCCGGCGGAGCCTGCTGCGCGTCCGGGGGGTGGACGCGGATGCGGTGGTGGAGACCATGGTGGGGTGCTCGTCCGGGGCCCGGACGTTCCTCCTTTCCGGGAGATGGACGGTGCCCCGGGGGCATTGGGCCCCGGGGCACCGGGCGGTCAGCCGACCTCGGACTTGACCCGCTTGCCCATCTCGGCGATGCCGGCGTCCACGGACTTCTCGCCGGCCATGATGAGTTCGTGCTCCTCGTTGAGGACGGTGTCGACGTCGGAGGACTTCTCACTCACCGGCATCTCCAGCTTCACCTCGCCCGGCTGGAACGCCTTCTTCGCCACATCGTCGTTGGCCATCCCGTCCACCCCGAAGTACAGGTCGAGGATCGACTGGTCGGCGTAGGCCGGGAAGACCCCGATCTTCGCGATGGCCGCCGCACCCTTCTCACCCGACGCCCAGCTCACGAACTTCTTCGCCGCCTCGGCGTTGCGGGCCTTCTTGTTCACCGCGAACGCCGTCGGCGAGCCGAACGTCGTCGACCCGCCCTCGGTCGCCTGCGGCAGCGGCGCCATGCCCCAGTCGACGCTGATCTTGCCGGCCTTCTTCTCGTCGATCAGGCGGGCGGCGTACCAGGTGCCCATCGGCAGCATCGCCGCCTTCTCCTCGGAGAACATCGTGTGGTAGGTGACCTTCTGGGTCTTGGCGGTGGACCACTTCAGCGTCGCCCCCGCCTTCTCCAGGTCGAGCGCCATGGTGTACTGCGGCTTCATGAAGCCGTAGTCACCGGAGAGCTGGTCGCCGCCGGTCTGGGCCGCGGCGACAGCCTGCACCAGAGATCGCCAGGTGTGCTGGTACGTCCCGTACACGGCGTTCGCGCCGCTGCCCTTGGTCGTCTTCTTCGCCAGGTCGGCGTACTCCTGCCAGGTGAGGCTGGTCAGGTCGGCGCCGGAGTTCGCCAGCAGCTTCTTGTTGTAGTAGAGCACCCAGAAGTCCTGGCGGTAGGGCAGGGCGAAGTAGTCACCTTCGAGGTCGAAGGCGTCCAGCCCGCGGTACTTGCTCTTGTCGAGCTTGTCCACCTCGTCCTTCAGGGAGGCCAGCTGCCCGCGGGTGCCGAACCGGGCGTAGTCGATGACGTTCTTCATGGTGATCACGTCGGTGCTGTCCCCACCGGCCAGCATGGTGGTGACCTTCTGGGGATAGTCGTCGGCGAGGATGTCCACGGGCTGCACGTCGACGTCCGGGTGCGCCGCCTCGTACGCCTCGACGAGGGCCTTGAACTCCGGGGTGGTGTCGTAGTTCCACAGCGCGACCGTGAGGATCGTCTTGCCGTCGGCGCCGGTGGCCGGCTTGTCGTCACCGCTGCATCCGGTGGTGGCCAGCGCGAGGCCGGTGGCGACCGCAAGGACCTTGGCGAACCTTCTCTTCACAAAGAACTCCTTTATCGGGGGATCCGAGCGCGACGACCGGGGGCAGTCGCCGGCGGGTCAGGCGTGCAGGGTAAGGGCCTCGGGGGTGACCTCGGCCCGGAGGGGTTCGGCGGTTATCCAGCGGGACAACTCGTCGAGGGTGTGGTCGGTCAGCCGCAGGATCTCCGAGCCGAGCGACCCCGCGATGTGCGGGGTGATCATGACATTGGGCGCGGCGCGCAGCGCGGCGTCCGCCGGCAGCGGCTCGGGTTCGGTGACGTCGAGGATCGCGAACAGTCGACCCGAGCGGCACTCGGCCGCGAGGGCCTCGGAGTCGACGAGGCTGCCTCGGGCGGTGTTGATGACCGTCGCGTGATCGGGCAGCAGCGCGAGCTCCGCCGCCCCGATCATGTGGTGGGTGCTGGGTAGCGCGGGTGCGTGCAGCGACAGGATCTCGCTGCGGGGCAGCAGCTCGCGCAGGTCCACCAGCGTCGCGCCGGCCAGGGCGACCTCGGTGGGGTCGGCGTGCGGGTCCGCCACCAGGCACTGCGCGGACTCGAGACAACCGAGGAGGTCGACCACCCGGCGGCCGATCCGGGAGAAACCGACCACTCCGACGGTCCGGCGGTAGTTGGACAGGTCCCCGTACCCGTCGCGGTGGCCCCAGCCCTGGTACGCCGCGTCGGGGTCGGCGGCGATGAACGGCGCCTTCTTGCCGGCGAAGATGATCGCGGCGAGGGTGTACTCGGCCACCGGGATGGCGTTGGCGTCGGCGGCGTTGGTGACCCGGATGCCGCGCCGCCAGACCTCGCTGGTGACCAGGGAGCGGACGCTGCCGGCGCTGTGGAAGACGGCCCGCAGGGCGGGGGCGGCGGCGAGCCTTTCGGGGGTCAGCATCGGTGCCCCCCAGGAGGTCACCAGCACCTCGACCACCGCCAGGCGGGCCCGGGCCGCCGGGGAGTCCAGATCGTCCACCCAGATCGGGTCGGCCAGGGCGACCAACTCGGCGAGCCGTGCCAGCCGTGCCTCGTCGAAGTGGGCACGGAAGGATTCCCGGTCCATCACGACGAGTGCCTGCTGCTTGGTTCGCACCGTCAATGTGTCTCCCCGGTTACGGCTCGCTGGCCGACGCTCGACCGTTGCGGTGCCTTTGAATTCGTGTCGGTGACATGGATAACCTATTCCGAACATGGTCGCTATGACCCGGTCGCGATCGATCCGAAACGTTCACGAACGAACATCAGCCTGGAGGACGACTCCCATGCCGAGGGACCGGATGTTCAACCTCCAGCGCCGCGAGCGACTGATGGAGGAGTTGCGTCGCCACGGAGCGGTGCGGGTCAAGGACCTGGCACAGACACTCGGTGTCAGCGAGCTCACCGTGCGCCGCGACATCACCGCCCTCGCCGAGGAGAACCTCCTGACGAAGGTGCACGGGGGCGCGACGCTGCCCACCCAGTTGGGGCCGGAGCCGCGGCGCCAACGCCCGGCGCCCACCCGCTTCACCATCGGCATGGTGGTGCCGTCGCTCGACTACTACTGGCCGTCGATCGTCACCGGTGCCCGCAACGCAGCCGCGTCCCTCGGCGTGCACATCCAACTGCGCGGGTCGAGCTACGACCCGGACGAGGACCGCCGGCAGATCACCCGACTCATCGAGTCGCAGCAGGTGCAGGGGCTGCTCCTGGCGCCCAGCCTGGAGGGTGACGGGGTCGACGAGATGATCGGCTGGATCGGTAACCTGCCCGTGCCGACGATCCTGGTGGAGCGGCAGACGCCACGGTGGACCCCCACCCTCCGCCAGCTCGAGTGGGTGCGCAGCGACCACTCGCTGGGTCTGGAGATGGCGGTACGCCACCTGCACCAGCACGGTCACCGCCGGATCGGGCTCGTGTTGTCCAAAGGCAGCCCCACCTCGGCCCACCTGGCGCGCGGCTGGGCGCTGGCCTGCGCCGACCTCGGCCTGCCCGACGACATGGTGATCCGGGAGACGGTGACGCTGGACGCCCCGGGGCACCGGGAGATCATCGACGGCATCCTGCGACGGTGCCGTCAGTCGCGGACGACGGCCCTGATCGTGCACGGCGACCCCGACGCGATGTCCATTGCCCAGTACTGCGCCGAGCAGGGAGTTTCCATCCCCGACGACCTCGCCCTGGTGTCGTACGACGACGAGGTCGCGCACCTGGCCGAGCCGGCCCTGACGGCGGTCCGGCCGCCCAAGGGCCAGGTGGGCCGGGTGGCGGTCGAGCTGATGGTGGCCCGGCTGCGGGAGGGCCGGCGCCGATCCTCGCAGCGAGTGCTGATCACCCCCGAGTTGGTGATCCGGGACTCGTCCACGGTATGGCCGCCGCGCTGACCAGCCGACGGCGGCACGCGCCGTCTCAGGTCGTCTCCGGGGCGGGACAGGCCGGCAGGCACAGGGTCGACGTCACGCCGTCCGGCCACCGGACCGTGAGTATGTGCGCCGCCCCGTCCGGCCGAACCGTGACGGCCGGAAGTGCGGTCTCCGCGGCGTCCGCCCCCCGCAGGACAACGGCCGCCACGTACACCCCGCCCAGGCGGGGCGGCTGCGCGGTCCGCAGCAGCGGCACCGCCAGGTGCTCGCCCAGCGGGGAGGTGTCCCGCTCCCGGCGTATCTCCGCCTCGTCGAGCCCGGTCAGCCCCACCAGGCAGGACACCACTCGGCCACCGGCCACCTCGACGCCCGGAGAACCGGCGGCCGTGCGGACGGTGGGCGGCCCGTCGCCGGCCACCGGCCAACCGCTGAACTCCAGCCTGGTCGCGGCCTCGACCCCGACCGTCGAGTCGACCCGGGCCGCCCGCACCTCCACCGCGCCCCGCAGCAGCGACCCCATGGTCACCGTCGGCCCGTGGCGAACCGCCCCCGCACGGCCCGAGCCGTGGTCCGGACCGTGCTCGTCCTCCGTCGCGACCCAGTGCGCCCGCGCCCGGGACACCGCCCGGCCGACGCCGTCGACCAGCTCACAACCCAGCGCCTCGAACCCGTTGCGATGGGTGCGCCGGCCTGCCCCGTCGACCACCGTGACCGAATTGTCCGACGGGTTGCCGACCGCCGCCCCGACCAGCGGTGGGAGGGTGGCCGTCGAGTAGCCCAGCCGGGCGTACAACGGTGAGTCCGCCCGCTCGTCGTGCGGCACCGAATGGTCCGTGCCGTGATTGACGACCCGCACCAAGCCGTCCCCGCGAGTGCCGCTGACCAGCCAACCGGGCACCGCAAGCGCGGCGGCGACGTCGCCTCGTTCGACCGGCAGCGGCTCCTCGACCGCCGTCCACACCGGATGATCGGCCGGCAGGGCCAAACCGAGCATCCCCTTGGCCGCCCAGTACGGCGAGCCGGGACCGGAGTAGGACTGCGCCATCCGTGGCCACTCGCGGTGCCAGCCGAGCGTCAGCAGCCCTCGCTCGTCGGGCGCCCCGTTGGCCTGGAAATGACCCAGGATGCCGCTGCACGCCCGCCGGAGCATCCCGGACGTCAGATCGCTGGCGCCCGTCATCGCCCCCACCCAGAACGGCGCGGCGGCGGCGAACCGGTACGCGAGGCTCCTGCCCTGCAACAGCGGGGAGCCGTCCGCGCCGACCAGGGACACGGCGTCGTCGAGGAACCGGGCGAGCCGGTCCCGCCAGGCCCGGCGGAGCCCGTCGGGGCAGAGCTCGCCGGCCATCTCCGCCCAGAGCAGCGGGTAGACGTGCAGCGCCCACCCGCCGTAGTGGTCGTAGGCCCGCTCGGGTCCGTCGGAGTACCAGCCGTCCGCGCGGTACAGCGACTCGTGGACCCGCAACCCCCGGTCCACGTCCTGCGGCGACCACGGGCCACCCACCGAGCGCAGGAACGTCTCGACGACGATCTGGAACCACACCCAGTTGATAGGCGGATACTCCTGCCCGACCACGGTGCCGAGCCACGCCACGACCCGGTCGCGGTCGCCGGGATCCAGCAGATCCCACAGCCACGGCCGGCTGAGGTGCAGGCCCAGGGCGATCGAGCAGGCCTCGACCTTGGCCTGGTCGAGCCGGTCCGGGCGCGGCCACGCGGTCGGCGACGAGGGATCGGTGCCGGCTCGCAGCCCGGCGGCGTACCACCGGGCCAGTCCGTGCGGGTCCACGCCCGCCTCGCCACGCAGGCGGATCGCCGCCAGCAGGAACGAGCGGGCGAACGCCTCCAGGGAGTCGCTGTCCCGGCCGTAGGCGCTGGAGCGCCCCGGCAGGTCGATGCGCGCGTGGTCGGCCGACGCGAACGGCCGCAGGGCGAGCAGCATCCGGTCCGCCGACTCCGCCCAGTGGGCACGGGTGTAGCCGGTGAACGGGGAGAGGCGCCGGTCATCGGCGGTCATGCTGCCCTCCGGGGGTGGCCGAGGCGGTCAGGGTGAAGGAGCCGGCGGTCGCTCGCGGCGGCACGACGACCAGCCGGTGGACGGCCTCACCCCACACGTCCCGCAGTAGCGGATCATCCACGGCGTGCCGTTCGAGCCGACCGGTTCCGGCGCGCGGATCCCACGCCAGGGTGAGCACGCGCCCGCCGAGGGCGCGGACGGTCAGCCCTCCGGCGTGGTGGGCGAGGGGCTCTCCGGCGAGGACGTGGTGCAGCCGGACGTCGGCCGGGTCGTCGACGCGCCACGTGTCGGTCACGGCGATCGTCGCCGTACGCCGGTCGAGGCGCACCTGCCGCTGCCACGACCGACACCCCGCGTCGGGGGCGTACGCGCCGGCGAGGTCGAGTCGGGCCTCGTCGCCGTCGGGGCCGAGGCCGACGGCCATCGCCGAGGCCCGGAACCCGGCGCCGGGGGACTGCCCGTGGCCGTTGACGACCGGCAGGTTGTGCCACTGGCTCTGGGTGACCCACTGCTCGTACCGCCGGGCGGTGAACGAGATCGCCGTGTACGTCGGCTGACCCAGGTCGACGAGCACGGGCACGCCGTCGAGCGCCACGAGGTAGGAGCCGACGTCGTTGTGGTTGTGGTTCTCGTCGTTGTGCCCGCCCTTGACCGCCACGCACAGCCCTTGGGGCGAACCGGGGTGCTCGCGGCTGACCAACACCTCGACGTCGGGCAGCCAGGACGTCGCGGGCAGCGGCACCGGGGTCGGCGCCTGGGTGGCCCATTGCGTGTCGGCGAGCCCGAGCACGGCCCGGCCCAGCCCGGCGTCGGCCGACACCGCCGGGGCGCCCGGGGCGCGGTGGGCCGCCGCGTGCTCGACGACCTGCCGGTCCCCGGTGGCCCGACCCCACCGGTGCAGGACGTGCCACGCCTGCTGCGGGTCGGGGCGGGCCGGGCCGTCGCCGACGTTGACGTACCACCCGTCGCCGAGCGCCATCCGGTGTGGATACCGGGCCAGCTCCGGCAGGGGATCCCAGCGCCAAGGGTCCAGCAGGCCGCCGGTGGCCCGGTCGAGCAGGTCGAGGGCTTCGGCGAGGCGTGCCGGCCCGTTCCACCAGTAGGCGTAGCCCTCGTCGCATCCGCCGTCGCCGGGCAGGGCGGCGAGGTACCGGTCGAGACCGTCGACGACGAGATCGACCACCCGGGCCCGGACCGGCGCGTCGTCGACCAGGAACAGGGCGGTCGCGAGCAGGTGGCCGTGGATCCACGGGTTCCAGTTGTGCAGGTGCCCGTCCAGGCCGAGCCAGTGCCACTCCCGGCTGCCCAGGAACGGCTCGACGACGCGCCGCCGGGCCTCCCGGCGCATCCGGTCGCGCAGGCCGGGCACCCGCGCGTCGAGGGCCGGGGCCAGGAGCAGGTCGGCCCAGGCCAGCACGGCGACGGTCTCGGCAGCGCCGAGGTCGAGGTAGGGATGGTCGGGGTCGGGCACCACCCGGCCGCGGTTCGGGGCGAACAGTTCGTGGGCGGCCCAGCACCAGGTGGTCTGCTCGCAGAGCGCCAGCAGGCCGTCCGCCGCCTCGTCGAGGTGGGGCTGCCCGTCGAGCGCGGCGGCCAGCACCGCCACGGACGTACGGCGGCGTAGCTCGCCGGCGGGCTGTTCGTAGGCGGTGCGGTTGCCGTCGCGCCAGTAGCGCGCGTAGTCGGACAGCCGCAGGTGCGGCCAGGGGGTGCGACGGTCCGTGTCGGCCCGTTCGATGATCGCTCGGGCGGTGACCTCGTCGACGTGTGCCCAGGCCCGCCGGTCGCCGGGCGGGGGCAGCGGGATCGCCTCCCGGCCCCGAGCCAGGGACGCCTCCCGGACGTCGGCGCCGAGCAGTTCCCACCGTCGCGCGAGCAGCCCTCGGTCAGTCAAGGTCGTCGTCTTCCTCGATGAGGCGGGTGAGGGTCGCCGCCTCGTCGGCGACGCGGTCGGCATCGTCGTCGACCACGAACTCCAGCAGGGTGTCGTGCTGCCGTCCGGTGCCGCGCAGCAGCGTGAACACGCCACGCCAGAGCCGGTCGCGGGCCACCAGCGGCAGGCGCTCCTGCCGGGGCCACCAGGAGAACACGTGCACCGTGTCGACCCAGGGCAGCACCCGCCGCAGATCGTCGAGGGCGTCGGCGTCCGCGAGCCCCACGGGCGGCTGCCAGTACGTGCGCACGCCGGGATGCCCGACGTCGGCGAGCAGGTCCAACGTCGATGCCGCGGTGTCGGTCAGCGTGCCGGAGTGGTACTCGAAGGCCAGGTCGATCCCGACGTCGCTCGCCTGCCGCGCCGCGGCGCGTGTCTCGCGGACCACGGCCCTGCGCTGCTCGACCGTGGCCGTCGCCGAACCGACGGTGCCGGCCCAGATGCGGATTCGCGGAGCGCCGAGCGCGACCGCGCTGGCCAGCACCGCGGTGAAGTCCTCGGCTCCGTGCGGGCCGGCGCGGAAGTATGAGCCGTAGGAGGCGACCCGGACACCTCGGTCGAGGCCCTCGGCCCGCACCCTGGCCGCCGTCGCGCGGTCACCCGGAGGGACATGCACGTCGGCGCCCCACTCGACGCAGGACAGGCGGGCGGCGGCGGTGACGTCCAGCACCGCTTGCGCGGACTGGTGTCGGAGGGTCACCGAACAGATGCCAGGGGACAGGGGCCGGTTTGTTGGTGGCACGCTCGCCCTCTCGGCAGACGGGGTGGGGGTAAGCGCTTTCCGAGCCTAGATCAATCAGCGGCCCGGTTGCAAGGCGCCGCTGCGTGGCGGACGCGGGCGCTCGGGCGAGCGGGCGCGTGCACTCAGCCGGCTCCGGTCGTCGCGCCGCCAGGTGCGCCGGTCATCGCCCGGTCGGCGGGGGTGGTCCCCCGTCGGCGATGCGCGCTGTGCGCCGCGTCCGGGGCGAGCGCGAAGTCCGGTGCGCCAGCGGTCCAGATCTCGGTCCCGCGCGCGGGTGTCGCGTTCCCGGCGCAGGTCGAC
Organism: Micromonospora sp. KC606; assembly: GCF_004348675.1. Taxonomy (GTDB): domain Bacteria; phylum Actinomycetota; class Actinomycetes; order Mycobacteriales; family Micromonosporaceae; genus Micromonospora. Next base: position 8,224 of record NZ_SMKN01000010.1, on the reverse strand, counting down.
CAGGAAGCTGCCGGAGAGCGCGATGAGCGCCCACGCCCCGGTGCTCAGCAACGGCATCCAGTCCACCGACATCCTGCCACCCGGACGCGACACCCTACGGGTGCCCGGCTCTGCGCACCCGACCGGGCCGGGCCGAAACCGAAGGGCGGGCGAACCCGCCGCCCAGTACGGTGCGCCGCATGCGTCTGGAGCCGATCACCCCGAAGAACTACGAGGCGGCGCTTGCCCTGTCCGTGCGCCCAGACCAGGAGGATCTGGTCGAGCCGGTGGTCAAGTCGTTGGCCGAGGCGTACGTCTACCCCGACCACGCCTGGCCGAGGCTGATCTACGACGGTGACCGGCTGGTCGGCTTCCTGATGGCCTTCCTCGACATCCCGTGGGATCCCGACCGCGATCCCGACGATCTGCGCTCGGGCCTGTGGCGGCTCAACATCGCCGCCGACGCCCAGGGCAACGGCTACGGTCGGTTCGCCGTTGAGGCGACCTGCGAGGAGATCCGCGCTCGCGGCGGCACCCGCACGTACGTCACCTGGGAGCCTCGCGCCGGCGGCCCGGAGCCGTTCTACCTGAAACTGGGCTTCCGGCCGACCGGTGAGCGCAGCGGTGGCCAGACCGTCGGCGTTCTGGATCTCTGAAGTCCGTGCCCGCAGGAGTGACGACGGGCGCTCGGGAGCGCCCGGATCGGCTGCCGAATGTCGGCGGACATCGGACGTTCATCGAGATGTTTCGGCGTGGGCCTGTACGCCAACAGGTGCCGCGTCGAGACTGCTGGACGACCATCTTCGATGTCCCATGATTGGAGGCACCGTGGACCCGTCCGCCCCGCTGACCCGCCCGCGCCGATTGGTCGGCACGTTCGCCCTGCTCGCCGCGATGGTCGCTGCGGCACTCCTCGGCCCGACCGTGGTCGCGCCGACGATGACCGACTCCGCCTCGGCGGCCGTCTACAACTCCTGCACGATGGCCCGCTGTGCGGACGCCCGCGCCGCCCACTCCGGCTGGGCCGCCAAGGGATTCCCGACCAGCCGGGGCTGGTACGCCTGGAGCGGCGGGCTGTACAACTTCGCCGGTGGCCGGTTCTACAACCGGGAGGGGCAGCTCCCGGCCAACGCCACCTACCACGAGTACGACGTCTACCCCCGCGCGTACGGGGCGTCGCGCGACGCCTACCGGATCGTGGTCAACAAGAGCACCGGGAAGACCTGGTTCTCGCCTGACCACTACGCGAACTTCTACCTGCTCTGACAGCGCCCCTGGTCGGGTCGGGACCACCCGGCCCGACCGGTGGAAGGATGACCGGATGCGCACCACCGAACCGCCGCCGTGGTTGGAACTGGCCGCCGAGCAGGGCGACGGCACGGGTGTCGTCCCGGGTGCCGCCGCGCGGACCCGCGCCGAACTGTTCACCCGACTGGCAGAGACCCTCGACCTGCCCGGGTACTTCGGGCACAACTGGGACGCCCTGGCCGACTGCCTGCTCGACCTGGTCGAGGCCGGTCCGCTCACGCTGACGGTCGAGAACGCCGACCAACTCCTCGGCGACGAGCCGCCCGCGCAGTTGGCCTCCCTGCTCGACGTGTTCGACGATGTCTGGTCGCAGGGCCGTCACCAGGTTCGGGTCGTCCTGCGCACCGCGCCTGAGCGGCTTGCCGAACTGCGTCGCCGGGTCACCGCCACTGGTTGACGTCACCGTGCCTTCCCACCCCCATCGGGTACGCACCGCGCGGGACGACGCGGTGCGTACCCGGGTCTACAGCGGCAGCCGGTCCGCCCCGGCCAGCGCACCAACCACGAGCGGGACCGCCGGCGCGGGCAGCACCGCACCGGTACGCAGTCGCGGCGTCCAGCCGGCGTCGGAGCCCAGGTCCGGGTCGTGGGCGGCGTTGTACGCGGCGACCAGGTCGACCGGGCGGGGCAGGCCGCCGTGGGCGCGTACCCAGTTGCCCCGGGTGGTGACGGCGGTGCCGCCCCAGTCGTGGAGCAGGTTCCCGGCGGTGATGCCGGTGCCGAGGGTGAAGTAGTTGTTCTCCGCGTACACGGCGGACTGTACGCCGACGCCGATGGCGTACGCGAAGTCCTCGCCGGCGAGGCGGTACCAGTTGTTGTAGACGTCGACCTGGCCGAACCGGACCCGGGGCAGCCGCTGTAGGACCCGGTCGAAGAGGTTGTGGTGCAGGGTCACCTTCAACCGGCCGACGTCCGGGCCGACGGTGTTCGACGAGCCGATCAGCATCACCTTGTCCCGCCCGGTGAACCGGTTCCACGAGGCGGTGACCAGGCTGGCGGTGTGGGTGATGTCCAGCGACCCGTCGTGCACCTGGTAGGGACGGCCGAAGTAGACCGGCTGGGCGCTGTCCGGGTTGTCGCCGTCGGTGAAGGTGTTGTGGTCGATCCAGACGCGCTCGCTGCGGCGTATCGAGATCTGGTCGTACTGGGAGTTCCAGTTGCCCGTGTCGCCGTCGGTGGGGGACCAGGCCGGGAAGCAGTCCCGGGCGTCGTCGAAGGTGAGGTTGCGGACGATGACGTTGCTGGCCCCGTCGATCATCAGGGTCAGCCCGGCCAGCCGGGCCCCGCGCAGCCCGACGATGGTGGTGTTGGGGCCGACGTTGATCTGGGTCTGCTTCGTCTGTCTGGACACCGAGCGGACCCGGGCCGCCTCCAGGGCTCCGGTCGGCGTCACCCGGCCCCACACGGCCGGGTCGTACGCGGTGAGGTAGGCCGGCAGCGAGTACTCCGGGTCGGCGAGGTCGGCGCAGTCGAGCAGGGTGCCGTCGTCGGCCTCGAAGCCGTCGACGGTTCCGTCCACGACGATCACCTTGGGGGTGGCGTTGGTCTTGTTGGTGGCGTTGTCGCCGCCCAGCGCGCGGATCAGGTCGGCCCGGGTGTGGACCAGGTGCACCTGGTCGGTGGTGGCCGCCGAGCCGCCGGTGGTGCCGACCCCGTCGGCGGCCCAGCCGTCACCGGCGGGCAGGGTCTGCCGGGCGAACGCCTCGACCCGGCGGGGCGGTGCCGCGGTGGCGTCGGGCGCGGCGGCGACCGCCACGCCCGGCGCGAAAAGCAGGGAGAGGGCGACCAGGGCCGCCCCCGAAAACCGTGGACGCATCAGTGCTCTCCGAGGTGTCCGATCCATACGGCGTGTTCCTGGAAACGCCGATGATCCAACAGTACGTAGAATCCCTCAAGAGAGTCAATGATGTCAATGTGCAGATATTTTGCAGTTAATCAGGACAAGATGAGTTCGCTCGACCGGTCGCGGTCGAGAATGCGATGGTAGCGTCCGATTTTCCGGCGCGTCGGGTGCCCATTGTTTGCAGTGCTTCTCCCTGGCCCACGGCATTCGGGCCCCGGCTCAGCCGACCTCCTCCGCCAGTTCCGTGCGTACCGGCGGCACCGCCCACGGCACCGCCAACTCCGACAGCAACGCGCCTCGCTCGGCGGCCCGACGTAGGACCGTGTTCACCCCGCGTACCGTCACCACCCGGTCCGCCTCCGTCCCACTGGCGGTCACCAGATCGCCGTCGAGCAGCGTCGGCTCGGGCGCGGCCTGAACCGCCTCGAGCGCGGCGGTGAACGGCGCGGTCCGGGCCAGCGGTGCGATCAACGGCACCCCGCCCGGGTCGGCCCGGTGCGCAACCAGGTTCTCCAGCAGGCCGCGTCGGCCCGGCACCGCGCGCGGCGCGTCGTCGCCGGGCAGCAACAGCCGGTCGGTCGGGTACTCCAGCACCGCCCGACCCGCGGTGCCGGTCACCACGACGTCCCCGGCGATGAAGTCCTCGCCGGCCAGCGTCACTGCGGCCACGACCGGCGGCCCGGCGTGGCCGACGACCCGCAGGGCCGCGGTGTCGTCCACCTCGATCGGGCGGACCCGATACCGCTCCACCTCGATGCGGACCGGGCGCACCGGCGTGCCGGCCACGGCCTCGGCCACCGCCAGGCACTGCATCACCGCGTGCGCCAGCGGGTTCGCCAGCGCCCCGTCCAGCACCGGCCGGCCGTCCAGGGTGCGCCGACCGGCCCAGGGTGCGCGGGCGTAGTAGCCGTCGGTGCGCTGCCACGCGGCGACCGTGCCGATGCCGGTGACCGTGCCGAGCACGCCCCGCCGGATCGCGGCCGACAGCACGGCCAGCGCGGCCGAGCCCAACGCCTGGAAGCCCACCTGGCAAGCCCGACCGGTGTCGGTCAGCGCCCGCGACAGTGTCCGGTGCTCGGCCATGGACAGCACCGGCGGTTTTTCCAACAGCACGTCCGCGCCCGCGGCGAGGACGTCCAGGGCGATCGGCAGGTGGGTGTGTGGCGGGGTGCAGACCACCACCACGTCCGGTCGGGCCACCGCCAGCATCTCCCGGTGGTCGGTGTGGACCGTGACGTCTGCCGGGACCGGTGCGGCCGGCTCGTCCTCGATCGGGCGGACGTCGACCAGCGCCACCAGCCGCAACCGGCCCGCCTCGTGCAGCGGAGCCACCACCCGCCGGTGCCAGCGGCCGTGCCCGTTCGCCCCGACGATCGCCACCCGGGGCGGCACGGCGCTCACGGTGCCGCCTCGGTTCGCGGCTGTGGGGCTCGCAGGCCCGGCTCGCTCCTCGCGCTCACGGTGAACCCGCCAGCGTGGCCACCACCCCGTGCTCACGCAGGGCGGTCAACCAGCCGGTCACCTCGGCCCGCACCTGGTCATCCTCGGCCAACGCGCTCGGGAAGACCTCGCGCAGCGCGAAGACCGCATCCACCGTGCCCGCCGGGGTGTCTGGAGCGGCGGCCAGCGCGGCCCGGATACGGTCGGCGAGCGGGTCGTCCAGCGGCAACCGCCGGCCGTCGTCGGCCTGCCCGCCGAGGAACCGCAGCCAGGCCGCAACGACCAGCGCGCCCCAGTGCGCCGACCGACCGACGGCCCGCAGGTCGGCGATGGTGTGCAGGACCCGCTGCGGCAACTTCTGCGAGCCGTCCATCGCCACCTGGAGGGTGCGGTGCCGAATCGCCGGATTGGCGAACCGGCCCAGCACCTCGTCGCCGTAGTCGACCACCCGGACCCCCTGGGGCGGGGTGAAACTGGACGCCACGTCGTCGGCGATGAACCGCCGCAGCACCCCGGCCAGACCGGGCAGGGCCAGGGCCTCGGCGATCGTCTCGCAGCCGGCCAGCGCACCCAGGTAGGCCACCGCCGAATGCACACCGTTGAGGCCGCGCAGCTTCAGCCGCTCCCATGGGCCGGCGTCGTCGGTGAGCACCGCGCCGGCCTGCTCCCAGGCCGGCCGACCGCCGGGGAAGTCGTCCTCCACCACCCACTGGGTGTACGGCTCCGCGGCTACCGCCGCCAGGTCCGCCACCCCGAGCGCCGCACGGGCGGTGGCCAGGGTCTCGTCGGTGCTGGCCGGGACGATCCGGTCCACCATGGTGCCGGGAAAGGTGACCTGGGCGGCGAGCCGCTCCAACGTCGCGTCCGAGGCGCCGGCCAGGGCCAGCGACTGCTGCACCAGCCCACGCAGCCGGCGGCCGTTGGCGGGCAGGTTGTCGCAGCTGACCAGCGCGATCGGCCCGGTGTCGGCGTCGGCGCGGGCGAGTAGCCCGCGCACCAGCAGCCCGGGTACGGTCCGCGGCGGACGGTCGGTGGACAGGTCGAGGGTCAGCTGCGGATCGGCCCGCAGCACCCCACTCACCGGGTCGAGCTGGTACGCCTTCTCCGTGACCGTCAGCGTCACCACCCGGATCGCCGGGTCGGCGAGCAGGGCGACCACCGCCGCCGGGTCGCTGGCCGCGTGCCGTACCCCGGCCAGCGACCCGACCACCCGGGTGGCCGCGCTCCCGGCGGAGAGCGTGCTGACGCTGAACAGGCCGTCCTGCGCCGCGAGGGCCTCCACCAGCGCGGTGCTGCGCGGGGCGACCCCGACGATGGCCCAGTCCCCGCCGGCCGAGTCGATCGCCGCCTCCGTGTACACCGCCTGGTGGGCGCGGTGGAACGCGCCCAACCCGAGGTGGACGACGCCGGCGGCCACCGTGCCGGGACGCACCAGTGGCCGACTCTCGGCCGGCACCCGGCGCAGGGTGGCCAGGCCGAGCCGCTCGGTTCCTACGCTCACCGCCACGCGGGGCCGTCCGGGAAGCGGAACCCGGCGATCGACTCCGGCTTCATGGTGGTGCTGTAGCCGGGGGCGGTGGGTAGCAGGTAGCGGCCGTCGCGGGTGCGGACCGGGTCGACGAAGTGCTCGTGCAGGTGGTCGACGTACTCCACCATCCGCCCCTTCAGGCTGGTGCTGACGCGCAGAAAGTCGAAGGCCGTCAGGTGCTGCACGTACTCGCACAGGCCGACGCCCCCGGCGTGCGGGCAGACCGGCACCCCGAACTTCGCCGCCATCAGCAGCTCCGCCAGGACCTCGTTGACCCCGCCGACCCGGCAGGCGTCGATCTGCATCACGCCGATCGCCTCGGCCTGCAGGAGCTGCTTGAAGATCACCCGGTTGGCGGCGACCTCGCCGGTGGCGACCCGGCACCGGCCGCCGGTCAGCTCGGTGACCGCCCGGGCGATCCGGGCGTGGCCGAGCACGTCGTCGGCGTGCGTCGGCTCCTCGATCCAGTACGGGTCCACCTCGGCCAGCGCCGTCATGTTGGCGATCGCCTCGTCGACGTCCCAGACCTGGTTGGCGTCCATCATCAGCAGCGCGTCCGGGCCGATCTCCGCCCGGATGATCCGGGCCCGGCGCAGGTCGTCCTCGGGCGCCCCGCCGACCTTCATCTTCATCGCCCGCCACCCCCGGGCGTACGCCTCGCGGGTCAGTGCCCGGACCTTGTCGTCCGGGTAGCCCAGCCAGCCCACCGAGGTGGTGTACGACGGCAGCCCGTCGCGTTCCAGCTCGGCGAGCCGGTCGGCGAGCCCGTCGCGGCCCTTGTCGAGGATGGCCGCCGCCTCGTCGGGAGTGAGCGCGTCGGTGATGTGGTGGAAGTCGACGTTGGCCACCAGCTCCTCGGTGGGCAGCTCCGCGAGGTAGCGCCACATCGGCTTGCCGGCGAGCTTGGCGCGCAGGTCCCACACCGCGTTGACCAGCGCGCCGGTGGCCATGTGGATGACCCCCTTCTCCGGGCCCAACCAGCGCAGCTGCACGTCGGCGACGAGCGATCGCCAGAACGCCACCGGCGCGGCGGCGATCTCCTCGACCGTGCGGCCCTGCACGTGGTGGGCCAGGGCACGGACGGCGGCGCAGGTGATCTCGTTGCCCCGGCCGTTGGTGAAGGTGAACCCGGCACCCGTAGGGCCCCCGTCGGTGCGCAGCTCGACGTAGGTGGCCGAGTAGTCGCCCTTGTTGATCGCGTCGGAGCCGTCGCCGGCCGCCGCGGTGGGGAAGCGGACGTCGTGCACGTCGACGCCGATGATCCTGACACTCATGAGAACTCCCCGAACCTGAAGACCTTCTTCGGCAGCCGGTACGCCAGGTCGACGATGGTTTCGGCGGCCTCGTCCTCGGTCAGCCGGTGCTCGGCGACCAGCCGGGCGAGGAAGCCGGCGTCGATGCGGCGAGCCACGTCGTGGCGAACCGGGATGGAGCAGAACGCGCGGGTGTCGTCGACGAACCCGGCGGTGTTGTAGAAACCGGCCGACTCGGTGACCGCCTCCCGGAAGCGCCGCAGCACCTCCGGGGAGTCCAGGAACCACCAGGGCGCCCCGAGGTAGAGCGCGGCGTAGCCGCCGGCGAGGGGCGCCAGCTCCCGGCTGAACGTGTACTCGTCGAGGGTGTACACCACCAGCCGCAGCCGTGGGTCGTTGCCGTACGCGTCCAGCAGCGGGGCGAGGGCATGGACGTACTCGGTGGCCTGCGGCACGTCGCCGCCGACGTCCCGGCCGTGTGTGGCGTGCAGCCAGCGGTTGTGGTTGCGCGCCGCTCCGGGGTGCAGTTGCAGGACCAGGCCGTCGTCCAGCGACATCCGGGCGAACTCCACCAGCATGTGCGCCCGGAACGCCTCGGCGTCGGCCGCGTCGGCCTCGCCGCGCAGGCCCCTGTCGTACAGGGCGGCGGCCTGCGCCGGGTCGAGCGCCAGGGTACGGGCGGTGGGGTGACCGTGGTCGGAGGAGGTGGCGCCGGCCGCGATGAACGCCGCCCGCCGGGCGCGCAGCGCGGCCAGGTAGCCGGCGTACGTCCCGGTGTCCTCGCCGGCGATCTCGCCGAGCCGGTCGACGTTGGCCCGCCACCCGTCGAACTCCATGTCGACCACGTTGTCCGGGCGGAAGGTGGTGATGACC
>NZ_SMKN01000109.1 GCF_004348675.1 Micromonospora sp. KC606 | reverse complement strand
GGGCGGGCAGCGTCACCTCCAGCCAGGACCCGGCCTTGACCTTGTACGAGTTCGGCCGGACGATGCCGTCGACCAGGGCTTTTCCGGCGTCGACCAGGGCCGCCGCGGCCGTGCGGGAGAGCCCGAAGAGGCGGGAGACGGCCTGGTCCAGGCGCATGCCGTCGAGCCCGTCGGGAACGGGCAGGGAACGATGGTCGCCGCCCGCGGCGAAGGCCGAGGTCACGCCCGCTCCCGCTGCTCGGCCCCGGTGCCCGACGGCGTGCCGGCAGTGTCCCCGCCGTCGCCCCTGCCGTCGCGCTGGCGCCCGGTCAACTCCAGCAGCACAGCCAGCAGCACGCCGCAGACCAGGGCGCTGTCGGCGAGGTTGAACACCGGCCAGACCCGGCCGTACGGGTCGAAGAGGCTGACCATGTCCACCACGTGACCGACGAAGTGCCCCGGGGCGCGGAAGATCCGGTCGACGAGGTTGCCGAGCGCCCCACCGAGCACCAGACCGAGCGAGACGGCCCACGGCAGCGACCGCAGCCGCAGCGCCATCCAGACGATCCAGCCGACCACACCGATGGTGATCAGCGGAAAGACCCAGGTGTGGTCGGAGCCGATGCTCCAGGCCGCCCCGCTGTTGCGGGTGAGGGTCAGGTAGACCGCCCCGCCGAGCAGCCGCACCGGCGGGCGGTCGTCCAGGGCCTGCACCGCCAGATGCTTGGTGAGCAGGTCGGCCAGCAGTGCCACCAGGGCGATGCTGGTCAGGACCACGACCGCCCGCCAACGGGGCGTGTCGCCGCCCGGCTCAGCGGTGCCGGATCCGGCGGTCGGTGCTGTGGTCATCGACTCCCCATCGACGTCTGCGACGGCGAGGGCCGCCGTCTCGTGGTCAGCGGGGAGCGGATCTCAGCGCCGCTCCTCCAGCTGCTTGCAGGTCACGCAGAGGGTCGCCGACGGGAAGGCGGCGAGCCGCTCCACCGGGATCGGGTTCCCGCACCGCTCGCACCATCCGTAGCCACCCTCGTCGAGCCGCTCCAGCGCCCGCTCGACCTGCGTGATCCGTTCCCGGATGCTGTTGGCGAGGGAGATCTCCTGCTCGCGCTCGAACGTCTTGGTGCCGGTGTCGGCCTGGTCGTCCCCGGCCGAGTCGGTCAGCCGGTCGCGCTGCAGCTCGGTGATCTCGCTCAGCGTCTGATCGTACTCGGCGCGCAGCTCGTCCCGTCGGGCCGCCAGCGCTCCCCGGATCTTCTCCGTCTCCGCCGCGCTGCGGGTGGCCTTCGCCACCGGCTTGCGGCCGGCGGTCCTGGTGTCGGCTGGCTTCGCCATCGTCAGCTCCCTCAGCCGCGTCACGCGGCGGTCAGTGGTGCCAGGGGTCACCGGCATGGCGCCCCATGTAACAAAACGGGCGCGCGGCGACGAGGGCCGCGCACTCCGGAGGTTGGCAAGAATACGGAACGTACAGGCGTCCGACAACGTGCCCCACCGTCGTACCGCTATTCAGCCCCGAGTAAGCCCCAATCAGGGCAAAAGGAACGCTAGCAGATCAGCCATCCCGATCCTCCCCGTACTCGCCAACCCACCTCGCGAGGCGACCCCGCCGGCTGACCGCCCGCAACCGCCGCTCGGCCTCGTCCCGCGCCCCCACGGTCGCCACGATCAGTAGGCTGTCGCCGGCCCTCAGCCGCGTGCCCGGGCCGGGGACGAAGCCCGTCCCGTCGCGCAGCACCAGGGTCACCGAGGCCCCCGCCGGCAGCCGCAGCTCGTCCACGTGCACCCCGGCCAGCCGGGAACCGGGTGGCACCGTCAGCTGGAGCAGGTCCGCCCGCATCCGCTCCAGCGGGGCGGTCTCCACCCGGATCTCCGTCAGCTCCGCCGGCGCGGTCACCCCCAACCGGCGGGCCGCCCGGGCGAGCGTTCCCGCCTGCAACACGGTGAAGATCACCACCAGGACGAAGACCGCGTCGAAGAGCCGGTCGGCTCCCGGGACCCGCTCCGACAGCGGGATGGTGGCGAGCACGATCGGCACCGCCCCGCGCAACCCCGCCCAGGACAGGAACGCCTGCTCGCGCAGCCGCAACCGGAACGGCAGCGCGGAGACGAACACCGACAACGGCCGGGCGACCAGCAGCAGGGCCAACCCGGTCACCACGGCCGGCAACACCGCCGCCGGCAGCCGGCTCGGCGTGGCCAGCAGGCCGAGCAGCACGAACAACCCGATCTGGGCCAACCAGGCCAACCCGTCGGCGAAACCGAGGATGGCTTGCCGGTGCGGCAGCCGGGCGTTGCCGAGCAGCACGCCGGCCACGTACACGGCGAGGAAACCGGAGGCGTGCAGCACCGCGCCGACGGCGTACGCCAGCACGGTGAAACCGACCGCCGCGATCGGGTACAGGCCGGACGAGGGCAGCGCCGCCCGGCGCAGCGCGTACCGCCCGGCGACCCCGACGGCCAGCCCGACCCCCGCACCCGCGCCCAGCTCGTACCCGACCAGGAACACCTCGTACCACCAGGGGTGGCCCTCGGCGGCGCCGACCGACAGCAGCACCACCAGGATCACCACCGGGGCGTCGTTCATGCCGGACTCCGCCTCCAGGGTGGCCACCAGCCGGGGTGGCAGGCGCAACCGGCGTAACGTGGCGAAGACCGCCGCGGCGTCGGTGGAGGAGAGCACGGCGCCATAGAGCAGGGCCAACCGCCAGTCCAGCCCGAGAAGCAGATGCACCACGGCGCCGACCGCCAGGATGCTGACCAGCACCCCGACCGTGGCGAGCGCCGCCGCCATCCCGAGCACCGGACGCAGGGTGCTCCAACGGGCAGTGAGCCCACCCTCCGCGATGATCACGATCAGCGCGCAGAAGCCCAGCACCCGGGTCAGCTCCGCGTCGTCGAACGCGATGCCCAGGCCGGCCTCCCCGATCGCCACCCCGATCGCCAGGTAGACCAGGAGACTCGGCACGCCGAGCCGGGTGGAGAAGCGGACCGCGCCGACGGCGACCAGCAGGACGGCGGCGCCGACCAGGAGCGCGAGGTTCAGCCCGGGCGTCACGGGGCACCGGCCCGGAGCGCCCTCACCCGTCCGATCCGTCGCGCAACCGCCGGAGCACGTCAATCAGTTCGGGGTCGGGACGCTCGACGCTGAACAGCTTGTCCCGGCTGGCCGCACCGGTACGCAGGGAGACCGCCGCCGGCCGGACACCCAGCGCGCCGGCCAGGGCCCGACGGGCCGCCTCGGTGGCCCGGCCGTCGGCCGCAGGGGCGTTCACCGCGATGACCAGTGCCGGGCCGTGCGGGCCGTCGAAGCGGCCACCGACCCGGGCGCGGGAGACCCCCGGCTTGACCCGCACGGCGACGGTGAGCCTGTGCTCGGGCATCCGGCTCAGCCCGGCGGGGCGTCGGCGAGCAGGCTGGTGTCCGGCGCGCAGGCCGCGCACGGCGTGAAGCCCAGCGAGACCGCCTCGAAGGCCGGCAGTGGCTCGTCGTCGCGCCCGAACAGGTGCGGGCAGGATGCGAGGTGGTAGCGGGGGCGGCCGTCGACGACCCGCACCTCGGTGTCGAGCCGGGCTACCCGGGCGGCGTCGACCGGCGACACCGACTGGACCTCCGGCTCGTCGTCGGGCCAGGCCCCGCCGCTGACCGGCTCGGCGCGCTCCGCCGTCACGTCCAGCGAGGGCGCGGGGCTGACCGGCCGCCACGGGCCGGCGAGGTCGCCGTCCGGGCCACGCTCGGTCGCGCCGGCCGACTCCCGAGCCCCGGTGGCCTCGTCGGCTGACACGTGCCGGGTGGCTACGCCCTCCGGCTCCCCCGGGGCGTCGGCGTGCGACTCCCACGGGCCGTCCACGGCCCCGGTCGCCGGCGGCTCGGGCGGTTGCCGCCACCCGTCACCACCGGCGCCGAACGCCGTGGGCACGTGCTGGACGGGGATGGCCGACTGCGCCGGGGCCACGGTGGCCGGCGGTGCGGTCGGACGGGACCTGCCCGCGAATCCCCGTCCCGTACGCGGTCCGAGCCGGTCACCCGTCGCCCTGGTGACGGCCACCTGGCGGGCGGCGACCACCAACGCGACGGCGGCCAACAGGCTCACCGCGATGGAACTGACCAACAGGGCGCTGGAGCCGTCGGCGAGACCGAGGACCAGCAGCGCCACGGCGACGAGGATGAGCAGCAGACTTGCGACTAGCACGGCTCACCCCCGCCGCGTCGTGTCGGTGTGGCCGGTCGGCGGCCCGTCCGGGGACGACCGCCGACCGTCGAATCAGCGGCCGGCTTCGAGGGCGCCGGAGCGACCACCGTACGAGCCGGCGAGGCCGGCGGCGGCCAGGCCGTTGCCACCGACGGCACGGCTGCCGTCGGCGCGGGTCATCTCGGCTTCCAGGCCCTGGCCACGGCCGTCGAGGTCGCGCAGTTGGCTCTCCAGGTATGCCTTGAGCCGGGTGCGGTACTCCCGCTCGAACTGCTTGAGCTCCTCGATGTGCTTCTGCAGCGCGGTGCGCTTGGCGTCCAGGCCGCCCATGGCCTCCTGGTGCCGCTGGCGGGCGTCGCGCTCCAGCGCGTCGGCCTTGGCGCGGGCCTCGCGGGTGACCTCCTCGGCCTTCGACCGGGCCTCGGAGAGAAGCTGGTCGGCCTCACGGCGGGCGTCGGAGACGTGGTCGTCGGCGGTCCGCTGGGCCATCATCAGCACCCGCAGCGCCTGCTGCTCACCATCGCCGGTGCTGGCCGGGCCGCCGGTGGCGCGCACCTGCTCCAGCTCCGCCTGCATCGCCCGGGCGGCCTGCTCGGCCGCGGCCTTGTCGCGCTGCACCCGGTCGAGCTGGGCCTTGACGTCGTTGAGCTCGGCGGCGAGGCGGGCGTCACCGCCGGGGCCGGCCGGAGCACCACCACGGCCACCGCGCTCCACCTGGGCGCGCAGCTCGTTGTTCTCCTCGATCAGACGGGCGAGCTCGCGCTCGACCTCGTCCAGGAAGGCGTCGACCTCCTCCTCGTCGTACCCCCGCTTGCCGATCGGCGGCTTCTTGAAGGCGACGTTATGGACGTCAGCCGGGGTCAGCGGCATCGAAACTCCTCGGGTCAGTTGCGGCCGCGTAGCGTGCCGGTCATCAGGAAACCGCGATGATCGACGGCGTCAACACAAACCTCATCAGCACGAACAGGATAACCAGGAGCACAAGCGAGGCCAGGTCGATGCTCACGGTACCAATTCGCAACGGAGGGATCACACGCCTCAACGCCTTGAGAGGGGGATCAGTGACGCTCCACACGGATTCCAGCCCTGCCGACGCTCCGCGACCCGGCTGCCACCGACGGCCGTACTGAAGGACGGCACCCAGGACAAACCGGGCCAGGAGCACGATCAGGAAGACATACAGGATCAGGTACAGCACTTGCAACAGGATCGACAACACGGCAGGCGACGTCCCTCGGTCGGGCGGACTAGCTCAGGCTGAAAAAGCCGCCCTCAGCGATCTTGGCCTTGTCCTCAGCGGTGACCTGGACGTTGGCCGGTGAGAGCAGGAACACCCGGTTGGTCACGCGCTCGATCGTACCGCGCAGCCCGAATGCCAGCCCGGCGGCGAAGTCCACCAGCCTGCGGGCGTCGGCCTCGTCCATCTCGGTGAGGTTGATGATCACCGGCACGCCGTCGCGGAAGTGCTCGCCGATGGTGCGCGCCTCCCGGTAGGTCGTCGGATGCAGGGTGGTGATCTGGTACCGCTGCTCCTCCTCCGCCGCCACCGGGCGCTCGCGCGGCTGGACCTGCGGGGCCAGGGCGAGATTGTCCCGGGTGTGGTACGACAGCCCGCCCGACGTGTCCCCCGGCCCGGACCGGGTGATCGACCGCACGCTGGACCGCTCACTGCGCTCCGGGCGCTCCTCGTCGGCCCGGTCGGTTTCCACCGCGCGGCTCGTCACCCGGTCGCCGAGCCGGCCCCGGTCGCCGAGCCGCGGGCGCGGCGCCGGCGGCTCGTCCGCCTCGTCGTCATCGTCGTCGGCGAACTCCTCGGCGTACCGGCTCGACCGGTACCGCGACTCGCGGTAGCCCGGCTTTTCGTAGCCGCCGTCGTCGTAGGCCCGCTCGTCGTCCTCCTCGACGAGACCGAGCCAGACCCCCGCCTTGCGCAGTGCACCCATCCCGCGCCCTTCCGTCCGCCGTGCGGCACGCACCCCCGTGCCGTGTCGCCGTGATCACGAATGGACATCCCATGCCCATCGGATCGAAGCGGCAATCCCCCGACGGACGTTTCGCGGCCGCCCGCCGTGGCCCCCCGAGCACAGGGACGCCGCTCCTGAACAACACTGATGTAATTTGCTTCTATCGCGGCCAGGCTACCGCAGCGTGGGACGCATTCCGAGCAAGGCGCTTCCGACACGGACATGTGTCGCGCCGTGGGCGATCGCCTGTTCCAGGTCGCCGCTCATCCCCGCCGAGAGCGCCGTCGCCCGCGGGTGCCGCTGCCGCAACCGTGCCGCCACCTCCGCGAGCCGGGCGAACGCCCGCTCCGGCTCCCAGCCCAGCGGGGCCACCGCCATCAGCCCAGCCAGCCGCAGCCCGGCCGCGCCGGCGAGCGCGTCGGCGACCGGCTCCAGGCCCCGGTCCGGATCGGTCGAGTCGGGCAGCGCCCCGCCACGGGCCGGATCGCCGTCGATGCTCACCTGCACCAGCGCGTCCAGCGTTCGGTCCCGGCCGGCGGTCGCCGCGGCGTCCAGCGCCCGGGCCAGCCGGACGCTGTCCACCGAGTGCACGACGTCGGCGTAGCGGACCACCGAGCGGGCCTTGTTGCGCTGCAACTGGCCGACGAAGTGCCAGCGGACGCCCACCCCGGCGGCGGCCACCTCGGCCGCCTTCGGCGCGGCCTCCTGGTCGCGGTTCTCCCCCATGTCGGTCACACCGAGCCCGGCCAACGCGAGCACGTCGCCGGCCGGGTACGTCTTGGTGACCGCGATCATGGTCACCTCGGCACGGTTGCGGCCGGCGGCCGCGCAGGCGTCGGCGATCCGGGCACGGACCCGGGCCAGCCCGGCGGCGAGTTCGGCACGCCGATCGGGCCGTACCGTAGCGGCTTGGTCGGTCATCGGCGACGCTCAGGAGCCGTTCTTGAGGAAGTCGGGCACGTCCACGTCGTCGAAGAGCACCCGGCGCGGCGACTGCTGCGGCGCGGGATGCGTCGCCGGCGGCGTCACCGGCGGGGTCTGCGGGGCCGGCTGGTTCTGGTTGGTCTTGCGCGGCGACTCGGCCGCCTTGTACGCCGGCGTGCCCCCGTCGAAGCCGGCAGCGATCACGGTGACCCGCACCTCGTCGCCGAGCGCGTCGTCGATCACCGCGCCGAAGATGATGTTCGCGTCCGGGTGGGCCGCGTCGGTGACCAACTGGGCTGCGTCGTTGATCTCGAACAGGCCGAGGTCGGAGCCGCCGGCGATGGAGAGCAGCACGCCGCGCGCGCCGTCCATGCTCTGCTCGAGCAGCGGGCTGGAGATGGCCGCCTCGGCCGCCTCCACCGCGCGGTTCTCGCCGCGGGCGCTGCCGATGCCCATCAGCGCGCTGCCCGCGCCGCTCATCACGCTCTTGACGTCGGCGAAGTCCAGGTTGATCAGACCCGGCGTGGTGATCAGGTCGGTGATGCCCTGGACACCGGAGAGGAGCACCTGGTCGGCGGTACGGAAGGCGTCCATCATGGAGATGTTGCGGTCGCCGAGCGCCAGCAGCCGGTCGTTCGGGATGACAATCAGCGTGTCGCACTGGTTGCGCAGCTCGTCTATCCCGGCCTCGGCCTGCACCTGGCGGCGCTTGCCCTCGAACGAGAACGGTCGGGTCACCACGCCGATGGTGAGCGCGCCCAGCTTGCGGGCGATGTTCGCCACCACCGGCGCCCCACCGGTGCCGGTACCGCCGCCCTCGCCACACGTGACGAAGACCATGTCGGCTCCCTTGAGGACCTCCTCGATCTCGTCGCGGTGGTCCTCGGCGGCGTTCTTGCCGACGTCCGGGTTGGCGCCCGCCCCGAGCCCGCGGGTCAGCTCCCTGCCGACGTCCAGCTTGACGTCGGCGTCGCTCATCAGCAGGGCCTGCGCGTCCGTGTTGATCGCGATGAACTCGACGCCCTTGAGCCCAACCTCGATCATCCGGTTGACGGCGTTGACGCCGCCACCGCCGATGCCGACGACCTTGATGACCGCCAGGTAGTTGTGCGGAGGTGTCATCTCCGGTCCTTTCCCTTCGAGATTGGCTCGGCCGACCGGGTACGGCGAGGCCAGACCAGCGGTCGACGACAGCTGTCACCAGCGAGGCTTCAGGGGTAAACCCTCACCCTCTACTAGAGGCTTACAGTTATGTCAACCACTGATCCTCTTCGGGGCAACGTAAGCGCCGCCGCGCGATGAGCCAAGGACCTGCCCGGCGTGTCGCCGCCAATGGCGGGACGAGTCACGCACCGCACCGGCCTCATCGGAACGTCACCACGTCCGGCGCGCTGACGTCGATCGTGTCGGCCTGCCGGCCGAGCAGCGCGGTGGCCACCCGGGCCTTGTCCGCGGCGCGGGTGGCGTCCCCCCAGATCACCGTACGATCCCCGCGCAGGGTCAGGCTGATCCGGGCCAGCCCGGCCACGGTGAGCTCGGTGAGCTCGGCACGCAGCTGCGGGGTGAGCGCCGCCAGCACCTCCAGCGCCGCCCGGGTGCCCGGGTCGTCCGGCCCCGGGGTGTCCAGCCGGACCACCGGCAGCCCGTCCGGCACGCTGTCCGTCGTCTGGAAGGCCACCCCGCTGCCGTCGATGACGACGTACCGCCCGTCGTGCGGCACCGCGGCCGCGCCGGTCCGCTCCACCAGCGTCACCACCAGCGTCCCCGGCCAGTCCCGGGTCACCGTGGCCCGTTGCACCGGGGGCAGCGCACCGATGCGGCGGGCGGTCGCGGCCAGGTCGACCCGGGCCAGCGGCACCCCGTCCGGCACCGCCGCGGCGTCACGCACCTCGACCGGGGTCACCAGATCCGCCCCGACCACCCGCACCTCGCGCACGCCGAACAGCCCGGTGCCGAGCAGCGTCCAGGCGACCAGGCCGGCCACCGCGAGCACGCCGCCGGCCACCGCCCAGGGCAGCGCCGCCCGCATCCGCCGCCGCCGGGCCCGGGCCATGAACCGCCGGGTCGACGGCGGGACCGCGTCGCTGCCCGCCCGAACCAGCTGCCAGCGCCGGACCGGGCCACGCCGGGGGCCGCCTCCGTCCGCACCGGCGGTACGGCCCCGCGCCGGACCCGGGCTCATCCGGCCGCGGAGGCCGCGCCGTCCGGGTCGACGGCCGCGCCGAGGGCCGTCGTGCCGGCGGCGCCTCCGGCCCGGGCCAGCAGGGCGTCGAGGAGCTGATCGCCCAGCAGGGAGATCGGCGGCGCGCCCATGGTCACCACCACGTCGCCGGGGCGGGCCCGCCGCGCCACCTCGACCGGGGCCTCGTCCCAGGAGTCCACGAAGACCTTGTGCGCCTCGGCCAGCGGGACCGCCTCGACCAGCGCGGCCGAGCCCTCGCCCGGCTGGCGCAGCTCACCCGGGCCGAAGACCTCCAGCAGCACCAGTTCGTCGGCGATTCCCAGCGCCGCCGCGATCTCGGCCTGCAGGTCCCGGGTGCGGTAGAGCCGGTAGGGCTGGAAAACCACGATCAGCCGGCCGTCCCCGGCCACCTCACGCAGCGTCCGCAGCGCCAGCGTCATCGAGGTCGGGTGGTAGGCGTACTCGTCGTAGACCAGCACTCCGTCGGCGACACCCTTGCGCTCGAAGCGTCGGCGCACGCCCGGGAACGCGCCCAGCGCCGCCTCCGCCGCCTCGACCGGCAGCTCCAGCAGGTACGCGGCGAGCGCCGCCGAGGCGCTGTTGAGCCCCATGTGCCGGCCGGGAATCGGCAGCCGGAACTCGCCCAGCGAGCGGCCCTCGATCTCGGCCAGGTAGCGCACCCCCTGTCCGGAGGAGACCATCGCGCTCAGCCGCAGGTCGGCGTCGGCCGCCTCGCCGTACGTCCACACCCGGCGACCCTCGGCACGCAGCGTCTCGGCCAGCCGCCGGCCGCCCGGGTCGTCCGCGCAGGTGATGATGAACCCGTCCGGGTCGGTGAGCCGGGCGAACTCGGCGAAGGCCGCCTCGAGGTTGGCCAGGTCGCCGTAGGTGTTGAGGTGGTCGGCCTCGATGTTCGTGACGATCGAGACGTACGGGCGGTAGATCAGGAACGAGCGGTCGCTCTCGTCCGCCTCCACCACGAAGTGCTCGCCGGTGCCGTGGTGCGCGCCGGAGCCGACCTCGGAGATCTCCCCACCGATGACGAAGGACGGGTCGGCGCCGGCCTGCTGGAGCACCATCGTCACCATCGAGGTGGTGGTGGTCTTGCCGTGGGTGCCGGCGACGGCCACGGTGCGCCGGCCGGTCATCGCCGCGGCGAGGGCCTCCGAGCGGTGCAGCACCCGCAGGCCACGCCGGCGGGCCTCGTCCATCTCCAGGTGGTCCTGCGGGATGGCCGAGGAGTAGACGACGGTGTCCACGCCGTCGAGGTTCGACGCCTCGTGGCTCATGTGGATCGTCCCGCCCAGCGCGCGCAGGCCGGCCAGGGACGGCCACTCGCGCAGTTCGCTGCCGGAGACCGGCAGGCCGCGGGTGAGGAAGAGCCGCGCCAGGCCGCTCATGCCGACCCCGCCCACCCCGATCAGGTGTATCCGGCCCAGGTCCTCGGCGGTGAGCGTGCCGGCCGGGGTGAACTGCGCGGTGTTCATGAGACGTACCTTCCCGTCGCGGCGGCGGACCTCATCAGGCCACCGCCTCGTAGACGAAGTTCAGCAGGGCGACGTCGCCGTCCCGCCGCCCGTACGCGGCGGCGGCGGCGCCCATCGCGTGCAGCCGGCGCGGGTCGCGCAGCAGCGGGACCACGGTCCGCTCCAGCCAGGCCGGGGTCAGTTCGGCGTCGTCGACCAGCAGCCCGCCGCCGGCCTCGACCACGGGCAGCGCGTTGCGCTTCTGCTCCTGGTTGGAGTGCGGGTACGGCACGTAGATGGCGGGCAGCCCGATCGCGGCCACCTCGGCGCAGGTCATCGCCCCGCCCCGGGCCAGCATCAGGTCGGCTGCGGCGTAGCCCAGCTCCATCTCGGACAGGTAGGGCAGGGCCACGTACGGCGCCGGCAGGTCGGTGGGGATCGGCACCGGTTCGTTGCGGGCGCCCATCACGTGCAGTACCTGCACGCCGCTTCGGGCCAGCTCCTTGGCCGCGCCGGAGACCGCCAGGTTGATCGAGCGGGCACCCTGGGAGCCGCCGGCGACGAAGAGCACCGGCAGGTCGGGACGGAGTCCGAAGTGGGCCCGGGCGGCGTCGCGCAGGGCGGTGCGCTCCAGCCCGGCGATGCCCCGGCGCAGCGGCACGCCGACCACCCGGGCGTCGCGCAGCGACTCGGCCTGGGCCGGCTGGTGCGGGAAGCCCACCGCGACGTTCTTCGTGAACTTCATGCCGAGCCGGTTGGCGACGCCCGGTGGGACGTTCACCTCGTGGATGACGATCGGCAGCTCCCGCCGCCAGGCGGCGAGGTAGCCGGGGACGGAGACGTACCCGCCGAAACCGACCACCACCTCGGCCCGTACCTCGTCGATCACCTTGCCGGCGGCGCGGGCGGCCTTCCACATCCGGTCCGGGGTGCGCACCAGGCTCATGTTGAGCGAGCGGGGCAGCTGGTAGGCGGGGATCTGCCGCAGGTCGTAGCCGGCCGGCGGGATCAGCTCGTTCTCCAGGCCCTTGGGCGTGCCGAGGCAGGTGATCCGGACGCCCGGGTCGTTTCGGCGCAGGCAGTCGGCGAAGGCGAGCAGCGGGTAGATGTGGCCACCCGTGCCCCCTCCGCAGAGCACCACCGAACGCAGCGGACCCATCAGCGTCTCCTCTCGCGCGCCGTTCCGCCGCGGTCCCGGGTCTGCCGGGTGCCGACCGGCGCGGCCTGGTCGTCGGACCGCCGCGCTCGCGACCGGGGTACGGACCCTCGGGCAGCCGGTGGCGACGCCGGGTGGCGACGCCGGCCGGGAAGCGGCGGCAACGGGGCCCAGACTAGTCGGACCCATCGGGCCGGTGGACGGGCGTGCAGGGCTCGGGCCGCGTCGGGTTCGGCGCGGGCGAAGGAGGCGAGCATGCCGACCGCCGCGAGCGTCACCACCAGGGCGCTGCCGCCGTCGGAGATGAACGGCAGCGGCACGCCGGTCAGCGGCAGCAACCCGGTAACCCCACCGATGTTGATCACGGCCTGGCCGACCAGCCAGGCGGTGACGCCCGCGGCGGCGAGCCGGCGGAACGGGTCCTCCACCCGGCGGGCGATCCGCAGCCCGGTGTAGGCCAGCACCGCGAACAGGGTGAGCACCACGACGCAGCCGACCACCCCCAACTCCTCGGCGAGGACGGCGAAGATGAAGTCGTTGTGCGCCTCGGGCAGCCAGTCCCACTTGAGGCCGCTCTTGCCCAGCCCGACCCCGAACCAGCCGCCCTGCTCGATGGCGTACCGGGCCTGGATGAGCTGGTAGCAGCCCTGCAGATCCTGCTCGAAGCAGGTCTTCGGATCCGGCGGGTCGAGCCACGTGGTCAGCCGGCCCAGCCGGTAGTTGTCGGCGTCGCGCGAGCCGGAGCCGGCCCCGAGCGAGGCGGCGGCGACCAGCAGGCCGACGCCGATCAGGCCGACCGCGGAGAGTGCGGCGAAGACCCGCTTCCGGACGCCGGCCGCCCAGAGCAGCCCCACCACCAGCGCCAGCAGGCAGAGCATGCTACCCAGGTCGTTGTAACCGACCAGCACGAACAACAGCCCGACGACCGGGAAGAGCGGGGTGGCCAGCTCCTTCCACCAGCCCAACGCGGCACCCTTGCGGGCCAGCACGTGCGCGCCCCACAGCACCAGCGCGAACTTGGCCACCTCGACCGGCTGGATCGAGATCGGGCCGAGGTAGAGCCAGAGCAGCTCGGCGGAGAGCGGCCCGACCGATTTCACCCGGAACAGCGAGTTCAGGGCCACCAGCAGGTTGAGCAGGAGCAGCAGCGCCACCGCGACGCCGAGCGCGGGCCGGCTCAGGGCCCGGAAGCTGCGGGCGGGCAGTCGCTGGCAGGCCCAGAACACGACCACGCCGATCACCGCGAAGATCGCCTGCTTGGTCAACGAGGCGGCGGCGTCGCCGTTCTTGGTGGCGTAGTCCCTCACGCTGGTCGCGGAGAAGACCATGGTGAGGCCGATCAGCAGCAGCAGACCGGCGCTGGACAGCAGCAGGTAGTAGGAGGCCAGCGGGCGGGCCAGCAGGCCGCGTAGCGCCGCCAGACCGCCGGTCACGTCCAGGCCGCCCGGCGCCGGCGGATCCGTCGTACGCCCCGCGTCCGCGCCCCGCCGGGACGGGGCCTGTGTCGTCGTGCCGGTTGTCGGTTCCTCCCCCACGTGCCCATCATCGCGGTTACGGTGCGCCCGTTCCGGTCGTTCGGTGCGGTCGGCGTGTCGAAATGCGAAACGGGGGCCCCTCGGCTATGGGCCCCCGTGCGCGCCGAACGCGACTCAGCCCATGTTGGCCAGGAAGTCGCTGTAGAACAGCCCGAGGGCGATGGCCACACCGATGCCGGCGATGATCCAGAAGCGCACCACGATGTTGACCTCGCTCCAGCCGGCCAGCTCGAAGTGGTGCTGGAGCGGGGACATCCGGAACACCCGCTTGCCGGTGGTCCGGAACGAGATGATCTGGATCACCACCGACATCGTGATGATCACGAAGAGCCCGCCGATGATTGGCAGCAGCAGGATCGTCCGGGTGGACATCGCCATGCCGGCGATCAGCCCGCCCAGGCCCAGCGCGCCGGTGTCGCCCATGAAGATCCGGGCGGGCGAGGTGTTCCACCACAGGAAGCCCACGCACGCCCCGGCCGCCGCGCCGGCGATCAGCGCGATCTCCAGCGGGTCGCGGACCGTGTAGCAGTAGTTGTTCGGGTCCTTCATGTATGCCTCGTCGGCGCACCAGTGCCGGTACTGCCAGAACGCGATCAGCGCGTACGCCGCGAGCACCATCACCGAGGCGCCGGTGGCCAGGCCGTCCAACCCGTCGGTGAGGTTCACCCCGTTGGTCGCGGCCATCACCACGAAGATGAAGATGATCACCGCGCCGATCTTGGTAACGTCCAGCGCCGGGATGTCCCGGATGAAGCTCAGCGTGGTGCTGCCGACCGTCTCGGTGTTGGTGACCGCCCCCGACGGGCCGGTCATGCTGCTCGGGAAGTACAGCGCGACGACGCCGAAGACCGCCCCGACCAGGATCTGGCCGAACAGCTTGCCACGCTTGTTGAGCCCGCCGCTGTGCCGCTTGCGGACCTTCAGGAAGTCGTCGATGAAGCCGACCGCGCCGGAGAAGACCATCAGCCCCAGCAGCACCAGCGCGGTGATGGTGGGCTCCACCTGGGCGATCTGCGCGTCCGGGAGCGTGGTCAGGGCCAGGTGCCCGGCGACGTACGCGATCACCGTGGCCAGGATGAAGACCACGCCACCCATCGTCGGCGTGCCCTTCTTGCCCTGGTGCATGGCCGGACCCTCGGCCCGGATCGGTTGGCCCGCCTTGAGCCGGGTGAACACCTTGATCGCGATCGGGGTGCCGAGCAGCGACACCAGGAATGCCACGCCGATGGCGACGATGACAGCCCTCACGCCGCGCCCTCCTCGGTCACGACGCCCGGACTCGCCGACTCACGTCCCGCGTTCCCCCGGACGGCCGCCGCGCGCAGCGCGTCGGCCACCTCCCAGGTGCGGTACCGGGAGCCCTTCACCAGGACGACGTCGCCCGGTCGTAGCTCGCTGCGCAGCACCTCGACGGCCGCCGCCTGATCGGTGAGCAGCACCGACTCTCCTCCCCAGTCACTTACCGCTGTCGCGCCGTCGTGGATCGGCGCGGCCGGCTCACCCACCACGAGCAGCCGGTCGACACCGAGCTCGGCGACCAGCCGGCCGACCTCCCGGTGCCCCTCGCGTTCGAAGTCGCCCAGCTCGGCCATGTAGCCGAGCGCGGCGAACGTCCGCCCGCCCCGGCGCATGCCGGCCAGCGCCCGCAGCGCCACCGCCACCGACGCCGGGTTGGCGTTGTACGAATCGTCGATGACAGTGACCCCGTCGGGTCGCTCGAAGACGTCCATCCGACGGGTCGAGACCAGCCCCAGCTCGCCCAGGGCCGCCGCCACCTCGGCCAGCGGCATCCCCAGCTCGCGGGCCACCGCCGCGGCGGCGAGCGAGTTGGAGACCTGGTGCCGGCCGGTCAGCCCGAGCCGTACCGGCACGCTCCCCTCCGGGGTGACCAGGGTGTACGACGCCCGGCCCCGGTCGTCCACGGCCACGTCCACCGCGCGGACGTCGGCGTGGGCCGCCTCGCCGTACCGGATTACCCGGGCGCCGGTGCGGGTGGCCATCGCGTCGACCAGTGGGTCGTCGGCGTTGAGCACGGCCAGTCCGTCGGCCGGCAACGACTCGACCAGTTCCCCCTTGGCCAGGGCGATGTTCTCCACCGAACCGAACTCGCCCAGGTGCGCCACCCCGACGTTGAGCACCACGGAGATCCGCGGCGGCGCCACCTCGCACAGGTACCGCACGTGCCCGATCCCCCGGGCGCCCTTCTCCAGCACCAGGAAACGGGTCTGCGGCGTGGCCTGCAACGCCGTGTACGGGTGCCCCAGCTCGTTGTTGAACGACCCGGGTGGGGCTACCGTGGGCCCGAGCCGGACGGTGAGCTGGGCGATCAGATCCTTGGTGGTGGTCTTGCCCGACGAGCCGGTCAACCCGATCACGGTCAGTTCCGGCAGCCGCTCCACCACGGCGCGCGCCAGCCGACCCATCGCGGTCAACGCGTCGTCCACCAGCACCATCGGCACCCCGGGCAGCTCGCGGGTGCCGAGCACCGCCACCGCGCCGGACGTCACCGCGGCGCCGGCGTAGGCGTGCCCGTCAACCTTCTCCCCGGGGAAGGCGACGAAGAGCGCCCCGGCGGTGACCTTGCGGGAGTCGAACTCGACCGGACCGGTCACCCGGGCCCGCGGGTCGGCGGCGAGCAGCCGGCCCTCGACGGCCGCGGCGACCTCCGCCAGGCTCAGCGCGATCATGGCCGGCCCGCCCGGTCGCCGAAGCGGGCGCCCAGCGCCGCCGCCAGCTCCACCCGGTCGTCGAACGGGTGCACCTCGCCGGCTATCTCCTGGCCCCGCTCGTGGCCCTTGCCGAGCACCGCCACCACGTCGCCCGGCTCGGCCAGCCGCACCGCCTCGTCGATGGCAGCCCGTCGGCCCGGCACCTCGATGATCCGGGCCGGCGTCCCCGCCGCGTACGCCCCGGCGAGCACCTCCGCCCGAATCGTGGCCGGATCCTCCGTGCGCGGGTTGTCGTCGGTCACCACCACCACGTCTGCCCCCTCCGCCGCCGCGGCGCCCATCGCCGGGCGCTTGCCCCGGTCCCGGTCGCCACCGGCGCCGATCACGCAGAGCAACCGTCGGGCGCCCGTCTCGCGCAGGGCCGCCAGCGCGGCCACCACCGCGTCGGTCTTGTGCGCGTAGTCGACCACGCCGCGCACCGGGGCATCCCCGCTGACCAGCTCCAACCGCCCTGGGACGCCGCCGCAGGCGGCCACCCCCCGCGCGGCGGTCGCCGGGTCGACCCCGACCGCCACCAGGCTGGCGATGGCCAGCAGCGCGTTGGCGACGTTGTGCCGCCCGGGCAGGGCCACCCCGGCGGACACGACCACCCCGCCGGGACCGTGCGCGGTGAACCGCTGGGCGTACCCCTCGCCGCCGACCTCGCCGGCCCACCAGGTGGCGGTGGCATCACCGGCCGCCGAGTAGCTGACGGTCGCCGGCTTGAACAGCGGGCGCAGCGCCGGGTCGTCGTGGTTGAGCACCTCGACCGCGCAGCGGCCGTCGAAGAGCTTCGCCTTGGCGGCGAAGTAGTCCGCCGTGTCGGCGTGGAAGTCCAGGTGGTCGGAGCCGAAGTTCGTGTACCCGCCGACGCCGAACCGCACCCCGCCGACCCGCCCCATCGCCAGGGCGTGGCTGGAGACCTCCATCACCAGCGCGGTCACCCCCCGCTCCCGGGCGGCGGCGAGCATGGCGTGCAGGTCGGTCGCCTCCGGGGTGGTGCGGACGCTGTCGACGACCACGTCGCCCAGGCGGGTCTCGACGGTGCCGATCAGCCCGGTGACGTGGCCGGCGGCGCGCAGACCGGACTCCACCAGATAGGCGGTGGAGGTCTTGCCGGCGGTGCCGGTGATCCCGATGACGGTCAGCGCGTCGGTCGGGTCGCCGTAGACGGCGGAGGCGAGGTCGCCCAGCACCGCCCGGGGGTCGGCGGCGACCAGGGTCGGCAGTCCGGCCTCGGCCACCGCGGCGGCGCCGGCCGGGTCGGTGAGAGCGGCCACCGCGCCGGCCGCCGCCGCGCCGGCGGCGAACTCCGCGCCGTGCCGGCGCGCGCCGGGCAGCGCGGCGTACAGGTCGCCGGGGCGGACCTCCTGGCTGGCATGGGTCGCCCCGGTCACCGCCAGGTCGGCGGCACCCTCCGGCGCGGCCAGCGCGAGCCGGGCGGCGAGATCGCCGAGCCGGAGAGCGGGCACGGAACGGGGACGTGGATTGCCGGGCACGGCGTCAGACCCTACCCGGTCGTCCGGTTCCGGCCGTACAGCCGCCCCGGTGGTTCGTCCGCACCCACCGATGATGTCCCGCCGTGCCCGCTCAGCGCGGAAAGACCTCGAACTTCGGGGCCTTGTCTCCGGACGGGGGCACCCGGTAGTGGCGCAGCGTGAAGCCCATCATCTCGCGGAACGCCGGCGCGGCGACGGTGCCGCCCTCGCCGCCCGGGCTCCACACGAAGACCGCCACCACGTACCGGGGGTTCTCCGCCGGGGCCATCCCGATGAACGAGCCGACCTCGCCGGGCTGCTTCACGCCGTTCGCCAGCCGCCAGCCGGTGCCGGTCTTGCCGGCGACCCGGTAACCGGGCACCGCGGCGGCCAGACCGGTGGCGTGGTCGACGGTCGTCACCGCCTCCAGCATGGTGCGCAGCGCGGCGGCGTTGGCCGGGCTGAGCACCGAGCGGGTGACCGGCGGCTCCGCCGGGGTACGCCGGCCGGTCTGCCCGTCGATGATTGCCTTGATCAGGCGCGGCTGGACGTAGGTGCCGTCGTTGGCGATGGCGGCGTACGCGGCGGCCATCTGCAGCGGGGTGGCGTCGACGCTGTGCCCGATCGGCACCGACCCGTACGACGACCCGCTCCACTCCTCGGCGGGCAGCAGCCGCCCCGACGCCTCCCCCGGCATGCCGACCCCGGTGGGCTGTCCCAGCCCGAACCGCTTCTGGTAGTCGATCAGGCGGTCCCGGCCGAGCTTCTCGGCGATCTCGATGGTGCCGACGTTGGAGGAGTAGGCAAGCATCCCCGCCAGGCTCATCCGCTGGCCGTGTGCCGGGTGGGTGTCGGCGAACGTGGTGTCGCCCCTGAGGATGGTGTTGGCGATCGGCAACGTGGTGTCGGGGGTGATCACCCCTTCCTGGAGCGCCGCGCCGAAGGTGATCGCCTTGTGCACCGAGCCCGGGTCGACCACGAAGCTGGTCGCGGCGTCCTCCCGGTCGGTGGGCTTGCTTGTTTCGGGGTTGGCCGCGTTGTAGGTGGGATGGCTGGCCTGCGCCAGCACCTCGCCGGTCTTCACGTCCAGCACCACCGCCGCGCCCACGCTGCCGCGGACCTGCGCCGTCTGCCGCCCCAGTATCTGCTGCACCTGGTACTGCAGGTCGCGGTCGATGGTCAGCACCAGGGAGCTGCCCGGCTTGGCGGGCGTGCGCTGGCTGAAGCCGCCGGGGATCGGTGCGTTCAGGTCGCCCCGGCCGGCCTCGTAGACCCACCGGCCGTCCTCCCCCTCCAGCACGTCGTCGTACCGTGCCTCCAGCCCTTCCATGCCGACCATGTCAGGGCTGGTGAAGCCGACCAGGTTGGCCGCGAGGTCCCCGCCGGGCACCTCCCGCCGCTCGTCGCGGTGCACCCCGATGCCGGCCAGGTCCAGCGCCATGATCTGCGTGGCCTTGGCGATCTCGACCCCACGGGCCAGGTACTGGAACTGCGACTCGCCCCCGCCGGGCAACGGCCGCCGCTGCATCTTCTCCGCCAGCTCGGAGACCGGCACCCCGAGCAGCGGGGAGAGCTGCTGGGCGGTGGCCAACGGGTCCTCGACCCGGGTCGGGTCGGCGAAGACGTACCGCGCCTCGACGCTGCGGGCCAGCGGCGCGCCGGTGGAGTCCAGGATCGCGCCACGCGGAGCAGGCAGGTCGACCCGGGTGGTCCGGAAGACGAGGCCGGCGTCCGCGTACGCCGGGGTGTGGACGGCCTGGATGACGACCAGCCGGACCCCGATGACCGCGAAGAGCGCCAGGGCCAGCAGCGTCCCCAGCCGCAGCCGGCGGCGCGGCTCGGCCAGTCTCGGCGGGCGGGGTCGTCGGCGGG
>NZ_SMKN01000108.1 GCF_004348675.1 Micromonospora sp. KC606 | reverse complement strand
ATCACGAAGTTGGCTGCCAGAGCCACGACCGACTGCATCGCCAGCCTCGCGATCGACGCAACGGAAGTGAGGGGTGACGGTGAGTGCTTGTTGGGGAATGTCCGGAGCGTAACGAGCGCGTTGCTGAATTGTTACCGCCGCCAACAAACTTCCGACCTCGACAGTCTTGCGAGCGTCGTGTGAGCGGGAATACGTTGCCGGACACAACAAAACATTCGCAACCACTCCCCCACCCCCGAAAGGACCCGTGCAGATGCGCAAGGGCTTCCTCACCTTCGCCACCGTGGGCCTGCTGGCCACCGGCGGCATGGCCGCCTGCGGCGACAACTCCGACAGCACCGCGGCCGGCGGCAACGACACGAAGCCGAAGATCGGCGTGATCCTCCCGGACAGCAAGTCCTCCGCCCGGTGGGAGGGCGCGGACCGCAAGTTCCTGGAGGAGGCGTTCAAGGCCGCGGGTGTCGACTACGACATCCAGAACGCGCAGGGCGACAAGAACGCCTTCCAGACCATCGCCGACCAGATGATCACCAACGGCGTCACCGCCCTGATGATCGTCAACCTGGACTCCGGCACCGGCAAGGCCGTCCTCGACAAGGCCAAGTCGCAGGGCGTCGCCACCATCGACTACGACCGCCTCACCCTCGGCGGCTCCGCGCAGTACTACGTCAGCTTCGACAACGAGGCCGTCGGCAAGCTGCAGGGCGAGGGCCTGGTCAAGTGCCTGACCGACAAGGGCGTCAAGAACCCGGCGATCGCCTACCTCAACGGCTCGCCGACCGACAACAACGCCACCCTGTTCAAGAACGGGTACGACTCGGTGCTCAAGCCGAAGTTCGACTCGAAGGACTACACCAAGGTCGCCGACGACTCCGTGCCGGACTGGGACAACACCCAGGCCGCCACGATCTTCGAGCAGCAGCTCACCAAGGCCGGCGGCAAGATCGACGGTGTGCTCGCCGCCAACGACGGCCTCGGCAACGCGGTCATCTCGGTGCTGAAGAAGAACAAGCTCAACGGCAAGGTCCCGGTGACCGGCCAGGACGCCACCCCGCAGGGCCTGCAGAACATCCTCGCCGGCGACCAGTGCATGACCGTCTACAAGGCGATCAAGGAGGAGGCGAAGGCCGCCGCGGATCTGGCCATCGCGCTGGCCAAGGGTGACAAGAAGGAGACCGGTCAGACGGTCACGGACCCGGAGGGTGGCCGTGACGTGGCCGCCGTCCTGCTCACCCCGAAGGCCATCTACAAGGAGAACGTCTCCGACGTCATCGCGGACGGCTTCGTCACCAAGGACGAGGTCTGCGCCGGCGAGTACGCCAAGCTCTGCGCCGACGCCGGCATCAACTGACCCGTACGCGTCCCACCCGCTCACCGGCGGCGCCGCCCGGCAACGGTGACAACCGTGCCGGGCGGCGCCCCGCCACCGGACGGGCTCCGAGAGTTCCCCTCCGCGCAAAGGAGACCCCCGTGTCCGCGACCCCCCTGCTGGAACTACGCGGGATCGACAAGAGCTTCGGTCCCGTCCAGGTGCTCCGCGACGTCGCCTTCGCCGCCCACCCCGGCGAGGTGACCGCCCTCGTGGGCGACAACGGCGCAGGCAAGTCGACCCTGGTCAAGTGCATCAGCGGCATCTACCCCACCGACAGCGGCGAGTTCCTCTTCGAGGGCCGCCCGGTGAGCATCAACAGCCCGCGCGACGCCGCCGCGCTCGGCATCGAGGTCGTCTACCAGGACCTCGCGCTCTGCGACAACCTCGACATCGTGCAGAACATGTTCCTCGGCCGGGAGAAGCGCAGCGGGATCGTGCTCGACGAACCCACCATGGAGCAGATGGCCGCCGAGACGCTCGCCGGGCTGAGCGTCCGTACGGTGAAGTCGCTGCGCCAGCACGTCTCCAGCCTCTCCGGCGGCCAGCGCCAGACCGTGGCCATCGCCAAGGCGGTGCTCTGGAACAGCAAGCTGGTCATCCTCGACGAGCCGACCGCCGCGCTCGGCGTCGCACAGACCGCCCAGGTGCTGGAACTGGTCCGCCGGCTCGCCGACCGGGGCCTGGCCGTGGTGCTCATCTCGCACAACATGAACGACGTCTTCGCCGTCTCCGACCGGATCGCCGCGCTCTACCTGGGCCAGATGGTCGCGCAGGTGAAGGCCACCGACATCACCCACTCGCAGGTGGTCGAGCTGATCACCGCCGGCCGCTCCGGCAACCTCGGCCTCGCCGAGGCGGGTGCGGGCAGCGCCGGCAACGCCACGGGGTCCACCGACACCACCTCGGGAGCCGTCCGATGACCACCACCGCCGTGAAGAAGCAAGGCCCGGCCGCCGTCGCGCCGGAGCCGACGGTCGGCAGTCACGTCCGCAACTACGTCAGCCGGGTACGCGGCGGCGACATCGGCGCCCTGCCGGCCGTGCTCGGCCTGATCGTGCTCTGCGCGGTATTCGCGGTGATGCGCCCGTCGTTCCTCACCGCCGGCAACTTCGCCAACCTGTTCACCCAGGGCGCGGCGATCACCCTGATCGCGATGGGCCTGGTCTTCGTCCTGCTGCTGGGTGAGATCGACCTGTCGGCCGGCTTCGCCAGCGGCGTCTGCGCCGCCGTCCTGGCCAACGTCGTCACCGTGCTGGGTTACCCCTGGTACGTGGCGGTGCTCGCCGCGATCGCCACCGGCGTGATGATCGGCACCGTGCTCGGCGTGCTGGTCGCCAAGGTCGGCATTCCGTCCTTCGTGGTCACCCTGGCCGGGTTCCTCGCCTTTCAGGGCATCGTGCTGATGCTGATGAAGGAGGGCGCCAACATCTCGGTGCGTGACGCGACGCTGGTGGCCATCGCCAACCGCAACCTCCCCCCCACGCTGGGCTGGGCCCTGACCGCCGCCGCCGTTCTCGGGTACGCCGCCGTGCAGTTGCTCCGGCACCGCAACCGGGTCGCCCGCGGCCTGCTCACCGACCCGCTCGCGGTGGTGGCCGCCCGGATCGGCACGCTGGCCGTCGTCCTCGGCGTCGCGGTCTACATCCTCAACCTGGAGCGCAGCCGCAACGTCCTGTTCACCTCGCTCAGGGGCGTGCCGATCGTGGTGCCGATCATCGCGGTGCTGCTGGTCGTCTGGACCTTCGTGCTACAGCGCACCAGCTACGGCCGACACGTGTACGCCGTCGGCGGCAACAAGGAGGCCGCGCGCCGGGCCGGCGTCAACGTGGACCGGATCCGCATCTCGGTCTTCGTGATCTGCTCCTCGATGGCCGCCGTCGGCGGCATCGTGGCCGCGAGCCGGGCCAACTCGGTCGACCCGAACACCGGTGGCAGTAACGTACTGCTCTACGCCGTCGGCGCGGCGGTGATCGGCGGCACCAGCCTCTTCGGCGGCAAGGGCCGCGTCCTCGACGCGGTGCTCGGTGGTGCCGTGGTCGCCGTCATCGACAACGGCATGGGCCTGATGGGTTACAGCTCGGGAGTCAAATACGTGGTGACGGGCGTGGTGCTGCTCCTCGCGGCCAGCGTGGACGCGCTGTCCCGACGGCGTTCCGCCGCCAGCGGCAGCCGTTGACCTGCGGCGTACGCCGACCGACGGGGACACGGGGTACCAGAACATGCGGGTGGGACCGAGCCAGGACGAGATCCGGCGGCAGAACCTCGGAGCGCTGCTGCGTCACGTGCACGTGCACGGCGCGACCACCCGCGCGGAACTCACCACCACCCTCGGGCTCAACCGCAGCACCATCGGCGCGCTGACCGCCGACCTGGCCGGCGCCGGGCTGGTCAGCGAAGGGACACCGAAGGAGACCGGCCGGGCCGGGCGACCGTCGCTGGTCGTCCGGCCAGAGTCGGCCCGGGTCTACGCGTACGCGTCCTCGATCGAGGTGGACCGGCTGCGAGCCGCGCGGGTCGGTCTCGGCGGTGAGGTGCTCGACCGCCGGGACCTGGACCGGCCGCGCGGCATGGACGCCGCGGAGACCGCGCCGCTGCTGGCCGGCGCGCTCAAGGAGATGCACGATCGGGTCACCGCGGACACCCTCTGCGTGGGTGCCGGCGTGGCCGTCTGCGGCATGGTCCGCCGGGCCGACGGCCTGGTCCGGCTCGGCCCCACCACCGGCTGGGCGGACGAGCCGCTCGGCGCGACACTCGCCGACACGCTCGGCATCGACGTGCCGGTCACGGTCGGCAACGTCGCCGACGTGGCGGTCTTCGCCGAACACGCCCGGGGGGTCGCCGCCGGCTGCGACAACGTCATCTACCTGTACGGCGACGTGGGCGTCGGGGCCGGCATCATCGCCGGCGGACGCCGGCTGACCGGCCACGGCGGGTACGGCGGGGAGGTCGGTCACATGGTGGTGGCCCGGGACGGGGCTCGCTGCGAGTGCGGCTCCCGCGGCTGCTGGGAAACGGAGATCGGCGAGCACGGCCTGCTACGCGCCACCGGTCGCATCGAGGCCCGGGGCCGGGAGTCGCTGCTGGCCGTCTTCGAAGCCGCCGACCGGGGAGACGCCCGCGCCCAGACGGCGGTACGCCAGGCCGGCGACTGGCTCGGCTTCGGCGTCGGCAACCTGGTCAACATCTTCAATCCGGAGATGGTCATCTTCGGCGGCACCATGCGCGACCTCTACCTCGCCGCCGCCGCCCAGGTCCGCAGCCGGCTCAACCACGTCGGGCTCCCCGCCTGCCTGGAACACGTGCGGCTGCGCACCCCCAAGCTCGGCGACGACGCGCCGCTGGTCGGCGCGGCCGAGCTGGCCTTCGAACGGCTCCTCGCCGACCCCCTCGACGTCGGCTGAGCCCTCGGCTGCGCACCCCGCGGCCTTCACTGGCGGGTTCCCGATCCAAATGAACTCTTCCGGCCGGTGATCCGTACCAGTGGTCGCGGGCAGCCGGCGGATTGAGCTGCCCGGCACAACACGCACGGCCCGGACCGAGGAGGCACCGCAGCATGGCACCGCTGGAATCCGCTCGTCGTCGGCCAGGGCACCGGACCCACCGGGTGGCGGTGCTGTTCGTCACGCTCGTGGCCGGGCTCTTCGCCCTGCCCGGCGTGGCCGTGGCCGCTCCCGCCGCACAACTCAACGCCGCCGACATGGCGCTGCTCACCGGCGTCCGGCTGGCGGGACTGTGGGAGATGCCGGCCGGAGTGATGGCAGCCGAAAGGGGACAGTCGCCCCGGGTCCGGGAGATCGGCGCGGAGATCGCCCGCCAGCACGAGCAGCTCGACCTGCTCTGCGTCGAGGCCGCCAACAAACTCGGCGCGCTCCTGCCCTCGGACGCCACCGCCGAGCAGAAGGGGTGGCTGGGTGAGATGCAGGAGGCCAACGGCGCCCAGTTCGACCAGATCTTCGTCACCCGGCTCCGGATCGCCCACGGCAAGATCTTCCCGGTGATCGGCGCGGTCCGCGCCGCCACCCGGGACGCCACCGTCCGCAAGCTCGCCGACGACGCCAACAAGTTCGTCACCGACCACATGGCGATGCTGGAGAGCACCGGCCTGGTCCGCTGGAACCAGATGCCCCCGGCCGCCATTCCGCCCGCGCAGAGCGACTCGCTCGTCGCCGCCGCCCAGGCCGGTGCGCCGCTCGCCCCGACGGTCAGCGTCGGCACCACCATCGTCTGGGTGGTCTTCCTCGCCGCGCTCGGCGTCGGCGGATGGACCACCTGGCGGATCATGCGCCGCACCTGACCACCGCGTACGCGACAGGGGCCGGGAGCACGACGCTCCCGGCCCCTGCTGGCTGTGCCCGTCAGCGGTCGATCTGCGTGAAGTCCCACGAGTGCGGGGGGCGCGCCACCAGCATGGCCGGCGGGTCCGGCAACGGTCGTGGACTGCTCCGCCACTTCGAGATCACCACCACCCGGTGGTCGGTGGAGGAGAAGACCTCGCTGACCACGTGCAGCGGATCGTGCTCCAACTCCGGCAGCGCGGTCTCGCAGACCCAGGTGATCAGGTCGGTGAAGCCGTAGGGCTCCGCCCGCGCCTCCCACATCCGGACGATCATGTCGGCCATCCCTCCCGTCACACGCTGACCGTGGTCAGCGGCAGGGCCGAGTCCGCCGGCAGGTCGAGCCGGCTCGGCGCCACCCCGGCGGCGACCAGGTGCGAGCCGAGCGCCGCGACCATCGCGCCGTTGTCCGTGCACAGCGTCGGCCGGGGTACCCGCACCCGGATGCCGTGCTTCGCCGCCCGCTGCTCGGCCATCGCCCGCAGCCGCGAGTTGGCGGCCACTCCCCCGCCGACGACCAGCGTCCCGATTCCGTTCGCCCGGCAGGCGTCCAGCGCCTTGGCGGTCAGCACGTCGCAGACCGCCTCCTGGAAGGAGGCGGCCACGTCGGCCACCGGCACCGGCTCACCGGCGCGCTGCCGGGCCTCCACCCAGCGTGCCACCGCCGTCTTCAGGCCGGAGAAGGAGAAGTCGTAGCGGTGGGCGGCCAGGTCCTTCGGTGCGGTCAGCCCGCGCGGGAAGACGATCTTCGCCGGGTCGCCGGCCCGCGCCTGCCCGTCGATGTGGGGCCCACCGGGGAAAGGGAGCCCGAGCAGCCGGGCCACCTTGTCGAACGCCTCCCCGGCGGCGTCGTCGATGGTGGCGCCCAGCGGCGTCACTCCGCGCGCCAGGTCGTCCACCAGCAGCAGCGACGAGTGGCCGCCGGAGACCAGTAGCGCGACCGCCGGCTCCGGCAGCGGACCGTGCTCCAGGGTGTCCACGGCGACGTGCGCGGCGAGGTGGTTCACCCCGTACACCGGCTTCTCTGCGGCGAGCGCGTAACCCTTCGCGGCGGCCACCCCGACCAGCAGCGCACCGGCCAGCCCGGGACCGGAGGTGACCGCGATCGCATCGATGTCCGAGATCGTCACCCCCGCCTCCCGCAGTGCCCGGTCCATCGTCGGCACGATCGCCTCCAGATGGGCCCGGCTGGCCACCTCCGGCACCACCCCACCGAACCGGGCGTGCTGGTCGACGCTGGAGGCCAGGGCGTCGGCGAGCAGGGTGTGCCCGCGCACGATCCCGACACCGGTCTCGTCGCAGGAGGTCTCGATGCCCAGGACCAGGGGTTCGTCAGCCATCAGTCGTCCATCCCGTACCCGGTCGGCGGCGCGACGCGCCGCATCACCAGCGCGTCGGTGTTGCTCGGTTGGTAGTAGCCGCGACGGACGCCGATCGGCTCGAAGCCGTACGTCGCGTAGAGCTTCTGGGCGGGCGCGTTGTCCACGGCCACCTCCAGCAGGACGGTCCGTACGCCCCGGCGGGCCGCCTCAGCCAGCAGATCCTCCAGCAGAACCCGGCCCACACCACGCCGCTGCGCGTCCCGCCGGACCGCGATGTTCTGCACCCATGCCTCGTCCGGCTGCACGGCCAGCCCGGCGTAGCCGAGCAGCGTCCCGTCGACGTCGACGGCGACCCGGTACCAGTGCCCGTTGGCCAGCTCGTTCCAGAACATCGACGCGGACCACTGCTCGGCACCGAACAGGTCCGCCTCGATCGGCAACACCTCGTCGACATGCCACCAGCGGAACCGCTCCAGGCGCATCGACCCGCTCACCGCGGCCCCCCGGCCGCCGACCGCGGGGCTCGCGGACCCGGCTCACTCCTCGCGCTCACCCTGCCACCCCAGCTCGCGACCGCGGGGCTCGCAAACCCGGCTCACTCCTCGCGCTCACAGCGTCACCTCGGCTCGCGACTGCGGGGCTCGCAAACCCGGCTCACTCCTCGCGCTCACGGTAGAACCGGCTTGCGGGTGGCCGCCGCCACCGCGTCCGGACGGCGCAGGTAGAGAGGGGTGAGCGCCTCGCCCGGGGCACCGGCCCGGATCCGCTCGGCGGCCAGCACCGCCAAAGCGGTCGCGTCCGGGTAGCGCGGCTCGGCCCGCAGCGGCAAACCCAACACGTCGGCGTACCGGTGGGCGCCGTCGCCCACGGCGGCGGCGACCGCCAGCTCGCGGGCCCGTCCGGCGGCGACCGCCGGGGCGTCCACGTTCGGCCCGGCGATTCGCCGGCCGGCACCGTCGTAGATCGCCCAGTACACCTCGCGACGGCGGGCGTCGCTGGCGACCAGGACCGGCTCGCCGGCCGCCGCCGGGTGGCCGATGCCGTCCAGCGAGCAGACGCCGTACGTCGGAACACCGAGCACCTGGCCCATGGTGGCGGCGGTGACCAGCCCGACCCGCAGCCCGGTGAACGGGCCGGGACCGAGTCCGGCGACGATCGCGGCCAGGTCACGCGGCCGGACGTCGGCCTCGGCGAACACCGCGTCCACCTGCGGGGCGAGCAGTTCGCCGTGGGCGCGGGCATCGACCGTGCGCCGGTGCGCCAGTGGCGCGACCCCGCCGGCCGAAACCTCCACCAGCGCCGCGGTAACCGCGGGCGTCGAGGAGTCCACCACCAGTACGAGCACGATTG
Organism: Micromonospora sp. KC606; assembly: GCF_004348675.1. Taxonomy (GTDB): domain Bacteria; phylum Actinomycetota; class Actinomycetes; order Mycobacteriales; family Micromonosporaceae; genus Micromonospora. The sequence goes on along the minus strand of NZ_SMKN01000108.1, from coordinate 11,182 downwards.
ACCAGCCTAGCCGGCCCTGCCGTCACCCCAGGTGACGCCCCACCCGTTGCCCCACAGTCAACTCGGGGTGCGGAACGTGCGCAGGAAGGTCGGCAGCAGCCAGGGGCGCCATCCGGAGATCCGCACCCCGCCGGTGAGCAGCGTCCGCGCCCGGCTGATCCGGCCGAACATCATCAGGTTGAGGCTGCCCGGGTCGTGGTGGATCCGCACGTCGGTGCGGGCATCCGGCGCGGCGAACGAGATCACCCCCCGGTGCAGCACCAGCCGCAGCGGGGCGGCGAACGCCGAACGGAACTCCACCACGATCGGTCGGTCGCTCGGCGGCCCCCCGCCGTCGAGCAGCCGACCGTAGCCGTGGCGCACCACACCGGTCAGGAAGAGCTCCAGGAACATGGCGGCCTCGCGACCCGGCAGGCGCCACCGGCGCCCGCCCGCCCGCGCGATGTCGTGGCCGTGTATCAACAGCTCGTTGACCAGATGGGCGCAGAGCCCGGCGAGCGGCACCCGAGCCGCACCGAGCCAGGGCACCGTGTCGTCGGGGCTCCGGTCGGCGCACCGGGACAGCAGGTGCCCGACGTCGGCCCGCAGCCGGGCGAGCAGCACCGCCGGGTCACGCTCGGTGAGATGCCGCAGCACCACGTCGTTGGCGTCGGCCACGGTGTCGACGGTGACCTCGGCCAGCTGGCCTTCGAGATCCGCGACCGGCAGCGGCGGGTGCTCCGGATCCACCAGACAGGCGTACAGCCAGGCAAGGGAGACCACGTGGGCGAGCATGTCGGCGACCGACCAGTCGGCCGTGCAGCGGACCTCGGGACGGGTGACGGCGATCAGGCCGGCGAAGCGTTCCGTCTGCTCCGCCAGCGCCGTCCTCGCCGCCCGCCACTGCTGAGGAGTGAATGTCGCCGCCACTCGCCACCCTCCTGTCCCTGGGGAGAGGCTACATCGGACGGTCACGACCCGGTGACCCCACGAACTCAGCCGGCGCTGCGCTCCCACTCCACAGTGGGCATTCCGGCATCGGCGAGCGCCTTGTTGGCCGCGCTGAACGGCCGGCTGCCGAGGAACCCGCGCGGGTTCATCGGGCTCGGGTGGCCGGCCTCCAGGACCACGTGCCGCGGGTTGCTGACCAAAGCCGCCTTCCTGCGGGCGTACCCACCCCAGAGCAGAAAGACCACCCGCTCGTCGCGGACGTCGAGGGCGCGGATGGTGGCGTCGGTGAACTCCTCCCACCCCTTGTTCGCGTGCGAGCCGGGAGTGGCCTGGCGGACGGTGAGCACCGAGTTGAGCAGCAACACGCCCTGCGCCGCCCAGCCGCTCAGGTTGCCACCGCGCGGCTTCGGCACGCCCAGGTCGTCGGCGAGCTCCTTGAAGACGTTACGCAGCGACGGCGGCACCGCCACCCCCTCGCGCACGCTGAAGCTCAACCCGTGCGCCTGCCCGGCCTTGTGATAGGGATCCTGCCCGAGGATCAGCACCCGGCACTGCTGCGGCCCGCACAGCCGGTACGCGGCGAAGAGGTCCTCCAGCGGCGGGAAGACGGTCTGCGTGGCGTACTCCCGGGCGACGAACTCGGCCAGCGCCGCGGTGCGGGCGGGGTCGAGGTGCGGGGTGAGCACGGCACGCCACTCCTCGGGCAGCAGCGCCAGCAGGTCGAGGGCGGGGGTGTCGTCGGGCATCGGCAACCTTTCGTAGTCGGTGCGCCACTTCCTACCAGCCGGCACCGACAGATCGTCCACCGCCCGGGCCGGTGCCCCGACGGCCCGCGCCCTCGACAGCGCCACACCGCCGGGGCGGCAGGGCAGCGCACGCCGCAGCCTGTGTTCGCGGCCCAGCGCTGTGCGGCCTGCCCACCGAGACCGACGCCGACGTCGTGACCGGGCGCGGGTCAGGTGACCGGCCCGGCGTGGCGCAGGGTGTCCAGGCGCTGCGCCCAGTCGCCGCCAACCGGTTCCAACTCCACCACGCGGGTATCGTCCTCCCGTCGGTCGATCCGCGCCCGCAGGTGGGCGTCGACCAACTGCTCGACCAGCCCCTCACCCCACTCGACCACGGTCACCGAGTCGTCGACGGAGGCGTCCAGGTCGAGGTCGTCGATCTCGGCGCGCGGGTCGCTCGCACCGCCCAGCCGGTACGCGTCGGCGTGCACCAGCGCCACGCCACGGCCCCGGGCCGGATCCGGGCGGTGCACCCGGGCGATCACGAAGGTCGGGGAGGTGATGTCGCCGAGCACCCCCAGCCCGGCGCCGATGCCCTGGGTGAGCGCGGTCTTGCCGGCCCCCAGCGGGCCGGTGAGCAGAAGCAGGTCACCGGCTCGGAGCAGGCGCGCCAGCCGGCGACCGAAGGCGTGCGTCTCCTCGACCGTCGGCAGCGTGACGGTCACGCTCACTGTGGCCTCTCGGCTCGCGACTGCGGGGCTCGCAAAACCGGCTCACTCCTCGCGCTCACAGCGTCACCTCGGCTCGCGACTGCGGGGCTCGCAAAACCGGCTCACTCCTCGCGCTCACAGCGTCACCTCGGCTCGCGACTGCGGGGCTCGCAAAACCGGCTCACTCCTCGCGCTCACAGTGCCTCCAGGAACTCGGCCAACGCCGCGTTGACCTCGTCGGCGTGCTCCAGCATCACCACGTGCCCACTGTCGTCGATCTTGACGTACCGGGCGTGCGGCAGCCGGCGGACGATCTCGTCCGAGTGGATGACCGGAGTGATCATGTCCTTGTCCCCGACCACCACCAGCACCGGGACGCCGTTGAGCGCGGCCAGCGCCGGGAACCGCGAGTGGGCGGCCAACGTACGCAGGTAGCGGGTCACCGTGTCGGCCGACGTCCGGGAGTTCATCCGCTCCACGTACGACACCAGGGCCGGGCTCGGCCTGGGCGTGCCGAAGCCGTACCTGCGGGTGAGCAGCCAGGCGATGTTGGACGTCGACTGGCGGGCCTTGTCGATCACCGTGCCGCCGTACCGGGTGGCGTTGCTCACCATCTGGAGCACCGGCCCGCCGACCCGCCCCAGCAGCGCCGGGGCGACCAGCCTGGTTTCGGCGAGCACCCCGCCGGAGGTGGCGATCAGCACCGTGCCGACCACCCGGTCACCGAACAGCTCCGGATACAGCTCGGCGAAGGCCATGATGGTCATCCCGCCCATCGAGTGGCCGACCAGCACCAGCGGCCCCTCCGGGATGGTCCGGTCGATCACCCGCCGCAGGGTGTCGCCCAGTGCGGCGAGGTCGTACTCACCGCTCTCCAGGCGGCCCGAGCGGCCGTGCCCGGGCTGGTCGTACGCGACGATTCGGTAGTCGCCCCGCTCCGCGAGCATCTTGCGCTGGAAATGGAACGTCCCCATGTCCAGGCAGAAGCCGTGCACCAGCACCACGGTCGGGTGCCCCGGCTCCGGCCGGGTCGGCTCCACCACCTCGACGTGTATGTCGGTGCCGTCCGGCAGCTCCAGCCGGAATGCCTCGTCGCAGGGCTGCTCGCCGAAGACCTCGCCGGCGTACCGGTCGGCGGGGTCCGCCTTGAGCCGGCGGACCAACGCCCGCTCGGTGGCGACGCCGGCTGCCAGGCCGGCGGCGGCGACGCCGACGGTGGCCAGTGTGCCGGCGACCTTCCCGGCAGCGGTACGCGGACGGGGCACCCGGAAACGGCGCGACGCTGTCATGGTGCCAGCTTGGTTCGCGACTGCGGGGCTCGCAAGATCAGCTCACTCCTCGCGCTCACGGTGCCAGCTTGGTTCGCGACTGCGGGGCTCGCAAGATCAGCTCACTCCTCGCGCTCACGGTGCCAGCTCGCCGTCGTAGACCCGGGGCACCCGGACCCCGCCGAACCTGGTGACTATCTCGTAGTTGATGGTGCCGACCGCGTCGGCCCAGTCGTCGGCGGTGGGCTCGCCGTCCACGCCGCTGCCGAAGAGGGTCGCCACGTCGCCGGCGGCCACCGGGTCCGACCCGCAGTCCAGCACGAACTGGTCCATGCAGACCCGGCCGGAGATGGTGCGCCGCCGGCCACCCAGTTGCACCGGCCCGACGTTGGAGGCGTGCCGGGGCACCCCGTCGGCGTAGCCGAGCGGCACCACCGCCAGGTTCGCCTCGTCGCCGGTGGTGTAGATGTGGCCGTAGGAGATGCCGGTGCCGGCCGGCACCCGCTTGGTCAGCATCACCCGGGCCCGAGCGGTCATCGCCGGGCGCAGCCCGAACTGCTCCCCCGCGATCGGCGACAGCCCGTACACGGCGATCCCAGGACGGACCAGGTCAAAGTGGGTGTCGGGCCGGGTCAGCGTGGCCGCCGAGTTGGCCAGGTGCCGGTAGCGCGGACGCAGACCGGACCGCTCGACCATGGCCAGCCCCTCGTGGAAGACGGCCAACTGCCGGTCCGTGGTGGGGTGGCCGGGCGAGTCGGCGTACACGAAGTGACTCCACACGCCGACCACCTCGACCAGGCCGTCGGCCTGGGCCTTCGCGGCGGCGTCCAGCAGGGCCGGCCAGTCGGCGACGGTCGCGCCGCCCCGTGACAATCCGGTGTCGATCTTGAGGTGCAGCCGGGCCGGACGGTCCGCGCGGCGGCTCGCCCCGATCATCTCGTCGAGTTGGGGCCGGCTGGCGGCGGCCAGGTCGACTCCCGCCGCCACCCCCTCGTGCAGCGCCAGCCCGGGGTCGAGCAGCCAGGCCAGCACCGGTGCGGTGATCCCGGCTCGGCGCAGGGTGAGCGCCTCGTCGAGGGTGCAGACGCCGAGCCAGTCCGCCCCGGCGTCGAGCGCGGCGCGGGCGGACGGGACCATGCCGTGGCCGTACCCGTCGCCCTTCACCACCGCCATCAACTCGGCGCTGGTGCCAGCCCGGAGCCGGGCCACGTTGTCACGGATCGCGTCAAGATCGACGCGCACCTCGGCCTGCCACATACGCCCAGCCTACTTGCCCATTGATCACCCGCCGCCGGTCCCGGCCAGTGGCTGAGCACGTCGGCCCCGCGCTCCGAATCAATCCAGCAGCGGCGCGACCACCGACCGCAGCGCGGCCACCACGTCGGGCGCGGTCACCGGCCCGCCCCGGGCCGCCTCCCGCCCGGCCAGCCCGTGCAGGTACGCGGCCGTCGCAGCCGCCCGCTCCGCAGCCAGCCCGGCGGCGAGCAGCGACCCGAGCAGCCCGGCCAGCACGTCGCCGGTGCCCCCGGTGGCCAGCGCCGGGCTCCCCGTCGGGTTGACGTACGCCCGACCATCCGGCGTGCCGATCACCGTCCGGTCCCCCTTGAGCAGGACCGTCGCGTTCATCCAGGCGGCCAGCCGCAGCGTGGCGGCGACCCGGTCGGTGCCCGGTTCCTCGCCGCAGAGCCGGCTGAACTCCCGGTCGTGCGGGGTCACCACGATCGGGGCGTCCCGGTTGCGCAGCCGGTCGGCGAGCGAGCCGTCCACCAGCAGGGTCAGCGCGTCCGCGTCCAGCACCACCGGCACCGGGGCGGCCAGCACGGCGCGCAACCCGGCCGCCGCCTCCTCGCCGGTGCCGAGGCCGGAGCCGCAGACCCAGGCCTGCACCCGGCCGGCCTCGGCGACCTGGTCGGTGGCGATCACCGACGGGTACTGCCGCACCACTCCCTCCCGAGCCCCACCGGCGTACCGGACCAGGCCGGTCGGGCCGGCGAGCGCGCCCCCGACCGACAGCACCGCGGCCCCGGGATACGTCCGCGAACCGGTGGCCACCCCGACCACGCCCCGGGTGTACTTCTCCGAGGCCGGGCCGAGCCGCGGCCACCACCCGGCCACGTCCGACCACTCGGTGACCCGCAGCGCGGGGGTGCCGCGCAGCCACGGGCCGAGCCCGATGTCGACCAGCTCGACCTGCCCGGCGAGCGGGGCCGCCGGGCCGACCACCAGGGCCGGCTTCAGCGCGCCGAACGTCACCGTCACGTCGGCGCGCACCGCGGCGGGGCGGCCGGAGGCGGACAGCGGCACACCCCCGGTGTCGACGGCGACGCCGCTCGGCACGTCCACCGCCACCACGGTGGCCCGGCCGCCGTCGCGCCCCCGGTGCCGCACGAGGCTGGCCGCGAGTTGCTCGGCGGTCTCCCGCAGCCCCCCCGCGCCACCGATGCCGACGATGCCGTCGAGCACCAGATCGACGGTGGCGGGGGGCCGGTCGACGAGCCGGCCGCCGGCGGCGCGCAACGCGGCGAGCCCTTCGGGGTGCGCCCGGCCGGGACTCAGCAGCAGCGCGGAGACAGCGGCCCCGCGCCGGGCCAGGTGGGCACCCGCGAACAGGGTGTCTCCGCCGTTGTCGCCGGTGCCGACGAGCAGCAGGACCCGGCCGCCGTACACCCCGCCCCGGTCGCCGAGCAGCAGTGCGCAGCGGCGGGCCAGACCGGCGGCGGCCCGCCGCATCAGCGTCCCGGGCGGAAGGGTGGCCATCAGGTTCGTCTCCGCCGCGCGTACGTCCGCGACCCGCCACACCGGTTTCATGCCACCCGCGTCCCCTCGTCGGCCTGCCGGCGGGCCGGCCGGCCCGCCCGGACGTTCAGCGTTCCGCGACCACCATCGCGGAGGCGATCCCGCCGTCGTGCGAGAGCGACAGGTGCCAGCGGTTGATCCCGCGCTCGGTGGCGGCGGCCGCGACCGTCCCGGAGACGGTCAGCCACGGCCGGCCGTCCGGGTCCGGCACGATCTCGCAGTCGTGCCAGCTCAGCCCGGCCGGGGCACCCAGTGCCTTGGCCACCGCCTCCTTCGCGGCGAACCGGGCGGCCATCGACTCGGGTGAGCGCGGATTGCCGGAGCCGGTGTAGCGCTCCGCCTCGGTGAAGAGCCGGTCGGCGAGCAGGGGCGTGCGGGCCAGGGCCCGGGCGAACCGGTCCACCAGCACGACATCGATACCGACCGCGACGATCACGGAGCCCACCCTACCGGCGGGCGGACGGCAGATTAGCCGTCGGCCGCGCTGTGGGCAATGGCTGTGGAAAACCCGGAGGTACGGCCACCGCCGGCCATCCACAGCCCCTACCGGCGGCCTCCTCGCGCCGCCTAGCGTCCCCCCGGTCGAGTTTCGCCGGGACGGAAAAAGGCGGGTGGCGTGGAGCCGTTGGAGGTACGACCGGAGGTGCTGCGCGAGGTGGCGGGTGGGCTCGCCGACGAGGCGTACGCGCTGGCGAACCGGCTGGCCGGCCCGCCGGGGCTGACCGTGGCGGCACCACAGTGGCGGGCCGCCGCCGCCCTGGCCAGCCTGGAGTCGGCCGTGCACGCCTGGCAGGGGTCGCTCGCCGCCCGGGTGGCCGAGACGGCCGAGGCCCTGCGCGCCGCCGCCGACGCGTACGAGGCGGTGGACGACCGGGCCGCCGACCGGCTCGCCACGCCGCCCCGATGACCGGGTACGCGCAGCTCTGGCGGGCCGCGCCGAGGGACTGGGTCGACGCCGCGGCGGCCTGGCGCGAGCTGGCCGGCCCGGTGCGGCGGCGCTGCCACGGGCTCGCCGCCCGGGCGGGCCGGCTGCGCACCGGCTGGTCGGGCGGGGCCGCCTCGGCGGCCGGCGGGCGACTCACCGAGCTGCGGGGGGAGCTGGTTGGCGTGCTGCCGGCGCTGGTCGAGGCCGATCAGGTGCTCGCCGAGTTCGCCGCCCGGCTGCACGCGGCGAAGGCCCGGCTGGCCGAGGCGGTGGCGCTGGCGGACCGCACCGGGGTGCAGGTCGACCGGCACGGCGTCGCCAGTGCCGTCCCGGCGCCGTCCCGCTCGGCGGGGCGGCGGTGGGTCGGGCCCGAGGCTGGGGTCCTCCGGGCCGAACCGGCGGTGGCCACAGCGGCGGACGTGGCGCGGGTGGCGGCGGACGTGCGGGGCGCGCTCGCGCTGGCCGACGCCGCCGACCGAGAGGCCGCCGGCCGCCTCGACGAGCTGGCGTCGGCCGCACGCTCCGGCTGGGTCGCGCCACCGCCACCCGGCCGGCCGGCGACGGGATCCCCTCCCGCCCTGGTCCGGGTGTGGTGGGCGGGCCTGAGCCCGGCCCAGCGCCGGTGGCTGGTCCTGCACGAGCCAGCCCGGGTGGGTCGCCTCGACGGAGTGCCGGCCGCCGCCCGGGACCAGGCCAACCGGTTGCTGCTCGCCGACCGCCGGGACGCGCTGTCAGCCGACCGCCGGAAGCTGTCGGCCCGCCTCCCCGGCTGGCCCGGCGACCGGGCCGGGTTGCGCCGGGTCGAGGCGGCGCTGGCCGGCCTGGACGGGATAGCCGGGCGGCTGGCGGCGGGACCGCCGCGGGCCTACCTGCTCGGGCTCGACGAGCGCGGGGACGGGCGGGCGGTGGTCGCGCTGGGCAACCCCGACCGCTCGGCGCAGGTGCTGACGTACGTGCCGGGGATGACCAGCGACCTCGCCGACGCTCCTGGAGAGCTGAGCCGGGCCGGGCGGGTGCTCGACCGGTGCGCCGGCATCGCCCCGGGCGAGGAGACCGCCGCGGTGCTCTGGCTGGACTACGACGCCCCGGATTTCCTGCCCGAGGCGTCCTCGTCGGCGCAGGCCCGGGACGCCGGCCCGGGGCTGCACCGCTTCCAGGAGGGACTGCGCGCCACCCACGACGGGCCGCCGGCGCGGCAGACCGTGCTCGGGCACAGCTACGGCTCGGTGGTGGTGGGCGGCGCGGCGCGCGATCACGGGCTGGCCGCCGACGCCCTGGTCTTCGTCGGCTCCCCCGGGGTCGGGGTGGACCGGGCCGAGGCGCTGCGCCTGCCGCCGGAGCGGGTCTGGGCGAGCACGGCCCCGGACGACGTGATCCGGCTGGTGGAGCCGCCGGGGCAACTGGCCGGCCGGGCGGTGCTCGCCACGTCGCCGCTGGCCACCGCCGTCTCGCTGCTGCGGCCCGACGACCACCGGCTGTGGTTCGGTCACGACCCGGCCGACCCGGACTTCGGCGGTCGCACCTTCCCCAGCGCCCGGGCCGGGCACACCGGTTACTGGGAACCGGGCAACCCGGCGTTGGACGGCATGGCCCGGATCGTGCTCGGTCGTCCGGTGCCGTCCCCGGGCGCATGACCGCCCGGGGGGCCGGTGGGCGTCGGTTCCGGTTACTCGACGGTGACCGACTTCGCCAGGTTGCGCGGCTGGTCCACGTCGTGCCCACGGGCCGCGGCGATCTCGGCGGCGAGTACCTGGAGCGGCACGGTGGTCACCAGCGGAGCGAGCAGCGTCGGCGTACGCGGCACGTAGATCAGGTGGTCGGCGTAGCGGACGACCGCCTCGTCGCCCTCCTCCGCGATCACGATGGTCCGGGCACCCCGGGCGCGGACCTCCTGGATGTTGGAGACGACCTTGTCGTGCAGCATTCCCCGGCCCACCGGAGACGGCACCACGCAGATCACCGGGGTGCCCTCGTCGATCAGGGAGATCGGGCCGTGCTTCAGCTCGCCGGCGGCGAAGCCCTCGGCGTGCATGTACGCCAGTTCCTTGAGCTTCAGGGCACCCTCCAGGGCCACCGGGTAGCCCACGTGCCGGCCGATGAAGAGCACAGTCGGCTCGGACTTCAACTCCCGGCCCAGCTCCCGCACCGGCTCGATCCGGTCCAGCAGCTCGCGCAGCTTGCCCGGCATCTCCTGGAGCTGGGCGACGACCGCGCCCACCTCGTCGGCGAACTTGATGCCGCGCACCTGGGCCAGGTGCAGGCCGATCAGGTAGCAGGCGACCACCTGGGTGAGGAACGCCTTGGTCGAGGCGACGGCGATCTCCGGCCCACCGTGGGTGTAGAGGACCGCGTCGGACTCGCGCGGGATGGTGGAACCGTTGGTGTTGCAGATCGCCAGCACCCGGGCCTTCTGCTCCTTGGCGTGGCGCAGCGCCATCAGGGTGTCCATGGTCTCGCCGGACTGCGAGATGACCACGATCAGCGTGGACCGGTCGAGGACCGGGTCGCGGTAGCGGAACTCGCTGGCCAGCTCCACCTCGCAGGGGATCCGGGTCCAGTGCTCGATGGCGTACTTGGCGACCAGGCCGGCGTGGTAGGAGGTGCCGCACGCCACGATGAAGATCTTGTCGACGTCGCGGAGGTCCTGGTCGCTGAGGCGGACCTCGTCGAGGGCGATCTCGCCGGTCTCGGTGAGCCGGCCGAGCAGCGTGTCGGCGATCGCCTGCGGCTGCTCCTCGATCTCCTTCAGCATGAACCAGTCGTAGCCGCCCTTCTCGGCAGCGGAGGAGTCCCAGTCGATGTGGAAGTCCTTGCCGGTGGCGGGCTGGCCGGTGAAGTCCGTGATCTCGATGCTGTCGCCGGTGATCAGGACGATCTGGTCCTGGCCCAGCTCGACCGCGTCCCGGGTGTGCTCGATGAACGCGGCCACGTCGCTGGCCAGGTAGTTCTCCCCGTCGCCACGGCCGACGACCAGCGGCGAGTTGCGCCGGGCGCCGACCACCGCGCCGGGGATGCCGGCGTCGACGGCGAGCAGCGTGAAGGCGCCCTCGAGCCGCTGGCAGACCATCCGCATGGCCGAGGCGAGCAGTTGCGGGTTGTCGGCCTCGCCGGCGGCGCGCAGGTTGGCCAGCGCGTGGGCGAGCAGGTGGGCCGCGCACTCGGTGTCGGTGTCGCTGGTGAAGGTGACCCCGTCGGCCTCCAGCTCGGCACGGAGCTTCGCGAAGTTCTCGATGATGCCGTTGTGGATCACCGCGACCCGGCCGTCGGGCGACTGGTGCGGGTGGGCGTTGCGGTCGGTCGGGCCGCCGTGGGTGGCCCAGCGGGTGTGCCCGATCCCGGTGGTGCCGTCACCGATGCCGATCGGGCTCGCGGCGCAGCCCTCGGGGTCGTCGGCGGCCCGCTCGGAGAGGACCTTCTCCAGGTTGGCCAGCTTGCCGGCCTTCTTCTCGGTCAGCAGCTCGTCGTCGCAGACGATCGCCACGCCGGCCGAGTCGTAGCCGCGGTACTCCAGCCGCCGCAGTCCGTCGAGCACGATGCCGAGCGCCGGGCGGGAGCCGGCGTAACCCACGATTCCACACATGGTCCGCAGCCTAGCCCAGTTTCGCTCATCTCGTGTGCGCAGAAGTCGGGTAAACAATCACTGATTTTGAGCGATCGGCGTACGGCGGGCGGCATCCGGACAGCCATCCACGCGGTTCGTCCCGCCGCCGGGGCGCGACGGGGTTGCGGGGCGGCTGCGGGTACGACAGTCTCTCGGCGGATCCGCCGCGTCCCCAGAACGGCCTGCCACCCATCCCCTCCCCACTTTCGGAGCAGACATGTCCGACC
>NZ_SMKN01000107.1 GCF_004348675.1 Micromonospora sp. KC606 | reverse complement strand
ACAGAGTCTGCCAGCGCCGGTCAATGCCCCTTCCGCCCTCGGTGATCGACTCGACTTGCGGCATGTCGCGGTTACCGGCGCACTGGACACCCCGACAAGCCGCAGCGCGTGACGGTCACGCGTCGAGGCCATGGTCGGCACGCATTGTTAGGGTGCGTCAGATGGACGTGTCCACCGTCGTCACCGCCGACCCTCCGCTGCTCACCTACCTCGACGACGCGACCGACGAGCGTGTCGACCTGACCGCACCCCAGCTCGGCGAGTGGGCGGCCCGCTGTGCCGGGCTGCTGCGCGGCGGCTGCGGGCTGACGCCGGGCAGCCGCGTCGCGGTGCTGCTGCCACCGCACTGGCGGACCGCCGCGGTGCTGCTCGGCGCCTGGTCGGTCGGGATGGCGGTGTCGTTCCGGCCGCGCGCCACCGCCGGGCTGCCGGTCCTGGAACCGGGCGGTGACCGGCCGTGCGACGCGGTGTTCGTCACCCCGGAACGCCTCGACGACTGGCTGGAGGACGTACCCGAGGGGACGCACCGCTACCTCGTCGGCGCCGCGCCCGGGACGCTGACCGACGTACCGGTCGGCTGGCTCGACTGGTCCGCGGAGGTGCTGCGGCACCCGGCCACCCCGCCCGACTACACCGCCGTCCCCCCGGGCGCCCCGGCCACTGCGGACGGCACCAGTTACGGCGCGTGGCGGCAGCTCGCGGCGGAGGTCGGCCAGCAGCTCGGCCTGCGGGCCCGCGACCGGCTGCTGGTTGACGCGGCCGAGCACGAGCAGCCACTGAGGTGGCTGCTCGCACCGCTGTCCGTCGGCGCGTCCGTGGTCGTCTGCGCCAACCTCGACCGGGCACGCCTCGACGCCCGCGTCGCCGCCGAGGGGATCACCCGCGTCCTCTGAGAAGGAGAGTCGATGGCCGGGCCGGGCCGGACTTCGATTCAGTCGAACGCGGCGGCGAACATGCCCGGCTGGTAGGAGCCGCCCTTCTGGTGCACGATCACGGCGATCCGGTTGGCCGCGTTGATCAGTGCGACGAGGGAGACCAGGGCGGCGATCTGGTCGTCGTCGTAGTGCTTGCGCACCTGGGCCCAGGTCTCGTTGGAGACGCCCTGGCTGGCGTCGGCGAGCCGGGTGCCCTCCTCGGCGAGCGCCAGCGCGGCCTGTTCCGCCTCGGTGAAGACGGTGGACTCGCGCCAGGCGGCGACCAGGTTGAGCCGGACCGCGCTCTCGCCGGCCGCAACGGCCTCCGTGGTGTGCATGTCGATGCACCAGCCGCAGCCGTTGATCTGGCTGGCCCGCAACGACACCAACTCCTGCGTCGACTTCGGCAGCGACGACTGCTGGATCACCAGGCCGGCGTTGGCGAAACGCTTGAAGAACCTCATGGCGATCTCGTTGTCGAACATGTTGAATCGGGCGTCCATGGTTCCGTCCTTTGCTTCCGGTGTTCGGGGGGACCGAACACGAGATGCCGGCGGCTGTGTCCCTGTGACGGCGCGACCGGGTGACGGCGGCCACACGCCGGAGGTGTCACACGACGGCGGGGGCCGGCATCTGGTGGGTGACGCAGTCGAGAGCGAACAGGAGTCACCCATGGTGGGCACGCCGCAGACCGCAGACGACGACCGTCCGGACCGGGCCACCGAAGGGTTCCTCGCCCATCGCAACCTGCTCTTCACCGTCGCGTACGAGATGCTCGGCTCGGCTGCCGACGCGGAGGACGTACTCCAGGAGACCTGGCTGCGGTGGGCGGGCGTCGACCTCGACGCGGTTCGGGACCAGCGCGCCTACCTGGTCCGCGTCACCACCCGCCAGGCACTCATCCGGCTGCGTACGCTCAGCCGCCGCAAGGAGTCGTACGTCGGCCCCTGGCTGCCCGAGCCGCTGCTCACCGCTCCCGACGTCGCCGAGGACGTCGCGCTGGCCGACAGCGTCTCCATGGCGATGCTGCTGGTGCTGGAGACCCTCGCGCCGACCGAACGGGCGGTGTTCGTGCTCCGCGAGGTGTTCGACCTCGGGTACGACGAGATCGCCGAAGCCGTCGACAAGAACCCGGCCGCCGTTCGTCAGATCGCCCACCGGGCCCGGGCGCACGTCGCGGCGCGCCGGCCCCGGCAGGTCGTCTCCGCGACCGAGACCCGGTCCGCGCTCGACGCGTTCCGGCGGGCGGTCGAAACCGGCGATCTCCAGAGCCTGCTCGACATCCTCGCGCCGGACGTGGTTCTGCTCGGCGACGGCGGCGGCGTCAAGCAGGCCGTCCCGCGGCCCATCCTCGGAGCCGACAAGGTGGCCCGCCTGCTGGCCGGCGGGTGGGGCAAGGTCGCGGGCAGCACGTCGTGGCGGCCGGCGCAGGTCAACGGCCACCCGGCGCTGGTGGTCCAGCTCGACGGCGAGCTGGACACCGTGCTGGCCCTGCGCATCGAAGACGGCCTGATCAGCGGCATCTACGCCATCCGCAACCCGGAGAAGCTGTCCCACATGCAACGGGAGACGCTGCTGAGCCGCTGAGCTCCCGTCATCCTGCGGAGGGGCCGGTGACCGGGCCGCCCGGCCGTCTCCACGTACGCCGCTACAAAGCTGATGACGTCAATGAATTACCGCCGTCGGAGCCAGGGTGGGCGCGGCGCGCACGCCGAGGTGTGCTCCGCTGGCAGCGCGCACCGGCCACGCCCGTGCGGCAACGGCCGGTCGCAGAAGACCCAGTGTCGTACACCCTGCTGGTCCTCGGCCGAGACGGTCACCCCGCCCGGCTCGATGCGGGCGCTGAGCCGGGCCAGTACCCGGGCGGCGGTACGGGCGAAGATCCGGGCCCGGACCAGGTCGGGCGCGGTCACCGGCAGGTGGATCACCCAACGTTCGGTCATCGGTAGCGGTGGCTGGCCGACTGGGCGCTCTGCCAGGCGCGCAGCGCGTTCTTGATGCGTACGTTCTCCTCCTGCGCCGCGACCAGGGCGGCCTGCGCGGTGGTGAGTTCGTCGGCGGCCCGGTGCAGGAAGGCGCGGATCTCGACGGGGTCGAGGCCGTGCCGGCGGATGTTGAAGCAGCGTTCCCGGATGTGCCATGGGCGCAGCGGCGCTGCCGGGATCGGGTCGACCGGCGTGGGTGGTTGCGGAGTGTGGGGCCGGCGGGTCAGCCGGCGGAGCAGGTTGCGCACGAGATGACCGCCCTTCGTGGGGTCGCAGGTCGTGGGGGAGGGGCGGTCTCCGCCGCTTGCGACCGGCGGAGACCGCCCTGGCCGCGCCCGGGGGGAGCGCGGTGGGTGCGAGGTCTCGACGGCGATGCGAGACCGGTACGAGAGGCGCCAACCGACCGCAGCAGCACCGCATCACCGAGAGCGACGTTATTGCCACCGAGTCACCTATGTCAAGCATGTCTCCGAGTCATCTACCCACCTATGTCAGCGTTGTTACATGCGTTGCCTCTGCCGTGACCGTTGATCGATACTGGGCGGGCCAACCGACTGCAAGGGGCCTGACGTGCCTATCCCGCCCACCATGGACGAGCTGCTCGCTGACCTGTCGAGGAAGATCGAGGATGGGACCTATCCGCCTGGGTCTCAACTTCCGTCTGGGCGAGAACTGGCGGATGTCTACGACGTCTCGCAGTCCACGATCAGTCGTGCCGTGGCGAGGCTGCGGAAGCAGGGCGTGCTGGTTGGGCGGCCAGGTCGCGGCGTCTTCGTCGCGGAGTCCATGCGGCGCTGACGCTTCCCGCTCGTCGTGCGGGTCGGGTCGAGCTGACGAAGCCGAATATCAGCCGGCCGGCCGTCAGCGAGGCCCACGTTCACGCGACATCGGTCACTCGACACGGGGCCCGGAGCGTTTGGCAGCCGGCTCGTTCACGTCATCAACTTGGTAGGACGACGAGAGGAGCCGGTGCGCCCTGCCCCGCCCAGAGATTCACTCGATTTGCGGCGTGTCGCGGTGTCCTGCCGCGCTGAGCCCGCAACACGCCGCAAACCGTGTCGATCAAGGAGGCCGGCGACGGCGTGTCGGTCAAGGAGGCGTCAGTCGACGGTGGGCAGCTTCGGTCCCAGCACGTCGTCGGCGTCCACGATGGTGTACGCGTACCCCTGCTCGGCCAGGAAACGCTGCCGGTGGGCGGCGTACTCGGTGTCGATGGTGTCCCGGGAGACCACCGTGTAGAAGTGCGCCTGCCGGCCGTCGGCCTTGGGCCGCAGCACCCGCCCCAGCCGCTGCGCCTCCTCCTGCCGCGACCCGAACGTCCCCGACACCTGGATCGCCACCGCCGCCTCCGGCAGGTCGATGGAGAAGTTCCCGACCTTCGAGATGACCAGCGTGCGGATCTCCCCGCAGCGGAACGCGTCGAAGAGCCGCTCCCGCTCCTTGTTCGTGGTGGAGCCCTGCACGATCGGGGCGTCGAGGTACTCCCCGAGCTGGTGCAGCTGGTCGATGTACCCGCCGATAACCAGCACCTGGTCGTTCGGGTGCCGCTGCACCAGCGCGCGTACCACCGGCAGCTTCGTCCGGGCGGTCGCCGCCATCCGGTACCGCTCCTCGGCCTCCGCCGTCGCGTACGACATCCGCTCCGCGTCGGTCAGTGTCACCCGTACCTCGGTGCACTGTGCCGGAGCGATCCAGCCCTGCGACTCGATGTCCTTCCACGGCGCGTCGTACCGCTTCGGGCCGATCAGGCTGAACACGTCGCCCTCCCGGCCGTCCTCACGGACCAGGGTGGCGGTCAGGCCGAGCCGACGGCGGGCCTGTAGGTCCGCGGTGAACCGGAAGATCGGCGCGGGCAGCAGGTGCACCTCGTCGTAGACGACCAGGCCCCAGTCGCGGGCCCCGAACAGGTCCAGGTGGGTGAACGCGCCGCCGCGCCGCGCGGTGAGCACCTGGTACGTGGCGATGGTGACCGGGCGGATCTCCTTGCGCTCGCCGGAGTACTCGCCGATCTCGTCCTCGGTGAGCGAGGTGCGGGCGATCAGCTCCCGCTTCCACTGCCGGCCGGCGACGGTGTTGGTGACCAGGATCAGGGTGGTCGCCTTCGCCTCGGCCATCGCCGCCGCCCCGACCAGGGTCTTGCCCGCGCCGCAGGGGAGCACCACCACCCCCGAGCCGCCGGCCCAGAACGCCTCCACCGCCTCCCGCTGGTACGACCGCAACGTGAACGGCTTCGCGCCGTCCTTGCCGGATTCGGCCAGCTCGATCGGGTGCGCCTCGCCGTCGACGTACCCGGCCAGGTCCTCCGCCGGCCAGCCGAGCTTGAGCAGCGCCTGCTTGAGCCGGCCCCGCTCCGACGGATGCACCGCGATCGTGTCGTCGTCGACCTTCGCGCCGAGCATCCCGGCGAGCTTCTTGCTCTTGGCGACCTCGATCAGCACCAGCCGGTCCAGGGCGCGCAGCACCAGCCCGTGCACCGGATCGTTGGCGAGCTGGAGCCGGCCGTACCGGTCCATCGTCTCGGCCACGTCGACCAGCAGCGCGTGCGGGACCGGGTAGCGCGAGTACTTGATCAGCGCGTCCACCACGCCCTCGGCGTCGTGCCCGGCAGCCCGGGCGTTCCACAACCCCAGCGGGGTGAGCCGGTAGGTGTGCACGTGCTCCGGCGAACGCTCCAGCTCGGCGAAGGGAGCGATCGCCATCCGGCAGGGCTGCGCGTCGGGGTGGTCGATCTCCAGCAGCAGGGTCTTGTCCGACTGCACGATCAATGGTCCACCGCTCACGCCAGCGTCCTCTCCTCGACCGGGGCCGTCGGCCACTCAACCGGCACGGCACGCGCCGCAGGCCGACCATCCAGTGTTGCACGGCTTCAAAAGCGCACAGAAAATTGGCCGAACGACGCAACGTTTCCCATGTTTCGCACGTCTAGCTAAGGGACGGCAGACACCGGGAGGGCCACATGAGGCACCACAAGCTCACCATCCGGGTCGTCGCTCTGGCTGTGGTCACGCTGGTCGGCGCGGGTGGGTGCGCGTTCGGTCCGCAGGCCGACCCGGGTGGCACCGGAGGGGGGCTCATCCCGGTCGGCAAGGCGGAACAGGTAACGGGGGCGAACGACGTCTCCCTGCCCGACCAGCGGGCCCGGCCCGCGTCGACGCGCGGAGCCCCGCCGGTGCCGTCGGACAACCGGCGGATCACCCCCAAGCCGGCCAACAAGACCCGCTGCGCGCAGGGTGAGCACCAGCGCGAGGTCGAGGGATACCTCGCCCGTCTCGGCGGCTTCGGCCCGGTCACCGTCGACGGCCGGCAGTCGGACGCCGACTGCGCCGCGATCAAGAAGTTCCAGCAGCGGTACGACATCCGCCCCGCCGCCGGCCGCGCCGGCCCGCTCACGTACGACGTCGCGAAGCGACTGGCCACCACCGACACCAGCCGCTGCGACGCCGGCTCGGGCGTCACCTTCTGCGTCGACCTGACCCGGCAGACCACCTGGGTGATGAAGGGCGGCACGGTGGTGGCCGGCCCGACCGTCACCCGCACCGGCATGTCCGGTTACGCCACCCCGGCCGGCACGTACCGGATCAACTTCCGCAACCTGAAGGAGTGGTCGGACCCGTACGAGGTGTGGCTGCCGTACTGGCAGCGCTTCAACGGCGGGATCGGCTTCCACGAGACCACCACCTACCTGCACAACGGTTCCATCGGCTCGCACGGCTGCGTCAACCTGCTGCCCGCCGACGCGGTCCGCTGGTGGCAGCTCGGCTCGGTCGGCTCCCGGGTGGTGCTCGTCGGCCGCCGCCCCGGCACCTGACCGTCACCCCGGCACCCGGATCAGGGTTTTATCCCCTGTGCGATCGGGCGGTCCGGTGTCACCCTGGGACACAGAGCCGGGGGTGGGAGGGCTGCCATGAGCGCCGACCAAGAGACATCCGTCAACGAGGAGCGGCAGGCGACCGGCGAGGTCTCCACGGCGACCATGGTCGGCTACGCCGCGGTCGCGCTCGCCCTCTTCGGCTGGTTCCTCTTCGGCTGGCTGGTGCAGCGGCAGGGTTTCGTCGCCTCCGTCGGGGAGACCGCCGGAGCCGCCTTCGCCCTGCTGCTCTTCGTCTCCGTGGTCGGCACCGTCCGGCGGGACCGGCGCTGACCCGTCAGTCCTCCCGCACCGCCGCCGTGATCCGGTGCAGCGCGAAGGTGTGCAGCATCTCCGTCCGCTCGTCCTCGGCCCGCAGGTAGCCGGCCCCGATCGACACCGGCCGGAGCAGCCGGGATGCGGTCGCCCCGTGCGCGTCGACGTAGCCGACCCAGACCAGCGCCCTGTCCCGGAGCGCCTGCTGGAGCACCGCCAGCGCGTCGCTGTGGCTGTGCGCCGGCATCGGCCCGGCAGCCGTCCGCGCCCCGCCGCCGCGCACCACCGCCGGGGCACGCCGGGCCGCCCGCGCCGCCGCGTCGCCGCGTCGGATCTGCTCCACCACCCCGAGCAGCCGGGGCATCGCCAGCTTCGGGGCCGCCAACGGGTCGGCACCGCGGCTGGTCACCGACGCCCGGGCGGGGGCCCGGCGGGCCTTCGGCCGGGCGAGCACCGCCGACCCGGTGGCGTCCTCCGGCACCGGGGCGTACCCGGCGTCACGGAGCGCTACCAGCATCCGCTGCACCTGGTACGGGGTGACCAGTACCGTCGGGGCGAGCCGGCGGAACGCCAGGGGCTCCAACCGCCGGTCGGTCAGCACCTCGGCTAGCAGCGCCTCGTCGTCGCTGCGCACGTACCCGCCGGCCGTACCGACCCGCAGCCCGCCGTGTTTGCGCGCGACGTCGTCCACCAGGTACGTCAACCCCTGCGGCACCGGGGTACGCGACCGGCGGTGGAACAGCGCGTGCAGGTCCTCGGCGGTGTAACCGGCGTCCAGCGCCCGTCGGATACTGGCGGTGGTGACCCGGTGAACGCTGGCGCCGCCGGCCGACTCGTGCTCGGCCACCACGTCCAGTTCGGCGGCGAGCATCGGGTCGGGTGGGCCGGGCACCACCACGGACAGGTCGGCCTGCACCAGGAAGTGGTCGACCGGGGCGGGGAGCAGGGCGTCCAAGGCGCGTACCGCACTCGACGGCTCGCCGCTCTCGGCGTCGGAGCGCAGGCCCAGCGGGTCGTCGCCGCCCCGCTCGTCGGTCCCTGTCACGTCGGCCAGCAGCAGCCGCCCGTACGAGGTGAGCGCGCCGAGCCCGGTCACGCCGAGCTGGGCCGCCTCGGTCAGCACCTCCCGGTGTGCGGCCTCGCGGCCCCGACTGCGCCGGGGCGCGCGCCAGTCGAGCAGTGCCAGCACCTCGTCGGGGCTGGGCGCGGTGGCTGGTGCCAGGTCGGCGAGTACCCCGAGCACGGCCCGGCGGGCGGCCGGCGCCCCGGCCCGTTCAGCCTCGGCGGAGAGCAGGCTGATGGGGCGGTCCCGGTCGTCGCGCTGGCCGACCAGCCCCACCTGGCGGCTCATGGTGAGCCAGGCTCGGGCCAGCTGTTCCCACCGGTGGGCCAGTGACATCGCCCGCCAAACCTCGTACCCGCCGGTGGGCAGCACCTGCTGGTCGGCGCCGTACCGGGTGGCGGTCGCCCCGGGCAGGTCCGTCTCCCCGGCCAGTCCGGCCGCGTACGCGACCTCCAAAACCAGCGCGGTCGCCGACTCGTCCAGCCCGGTCACCCGGGCCAGCCGGCGCAGGTCGCGGACCCCGACGCCGCCCGAGCGGAGCACCGGCGCCGGCTCGGCGGCCAGGCTCTCCAGCAACGCCTCGGTGTGGCGTACCAGCTCCATGGTCTGCCCGGCTCCGGCGGAGTCGGCGAGCTTCGGCTCCCGGGGTGTGGCGGCCACCGGCGGCGGGCTGGTGCGCAACGGGCCGAGCGGCCCGCAGTCGCGGCGCAGCAGCAGCCCCACCTCGCGGGGCAGCTCCACAGTGCCGGTGGAGACCCGGACCAGCAGCCGAGCGTCGACCAGCCAGCGGACCGGCGAGCCGGTGGGCGCCCCGCCGTTGGTGGTGTCCGGGGGCAGGTCGTCCTCCGTGCCGACCGCCGGGGCCTGGAGGGCGCCGGGCGGCACGCTGCCGACCGGCGGGCCGGCGGCGAGCCGGTCCAGGACGGCCCGGGCCGACGGGGGAGCGGCGAGCAGCGTCCGCCGCACCTTCGCGGCGTCCGCGCAGAGCGCCGCCGTCCGTGGGTCCAGCTCTGCCGCCGGCCGCCCCAGCCCCGCCGGGTACGGGGCGACCTCGTCGACGCTGCCCGCGACGCGCAGCGCGGACTCCGGGCCGTACAGCAGGAACAGCGCGCGGAGCCGGTCGACCGCGCTCCGGACGCTGGTCGGCGCCGGCGGGTGCGGCCCGGCGGTGGCCATCGCCAGCACGGCGTCGGTGGAGGTGGTTCCGTCCTCGGGGCGCCGGGTGAGCCGGGCGGCGTCGAGGATCTGGAGGGTGAACTGGTCCAGTCCGTCCAGCGCGCGGGCCACGGAGACCCGGGACTCGGCCCGGACGGCGAGCGCGGTGACGTCGGCCGGCACCGGTACGACAAGGTCGGGGCGCAGCTGCAGCAGCGCGGCCAGCGACTCGTCCGGCAGGGCACGCAGGTGGTCGGCGAGTGAGGTGGTCATCGTCGTTCCACGCTAGCCCGCTGTGGGCCGGTCCCGCCCCTCGGACGCCGCGCTGATCGTCCGCGGGCGGGTAGGTTCTCGGGGTGGCTGCGCTGATGGTCGGTTTCGACCTCGACATGACCCTGATCGACTCGCGTCCCGGCATCGCCGCCTGCTACCGGGCGCTGACCGCGAAGACCGGCGTGCCGGTGGACGCCGAGCTGGCGGTGTCCCGGCTCGGCCCGCCGCTGCGCACCGAGATCGCGCACTGGTTCCCGCGAGAGCAGATCGAGGAGGCGGTGACCGTTTTCCGGGAGCTCTACCCGGCGTACGCGATCACCCCGTCGGTGCTGCTGCCGGGTGTCCGGGAGGCGGTGGACGCGGTGCATGCCCGGGGTGGGCGGGTGATGGTGGTGACCTCGAAGATCGGCCGGCTTGCCCGGCTGCACCTGGACCACCTCGGGCTGACCGTGGACGAGCTGGCCGGAGACCTGTTCGCTGAGGAGAAGGCGACGGCGCTGCGGGCACACGGCGCAAACCTGTACGTGGGCGACCACGTCGCGGACATGGTGGCCGCGAAGGCGGCCGGGGTGCCGGGGATCGGGGTGGCCACCGGCCCGTGCGACCGGAACGAGCTGCGGGACGCCGGGGCTCGTCTGGTGCTGGACGATCTCACCGGATTCCCGGCGGCGCTGGACCGGATCATCGGGCTAGCCTTGGGGCAGTAGACGTCACGAGCGAAGCAGAGGTTCACAGGTGCCGACGGGTCGAGTGAAGTGGTATGACGCGGCCAAGGGATACGGGTTCGTCACCAGCGATGAAGGTGGCGACGTGTTCCTGCCCAAGGGCGCGCTGCCGGCGGGTGTCACCGACCTCAAGGGTGGGCAGCGGGTCGACTTCAGCGTGGTCGACAGCCGCCGGGGTGCGCAGGCTATGGGGGTGAAGCTGCTGGAGGCTCCGCCGTCCGTGGCGGAGCTGCGCCGGCGGCCGGCCGAGGAGCTGCACGGCCTCGTCGAGGACATGATCAAAGTGCTGGAGGCGAAGGTTCAGCCGGACCTGCGCCGTGGCCGGTTCCCCGACCGGAAAGCCGCGCAGAAGATCGCTCAGCTGGTCCACGCGGTGGCCCGCGAGCTGGAGGTTTGAGGAATAAGCCCGGCGTCGGCGGCCCGGCCCAGCAGCGCCTCCACGGCGGCGAACCCCGCGTCCCCCAGGTCCGCGGTGAACTCGTTGACGTAGAGCCCGATGTGCCGGTCCACCACGTCGGGTTCCATCTCCTGCGCGTGGGAGAGCACATAGTCGCGGCTCGCCTCCGGGTCGGCCCAGGCCTGCCGGACCGACTCGCGGATCCAGCCGGCGGCCTCGACCGGGTCGACGGCGCCCCTGCGGGCGAGGATCGCGCCGAGCGGAATCGGCAGCCCGGTGTCACCCTCCCACCATTCGCCCAGGTCGACCAGGGCGGTCAGCCCGTGCCGGGGGTAGGTGAACCGGGCCTCGTGGATGACGAGCCCGGCGTCGTACCGTCCGGCGGCGACGGCCGGCATGATCTCGTGGAAGGGCACCACCACGATCCGCGCCGGTGGCCGCTCGGCCGACCAGAGCCGGAAGAGCAGGTACGCGGTGGTGCGGTCGCCGGGCACCGCCACGGTGGCTCCGCTGAGGTCGCCGGTGGCGTCCGCCCTGCTGAGGTCGCCGGTGGCGTCCGCACCGCTGGTAGGGCGGGTGAGCAGCAGCGGGCCGCAGCCGCGGCCGAGCGCGCCGCCGCAGGGCAGCAGGTGGTAGTCGTCCAGCAGCCAGGGCAGTGCCGCGTAGCTCACCTTCACCAGGTCGAACGTGCCCCGCTCGGCGGCCGTGTTGGTAACGTCCACGTCCGCGTACGTCACCTCGACCGGCGGCGCCCCCGACACCCGGCCGTGCACCAGGGCATGGAAGACGAACGTGTCGTTGGGGCAGGGCGAGATCGCCAGGGAGAGCGTCACGGCCTCACGGTAGCTCCACCATCCGCCGGCGCGGTTCGCCCCCGCCGCGCCGCCGTTCCCGACTCGGCTCCGGGCTCGGCTCCGGGCTCGGCGTCGGCTCCGGCTTCGCGTCGGCTCCGGCTCGGTCCGGCTCGGCTCGGAGCGGCGGACCGGACCGGGAGTCCCCGGCGTCACCGCCCTTCAGCCCGATACCGTGGGGTTGGGCAGCGTCGGCAATTCCACCGAGCTGGCTAGTGGACTTGAGTGCGGAAATGGTTCAAGCCCCCACGGGCCGCCCGCTGCTGCCGGGGCTGCGCCTAGTCCCGGCCCGCCGGCTTCGCCTCGGTCGCCGACAAACCCGGCAAAACTCTGTCGCCAGCCCGCCCCGTCCGGTCCTGTCTGGACCTGATCTCCTCCGCCCTGCCTGGCCCTGGCTCGGCTCGGCCTCGGCCCTGCCTGGCACTGCCTGGCCCTGCCTCGGCCTGGCCCTGTTCGGTCCTGCTCGGGCCGGCTCGGCTCGGTTGAACCATTTCTTACTCAAGTTCCTTGGCGTGCACGAGGTCATCCCCAGACCGAGGCGTTCTCCACAGGGTTATCCACAGCTTCGTCGGACGTGTTGATGAGCGTGCTCCCGCGGCAGAGCATGGTCGTCATGACCGAATCCGCCACCGTCGACCTCGGCGCGACGCTTCGGGCGCTGCGTCGGCAGGCCGATCTGAGCCAGCGGGAGCTCGCCGAGCGGGCCGGGGTGCCGCAGCGTCCGTGCGGTCGTATCCGGTGCGGCCGTCGGCCTCCTGGCGGCCTGCGGGTTCCGGGTCGAGCCGTACCGGCTGTTCGCCATGCGGTTCAGCGCAGGGCCCGGGCCGCCTCGGTCAGCGCGCTGAGCGCCTCCCGCAACCGCCATGCCCCCCGGTCGCGCGGGCCGACCGGGTTGGAGATCGTCCGCAGCTCGGCGAAGGGAAGGCCAGCCTGGGCGGCGGCGACGGCCACGCCGTACCCTTCCATCGCCTCGGCCACCGCGGCGGGGTGCCGGTCGGCGAGGGCTTCGGTGCTCGCGGCCGTGCCGGTCACGGTGCTGACGGTCAGCACCTCGCCGACGGTCGCGTGGGGGAGCGCCGTTCGCAGGGCGGCCAACAGCTCCCCGTCCGCCTCGACCGCCGGCCCGCCGCCGAGCAGTTCCGCAGGCATCCCCAGCTCGTCGATCGGGATAAAGCCCTCCGGCGACTCCGCGCCGAGATCGGCAGCCACGCTCCGGGTCGCCAGCACCGTCCCGCCGACGGTCACCCGACCGACGAAACCACCTCCGATGCCGGCGCTCACCACCGCCCGGTACGGCCGACTCGCCGCCTCGGCCAGCGCCAGCAACCGGGCTGTCGTGGCACCTGCCACGGCCGGGCCGACCCCGACCGCCCGGACGATCACCGTCGGATCGTCGACGCCGGCGCGCACCGCCTCCGCCTCGGCCGGCACCGCGGTCAGCACCAGCAGCCCCGCCACGTCAGTCACGACACCGGCCCCGGCGACTGCCGCCGCTGCTCGTCGTCCGCGCCACCCGGCCGGTTGGCGGAGGAGGGACGGTAGATGTGATAGCCGGGCGGGGCCAACCCGGCGTCGTCGTGCCCAGTGCCGGCGGGCGCCGGAGAGGTCGGCGCGGCCTGGGCGGCCGCCTCCACGGCGGCGTCGTCCCGTCCGGCGGTCTCCACGGCGGTGTCGTCCGGCCCGGCGGTCTCCACGGCGGTGTCGTCCGGCTCGGCCGCCTCCCGGTCACGTTCGGTCAGCTCCTCGTCGGTGAGGGGCCGGCCGATCAGCCGCTCCGCGCGCAGCCGGCTGGCGACGACCGCGCCTCGGACGGCGGCCAGCACCCCGACCGCGGCGGCGACCGCGATGCCGACGCGCCCAGTGAAGGGGACGAGGCCCAGCGCGCCACCCGCCACGAAGGCGAGCATCAGCGCCGTCTCCGAGTGGGCGAAGGAACTGGCCCGCAACCGCTCCGGGATCCGCTCCTGGATCGAGGCGTCCACGGCCAGCTTGGCGAGGCCGCTGCCCAGGGCCGCCACCAGGCAGAGAAGCGCCACCATCGGCAGGGAGAACCGAATCGCGGCGAGGATTCCCACGCCGGCCACGATGGTCATGCTGCTGGACTGGATC
Organism: Micromonospora sp. KC606; assembly: GCF_004348675.1. Taxonomy (GTDB): domain Bacteria; phylum Actinomycetota; class Actinomycetes; order Mycobacteriales; family Micromonosporaceae; genus Micromonospora. Next base: position 6,634 of record NZ_SMKN01000107.1, on the reverse strand, counting down.
GCCGCCGGCCGGTGGATGCGCAGGTGGGTGCCGAGCGCGGTGGCCAGGAAACCGCCGACCGCGAGCGCCCCGCCGACCAGGCCCAGCGCCATCTGGTCGCTCAGTTCCCGACCGAAGAAGTCCGTGGTCAGGTCGCCCTTCTTCACCGCGAACGCGAGGAACAGCAGCAGGAAGCCGTAGAGCGCGCGCAACGCCGCCGCGCCGACCAGGGTGGCGATCACCAGCCGGCCGGCCGGCCGGCCCCGGCCCAGTGGGCGGTGCCCGTCGTGGCGGAGCGCCCGCAGCGGGTGGGGCACCCGCTCCGGAGGCTCGGAGTCTGCCCTCGGCGGCAGTCGCAGCGCGATCACCATGCCGACCAGGAAGATCACCGACGCGACCCGGAGCGGCCACTGCGGCCCGAACCAGAACGCGGCCAGCCCGATGGGGGCCACCAGGGCCCCCGCCACCGTGCCGTAGACGCTGGCCCGAGCGCCGACCTGGGAGAGCCCGAGACCCTCCGGCAGCAGCCGGGGCACGGCCGCCGAGCGGGCCACCCCGTACGCCCGAGAGAGCGCCAGCACGCCGAAGGCCGCCGGGTAGAGCCCGAAACCGCCGATGTAGTCGGAGATCAACCAGGCCAGGAACCCCCGGCCGAGCATGGTGGTGGCCAGGGCGTACCGGCGACCGTGCCGGAAGTGGTCCAGCAGCGGGCCGACCACCGGGGCCAGCATGGCGAACGGCACCATCGTCACCAGCAGGTAGAGCGCCACCTTGCTGCGTGCCTCACCGAGCGGCACGTTGAAGAAGATCGTCCCGGCCAGGCCGATGGCGATCAGGGTGTCCCCGGCGCAGGAGAGCGCGTGCAGGTCGAAGAGGCGGACCATGCCCACCTCGCCGCCCGCGCTCCGCGCCCGGGCCGACCCCGCCCGCCGGGTCACCCAGCGTCCGCCGCTGACGGAGCCGCGACACAGCAGACGTACGGCGCGGATGCCCGTGCCGACGGTCCGTCCGAGCACGGACCGTCCGGAGCGGGAGAACAGCGGCATGTGCACCATCCTCACCCATCCGTTCCCCGCGCGTCGCGCCACCGGGGAAGACCCCGCCGGCGGGGTTCCTCGGGGAGTCCCTGACGGGCGGCGACGCGCATGGGGAACAATGGGCGGGTGACCAGGCCCGCCTCCACCCGCGCCGCCCGCCTCGACCAGGTCTGCGCCGCCGCCGTCGAGGTGGCTCGCGACGCCATCACCGAGGTGGAGCCCACCGATGTCGGCGACCACCTGCGCGCCGTCGCCGAGGGCGACCGGGTGGTAACCCACTACTTCGAGTGCCGGCTCGCCGGTTATCTCGGCTGGCGCTGGGCGGTCACCGTGACCCGGGTGCCGCGCAGCCGGCACGTCACCGTCTGCGAGACGGTGCTGCTGCCCGGCTCCGACGCCCTGCTCGCCCCCGGCTGGGTCCCCTGGCAGGAGCGGCTCAAGCCGGGCGACCTCGGTCCTGGCGATCTGCTGCCCACGCCGCCGGACGACGAGCGCCTCACCCCCGGTTACCTGCTCTCCGACGACCCGGCGGTCGAGGAAATCTCCTGGGAGCTCGGCCTGGGCCGGCCCCGGGTGCTGTCCCGCGAGGGACGCGCCGAGGCGGCCCAACGCTGGTACGACGGCGACCACGGCCCCTCCGCGCCGATCTCGGTCGGCGCACCCGCCGCCGCCCGCTGCGGCACCTGCGGCTTCTACCTGCCGCTGGCCGGCGCGCTGCGGCAGAACTTCGGCGCCTGCGGCAACTTCTACGCTCCGGACGACGGTCGGGTGGTCAGCGCCGACCACGGGTGTGGTGCGCACTCGGAGACGCTGGTCGACGCTGCCGAGCCTCCGGTCGACGAGCTGCCGACGGTCTACGACGACAGCGCCGTCGAGGCCGTGACGGTAAGCCGCGCCCCCGGTTCGGTGGCGGCGGCGGAGCCGGCCGAGCCGTACGGCCACCCCTGACCGGAGCGCCGCACGGTCGGTGGCAGCACCGCACGGTCAGTGACGCTGTCGCGTGGATCGCTCAGTCCTGGCCGGCGGCCCGGCGGCGACGGCGGTTGGCGTCGTGCCGCATCATCACGGCCAGGCCGGGAAAGCCCCACAGGAAACCGGCCAGGCAGGTCCAGAGCCAGTTCTGGTGCCCGTGCGCGGCGAGCCGGTCCCGGAAGAGCAGCAGGACCACCCCGGCGACCGCCCAGGCGACCAGCCCGGCGACCGCGAAGGGCACCATCGGCGGGTCGAGCGGCTCGGGGCGGGGCGCTTGCTCCTGGGGCACGGGGCACAGCGTACCGCCATCACCTTTTGCCGCCCCCCGCTGATCTGGGACGATGCGCGCGACAAACGGTAGATCACCTGCGAGGACCTGATGGCCATTGCGCCGCCGGACAACGGCACCCCACCCGATCCCGCTCGCCCCCGCACCGGTTTCGACCGGTTCTTCGAGGTCTCCGCCCGTGGTTCGACGATGAGCCGCGAGGTACGGGGCGGTCTGGCGACCTTCTTCACGATGGCGTACATCGTGGTGCTGAACCCGCTGATCCTGGGCGGCGCCACCGACGGCGACGGCAAGAAACTCGCGATCCCCGCGATCGCCGCCGCGACCGCCCTGGTCGCCGGCCTGATGACGATCCTCATGGGGGTCGTCGGCCGGTTCCCGATGGCGCTGGCCGCCGGCCTGGGCGTGAACGTGCTGGTCGCGTACGAGATCGCCCCGCAGATGACCTGGGCCGACGCGATGGGCCTGGTGGTGATCGAGGGTGTGCTCATCGCGGTCCTGGTGCTCACCGGCCTGCGTACGGCGGTCTTCCGTGCGGTGCCGACCCAGATGAAGACGGCCATCGGTGTCGGCATCGGGCTCTTCCTCACCATCATCGGTCTGGTCGACGCCGGATTCGTCCGGCGGGTTCCGGACGCCGCGAACACCACCGTGCCGGTGGGCCTCGGCATCAACGGCAAGATCGTCAGCTGGCCGATGCTGGTCTTCGTGGTGGGCCTGCTGGTGACCCTGGTGCTGGTGGTGCGCCGGGTCCGTGGCGCGATCCTGATCGGCATCCTGGCCTCCACCGTGCTGGCGATCATCGTGGAGGCGGTGGCCAACGTGGGGCCGTCCTTCGTCGACGGTAAGCCCAACCCCACGGGCTGGTCGCTGAACGTGCCGGAGCTGCCGGACCGGATCGTGGACATCCCCGACCTGTCGCTGCTGGGCAACTTCAACCTGCTGAACTCGTGGAGCCGGGCCGGTTGGCTGGTGCCGCTGATGTTCGTCTTCACGCTGTTGATCACCGACTTCTTCGACACCATGGGAACGATGGTGGCGATCGGCCAGGAGGGGGACATGCTCGACGAGCGGGGCACCCCGCCGCGGGCGAAGGAGATCCTGCTGGTCGACTCGATCGCGGCGGCGGCGGGAGGCGCGGCGAGTGTGTCCAGCAACACGTCGTACATCGAGAGCGCCGCCGGTGTGGCGGAGGGCGCCCGGACCGGCGTGGCCAACCTGGTCACCGGCGGCCTGTTCCTGCTGGCGATGTTCCTGGCGCCGTTGTCGGTGGTGGTGCCGTTCGAGGCGGCGTCGACGGCGCTGGTGGTGGTCGGCTTCCTGATGATGACCGCGGTGCGCACCATCGACTGGACCGACCATGAGATCGCCATCCCGGCGTTCCTCACCATCACCCTGATGCCGTTCACCTACTCGATCTCCAACGGCATCGGCGCCGGCATCATCACCTACGTGCTGCTGAAGCTGGCGAAGGGGAAGGCACGGGAGGTCCACCCGCTGCTGTACGGGGTGGCCGTGCTGTTCGTGCTGTACTTCCTGCGCGGGCCGATCGAAGCCGCGCTGTGAGTCGACGCCCGCTCCGGGCCGGGTGACCCGGATCGGATTCCCCGGCCAGGAGCAGGGCAGACCTCTCCCGTGAGCCTGCTCATATCGCACGTCGCCCGGCAGGCTCATTAGTTAAGCTAACGATTGTGACGGAGCGGACGGTGACGGCGCAACGCGTTCCACCGGCGCGGCTGGCTCCCCAGTTGCGTGATGCGATCACCCGACTCAACCGGCGGGTCCGGCAGGCCCGGCCGGTCGGCGACCTGACGGTCACCCAGCTCTCCGCGCTCACCAGCCTCAGGCTGGCGGGCGCGCTGACGCCCCGGGAACTCGCCGACGTCGAGCGGGTGCAGCCACCGACGATGACGAAGATCGTCGCGAAGCTGGAGGAGCGCGGCCTCGTGCGGCGCACCCCCCACCCGACCGACGGCCGCCAGGTCATCCTGGCGGCCACCGAGGAGGGCCGGGCCGTGCTCGAACAGTTCGAGCGGGCCCGCAACGAGTGGCTGGCCGAGCGGCTGGCCGCGCTCACGGAAGACGAACGCGACACGCTGCGGCGGGCCGCCGAGATCCTCCAGCAACTCGCCCGCGCCTGAACCCGTGCCACCGGGTCCGCGCCGTCCGTTGTGGATACGGCGTACGCGATCCGAGGAGGCGCACCAAGAGTGCAGGCGAAGCTGAGCACGATGTTCCAGTCCCTACAGGTCCGCAACTACCGGCTCTTCGCATCCGGGCAGCTGATCAAACTCATCGGCGTCTGGATGATGTTCATCGCCCAGGACTGGCTCGTCCTCGAGCTCTCCGACAACTCCGCCACCGCACTCGGCGTGGTCACCGCGCTCCAGTTCACTCCGGTGCTGCTGCTCACCCTCCTGTCCGGCCGGCTCGCCGACCGGTACGACAAGCGGATGATCCTCTTTGTCGCCAACGCCTTCTGGACGGTGCTGGCGCTGGCGATGAGCCTCCTGGTGGTCACCGGTCTGGTCCAGCTCTGGCACGTCTTCGCCTTCGCCGCCCTGCTCGGCGTCGCCAACGCGGTCGAGACCCCGGTCCGGCAGGCGTTCGTCAGCGAACTGGTGGGGGTGTCGCTGCTGCCCAACGCGCTTTCGCTCAACGCCGCCACCTTCAACTCGGCACGGATCGTCGGCCCGGCGGTCGCGGGCCTGGCCATCGCCGCGTTCGATGTCGGCCCGGTCTTCCTGGTCACCGCGCTCAGCTCGATCGCTCCGCTGGTCAACGTGGTCCGGATGCGCTCGGCCGAGCTGCACCGCAAGGAGTTGCCCCCCGTCGCCGAACGGGACTCCGCCAAGGTCGTCGACGGCCTGCGGTACGTCTTCCGCCGGCCCGACCTGCTGCTGCCGATGGTGGTCATGTCGGTCATCGCGATGTCGCTGTTCAACTTCCAGCTCACCCTCGCCGCGCTCGCCAAGACCGTGTTCCACACCGGCGCCGCCTCGTTCGGCCTGTTCAGCACCGCGCTGGCGGCCGGGGCCCTGGTCGGCGCGCTGGCAGGCACCGGGCGGCGCAGCCGCCCCTCGGTCTGGCTGGTCCTCGGCGCCGCGGTCGGCTGCGCCGCCTTCGGCACCCTGGTCGGCCTCGCGCCGGCGTACTGGCTGGTGGTGGCGCTGTTGCCGCCGACCGGCTTCTTCATGGTCTTCTTCGCCCAGGCAGCCAACCAGCGGGTCCAGCTCGGCACCGACGCCGCCTTCCGCGGCCGGGTGATGGCGCTGTGGGTGCTGGTCTTCCTCGGCACCAACCCGGTCGGCGCCCCGCTGATCGGCTGGGTCGCCGAGACGTACGGCGCGGGGGCGAGCATCTGGATCGGTGGGCTGGTCTCGCTGGCCACCGCCCTGTTGGCGCTCGCCTGGCAGCTGCGTCGCGCCGGCGCCCGGCTCCGCTTCCGGGTGCTGCCCATGCCCCGCTTCTACGTCGTCTCCGCGCCGGACTGCTGACAGCCGGCGCGGAGCCGGCGTAAGCGTCGGGTCACCGTGGGTAAGAAATCTCCTCCGGATGCCGGCAATCCGGTGGCGGCGGTCGGGCGTGGGCCTTAGCGTCGATATGTGGGAGGCGGTAGCGGGGCTCTGGCGCTGGTCCTGGCGTTCCTGGCGATGGCGTGCCTGCCGGCGGTTTTTGCCCTGCTCTTCTGCCTCGACGAGGTCGTCGACCGGATCGCCTGCGGCTGGGCCGACTGGCGGGACCGGCGCCGGGAGCGGCGTACCCTCGCCCGGCTCGCACGCTCCCTCGGCGGGGACGCCCTCACCACCCGTGGCGTCGACCTGGCCCGGCTGGACCGGCCCGACCGGCAGCCCTTCGAACGCGTCGCCGCCGATCTGCGCCGCCTCGCCGGGCATCGGCTCGCCGCGGGTGGCCGCTCGGTGGTCTGGCACAGCTCGGTCATCGACGCGTACGACGACCGGCTCCGGGCGGCCTGCCGGGCGTTGGGGATCGGCGAGCATCTCGGCGAGCTGACCGGTGTGGACCGGGAGATCGAACGGGTCCGGGTGGAGGGGCTGCTCGCCCGGGCGGGCCTGGTGCTGCCGGCCACCCGGGGGGTTCGCCGGCTCCGTGACCCGCAGGCGTGAGGCTTTTCGTCGCGGTCTACCCGCCGCCAGCAGCCGTCGCCCACCTCACCGCGCGGGTCGCCGGGCTGCGGGTCGGTGCCGCCTCCGCCGCCGGCATCAACGTACGCCTCGCCGACCCGGCCAACCTGCACGTCACGCTCGCCTTCCTCGGCGAGGTGCCGGCCGACCGGCTGGTCGACGTGCAGAGCGTGCTCGGCCTAGCCGTCGAGACCGCCCGGCGGGCCCGGGAC
>NZ_SMKN01000106.1 GCF_004348675.1 Micromonospora sp. KC606 | reverse complement strand
GGCTTGGCGGATGTTGGCGAGGGGGTGGGGGCGGCGGCGGCTGGCCCGGCGAGGAATGCGACCAAGCTCACGGTGGTGGCGGTGGTGGTGGTGAGCAGGACGCGCAGGGCATGCGGACGCCCGTGTGCTGTCTTCAATGCGATCCCCGTTTGTCGATAAATAGAAAGGTGCCGTCTCGCGTGGTGGGCGGATGAATCAGCGACGCTGTGATGGCATGCCACGGATTGTCGAGTCCCGAATGGTGGCTAGGTTAGGCTAGCCCGCGAGTTGCATCGACGGCAAGCTACATCTACAGCCTGTCATATGCGCACGTCACCATGATTTAAGGTTTTGCGGCACACGGTTGTCTCCGGTGTGGATTCGTGGTACGAATCTTTCGCGTTCGGCGTTCATCGACCTACGGTGTCGCTTCTGCTGCCACGGGGGTTGGCCAAATGAATAGGCGTGTGCGGACGCGGTCCGCGGCGATGCTTGCTGTTTTGCTAGTGGCACCGGGCTTGCTCGGCGGCGTCGCTGTGCCAGCATGGGCGACTGCGCGGGACTCCAGCGCGATGGTGAGTGCGGCTTTTGACCAAGCCGAGGAAGATCGTCTTTTCGTGCGCTTCCTGGCTCTTTACGACCCGCGTGCGCTGGTGCGGACGGCCGCTTGGAACGCTTTGACCAGCAGTAATGTTCCCGCTGCCATCGACCGGTTCTTTGCCTCGGGATTCCCGTACGCGGTCAGCCGTTCACAGGAACTCGCCGCGCGCAACCTCGACTTCGCCAAGCGGATCATGGTCACCCACCCCGCGGAGTTCTCGCCGGAGGTGCATGCGGCCGCCCAGTATGCGATCAACAGCGGCACCACCGCGCTGGACACCTTCGCCCGGACCGGCTACGCGGCCGCGAAGGAGCGCGACCGGATCGCCCGAGAAGCCTCTGGCGATCATGCTGCCGGCCTACTGCAGGCCGATCGTGACTTCGTCGCTCAACTGCGCGAGCACGATCCCGGCGCGCAGGTTCGAGCCGCGGCCGGGCTCGCGCTACGCGCCGAGGCCACCGACGCCGATGTGGTGGAGTTCTACGCCTACGACTGGGCCGCCGCGGCCTCCGTGGACATGCAGACCCATCAGACGCAATGCGCCAACGCCGACATGGTCTGGCGCTCCAAGATCAAGACTTTGCTGGCCAACGCGCAGGCCGCGCACGCGGCGGCGCTCGCCGCCGAGGGCGAAGCACGCGAGCTGGCTCGAGAGACCGCCGCCCGCGCCTGGCGCGCGCTCGGAGCGCAGGCCGAGCCGGCCAAGTCCACCTGGGACACCGCCGTCGAGGTTGCCGAGCGGCAGGCGGCGAACTGGCAACAGGTGGCGCTGGCCGCCGCGGCGGCTGCGGACAACCCGAACTGGGATTCCATCACGGTCAGCGCGCAAGCTAACGGTCAGCAGTGGACCAGTGAGCAGGTTAACGCCACGAGGCAGGCCGCGTACTGGACTTCTCTCTACGAAATGGCGCTGGCCGGCGAGCGAGACATGACTTCCTGACAATCTGACGTCAATTACCGGCACTGGCCGCACGGCTCGATTCGTCCCTTTCTCGCTTTCCGGCGCTGGCAAACGCGCCGGCGCTGACGCATGAGCAGGTATCGCGTGAAGAAGAACTTGTCTGGAGTGCGCGCATTTTTGGCATTGATCGTCACCACAGTGATGATCGTCACCAACTTGCACGCACCACCGGCTGCGGCCACCCCGGCTACCCCACGGCCGAGTGCGCAGGCCGAGAATCTGCCCCCGATTCCGGTTCCGCCGTTGGTCACCGAGGAGTGGAACGGCACTGCGGGTGTGGTGACCAGCAATGAGCGCTGGGTGCAGGCGGTGACTGATCTTGCGGAGCTGACCGAGGAACCGGAGATCCGTGACGCCGCGTTGAAGGTGCTGGCGACCGGGGACGCGGCAAAGATCCGCCAGTTCGCGTTGATGGATATGCCGGTGATCGACCAGCAGGTGCGTGAGCGTAAGCGTCTGGAAGCTGCGGACCGGCTGGCGAGGGTCAGGGCGATGGTGGGCACCGGTGTGCCTGGTGGCTATTTCAACGCCGAGGTGCAGCGGGTGCTGGCCGGCACCGATGAGGACCGGAAGGCGTTTCTGGCTTACGGTGCCGACATCGCCCGTGCCCGTGACGACAAGACGGCCGGTGACTCGCGGGAGCGGGCCGCGGCGTTGCGGGAGCGGTTGCGGGTGTTCGCGGCGGCGGCGCCGACGGGTACGCAGGTGAAGGCTGCCGCCCAGCAGGCGCTGGCCGGCGATGACGCGGCGGTGGCCGCGTTCTTCGCTACCGGTTATGCGGCGGCGGCGAGGGCCGACTCCGCCGCACGGGAGCAGTACCTGGCGGATCTCGAGGCGCGGAACAAGGCGGCGGAGGAGCTTTCTGATCTGGCGCAGCGCGCCAGGCGGGCATCCGAGGCGCGGGCGCAGATGATGGTCGCGCACGGTAACGGGGTCCGGGCGTTGCAGCGGGCCGCGAACGCGATGGCGAGTGCTGCCAATGCTTCCCGGCATAGTCAGCGGGTTCTCGCCGGGCCCGGCACGGTTGCGAGCAAGGCCGGCGATCTGGCTATCGACAAGGCGCTGATCGCCACCGAGTTGGACGGCGTCCGGCTGGCTGCCCAGCAGGCCCAGGCCGCGTCGGCCGCGTCTCGTTCGGCGGCGCAGGTCCTGCAGGAAACGGGGCTCACGTATGGCGTGGAGTGGGCTGATATCGCGGAGGGGATGAGCCAAGCTTCCCAGGCGGCTGTCGGCGCTACGACGACCGCCGCTCATGCGGTCGACGCCACGATCGCCACCAACAACGCGCAAGGGGCACAGGCGCAGGCTGAGGCCCGCGAGCGGCAGGCGGTGCAGTGGCGCCAGCACGCGCAGGAGCACGCTGCGGCGGCGGCGAAGTTGGCTGCGGCAACAGCCGTGGAGGCTGCTGCGGCAACCACCGCCGCCGCACGCGCCAAGACCGCTAAGGAGCAGGCGCAAGCCGCCGAGGCCAAGGCTTGGGCGGAGGCGGCGAAGACTCGTCAGCAGCGGCAGGCGGCCGAGGCGCAGGCGGGCGAGGCGAAGCGGCAGCGTCAGATCGCCGAGGCGGAGCGGGCCAACGCCGACCGGTACCGGGTCGAGGCGGAGCAGCAGGCTGCCATCGCGCGTAATGCCCGCTCGGCCGCGGATGCGCAGGCGGCCATCGCGGACCAGGCCCGGTCAAAGGCTGAATCGGCGGAGGCGACCGCTCGCGCAGCCGAACAGCGGGCGTGGGACCAGGAAGGCGTCGCGCGGCAGGCGCGCGACGACGCCATGGCCGCGGAGCGCGCGGAGCAGACCGCCAGGGCGAGGGCCCAGGCGATGCGGGCCGCCGCGGCGTCGGCCGAGACCGAAGCCGAACGCCAGGAAGCCCAGGCTCAGGCCGACGAGGCCGACCGGCAGGCCGGCATAGCGAGCTCGGCAGCGCGGGCAGCCCGCACTCAGGCGAACACCGCCACCGGTGCCGCTGCCAACGCCCGTGCTGCCAGCACGCAGGCGCAGAGTGCGGCCAACCTCGCCCGGGCCGCTAGCCAGCAGTCGCACGCGGCGGCGGTCGCCGCGGACTCGGCAGCGGACAAGGCTGAGTCGAGCGCGCAGGCCACGCATGCGGCGCGGGCACGGGCTGACGCGAAGGCGGCGCAGGCGACCGCTGAGGAGACCAAGGCCGCTGAAGCCGCGGACACTGCCCAGGCTTTGGCCGGGCAGGCCGCCGACGAGTCCGTGAAGTCGCTGTGGGCGGCGGACCGCACGCGCGACGAGGCGCAGGCTGCCCTGACGGAGGCTGTCGCCGCCGCTGCGCAGGCCGAGATCGCGATCAATGCGGCGGCTGCGGCCCGGCAGTCGGCGGCGGGCATCGCCGAGCCCGCCAACACCGCCATCGGCATGGTCAGCCCGTTCACCGGCGCCGACATCGACGCCGACTTCACCCAACTGGTCGCCCAGCAGGCCCTGACCATCGGCCAGGAGCAGGCCGACGCGGCGGCCGCTCGCGCCAGTGAGGCGATCACCGCTGCCGAGAACGCCGAAGCGGCGGCGGCTCGTGCCGCCGAAGAGGTCAAGCCGGCCTACACCGCGGCGGCGCAGGCCGCTCGCTCGGCCGCTGCGGCCGCCACCTCCGTGGCCGAGGCCAAGCGGGCGGCGGCGCAGGCCGCCGCCGACGGCGCAGCGGCGCGTACCGCCGCAGCCAGCGCGGCCCGGGCCGACGCGCAGGCCAGCGCCGACGCTGCCGCCGCTCGCAAGGCGGCCAACGAGGCCGCCGAGGACGCCGCGATCGCCGGGCGCAACGCACAGCAGGCCGAGCAGGCCGCCAGCCAGGCCAATCAGGCCGCCAACAGCGCCGAGGCCGCCGCCGCGGCCGCCCGTGCCGCCGCCGACCGGGCCGAGGCCGACGCCGCCGCTGCCCATGAGGCGGCCAGCAACGCGCAACGTGCGGCCGACAGCGCCGCCACCGCCGCCGCCAACGCGCTCCAACACGCCATCGACGCGCAGAAGGCCGCCGATCGGGCGGAGGAAGCCGCACGGCAGCGCGCCGCGCAGGAGCTGGCCGACGCCGCGGCCAACATCCCCCCGGACGCGACCGAGGCCGACCTGCTGCAATACCTGACGCCGGACGAACTGGAGCAACTGCGCCAGGCCGAGCAGGAGGCCGGGATGAGCATCCTGGACTTCATCAAGGCCGAGGCGTGGGACCTGTTTCTGGACCTGTCCGGCGTCGGGGACATCGTGTCCTGCATCCGCGACGGCAACGTCGTGGCCTGCCTGTGGAGCCTGGTCGGCCTGCTCGGCGGGATCAAGGCGATCCGCGTCGGCTACAAACTCGTCCAGCTCGTACCCAAGCTGATCGCGTTCCTCGAAAAGGTCAAGGACGCGAAGAAGCGGCGGGACACGCTGCGCGACATCGCCCGGCGCAACAAGAAGAAAAAGGACCGCGACGACGAGTGCGATGTCCGCGCCCGAAGCAACAGCTTCCTGAGCGGCACCCTGGTGCTGCTCGCGGACGGTACCAGCCGGCCCATCGAGAAGGTGGCGGTCGGCGACCTGGTGCGGGCCACCGATCCGATCACCGGTGTCACCGTCGCCAAACCGGTAACCGCCACCATCGTCGGCGACGGCGACAAGAAGCTCGTCGACATCACCGTCGGCGCCTCCACGATCACCGCCACTCACAACCACCCGTTCTGGGTCGCGGAGCTGTCGCAGTGGGTCGACGCCGAACGGCTGGCGCCTGCGCAGTGGCTACGTACCGGCGCCGGCACCCATGTCCAGATCACCGCGGTGCGGCACCACGACCTGCGGACCCGCGTCCACAACCTCACCGTCGCCGACCTGCACACGTTCTACGTGGTCGCCGGGACCGCCTCGATCCTGGTCCACAACAGCGACTGCGAAGAGATCATCTGGAAGAACACCTACGACGCTCGATTCCCGCTCCGCGTTCCGGATACCGACGAGCAGGATGAGCTGCCTGATCCTTCAGTCGTCCGGCGGAGCAAAGACGGGCGAGGGCCACTCGCCGACGGCTGCCACCACTTTGTGATCATGCCGAATGACGAGGTCAGGACACTAGCTGACAACATTCTCGAGGACCTGTTCAACCAGCGTGTCTACCCTGGGCACACCAGCATCGCGGGATGGGAGAGGCCGGAGGTCCCCAACGGTGTGCTCATGGCAGGGGGTCTCAAGGTCAAGGACGGGAAGGTCGTGGAGTTCAACCGGTGGTCCGGCCACTATCAGCCGCAGGACTACGGAGACGACGACGAGATGCTTGAAGAGGTCTCCAGGCGTGCGTTCGCGGCAGCCGGGTACGGCGGGTCCGCGACCTACAAGGGCGCGACGCTCTGCGAGGACGACGAGGACTGAGGTAATGGCGAGCCGATGGCGGACTGTTTGGACGATCGGTGAAAGCGACTACCTGATCGCCTGTCTCGGCATGGCCGGCCCCGCCATGGTGGTTCCGGCCAACCACGGCGGCACCATCGATGCACGGCGAGCCGATGACGCCCTGGTCGCAGCGCCGACGCCATACGGCTTCCCTGCGTTGGCCACGTGGATCGACGGAACGGGCGTGCGCTCGGCTGGGGATGGGCTTCAGTCCGCCCGTTCCGGCCACCGAGATGACGGAGGTGAGTGTGGAACGTCTGAGTGCCGCCGTAATTAAGGCGCTTACCGATAGGGCGCGCGATGCTCCTCCCGACAAGCTAGCTGTCGATCGGTCGGTCCTGGCGACGTTCCTTGACACGCTGCTGGGCGAGCTGCCGTGGTGGAATCGCGCCTGGCGGGTCGCCGAGGTGGCAGAAGTGCGTAAGAGTTCTTCAGCTCTGGCCCTTCCGCCCGGGGAGGTGCAGGTTGTCGAGGTGACCGTGCGGGGTTCCCTCGGCGGCGCCGCCGGCGAGGTTCAGTTGTTCTCTGCGCGGGTGAGGCTCCTGGAAGACCGGCTCCTCCGTTGGCAGATGAAGGTCGGGGAAACGGTCATCGGACCGGCGGTCGCACCGGCGGGGGAACCGGAGCCGCACCCGTTCGGCGCCGTGTTTCAGATGCTGGTGGAGATGCGCGGCCTGTCGTTGCGAGAGGTGGCCTGGCGGGCCGGGCGAGCCGACTCGACGATCATGAAGCTCCGTCGCGGAGCCCTGGTTCCCGAACGGGCGCTGATCAACCAGCTGGCGCGGGCGTTGAACGTGCCGGCAGCGAATCTCGCCCTCATCGCCGAAGTGGACCCGGCCGACCCGGGCCGGGCATAGCATTTGAGGCCTCGATCAACGCTCGGCGAGACCGGCCCCTCGCAGACCCGCCGGTGCGCTCTGCTGATGGCTGGTGTACTGCTGGGCGTATGGCGGCATGCAGATGGTTCTGTGCGCGGCGGTGCTGCAGGTCCACTTTGGATTTTTAATGCACCCCTCGCCGCGGCAAGGGACGGCGCACGGCACAACTGGAGGAGCGGTGCGACCTGTTCATTGTTGATCGTCAAGGCTTCTGGCGGCCGCGCGATGATCACTGGTGTCTGGCGCAGTGGTCCTGCGGCAGCGACAACCCGTGTGGAAGGCACTGCTGTCGAATAGGCTGCCGCAATAACCGAGTATCAGCGGTAATCGGAAATCAACGTCGGCCCGTAAAATTATTGGCTATAGTTCGTGGCGTAGTCATTGTATTTGCAGAATCATCTGGCGGCCAGGACTGTATGCCTCGCTTGCAAGCCGGTACCCGTAGTGCGTCAACATGCCGAATTGCCCATATGCTGTTCGAGCTGAAGGTGGTGGGTGTCGCGCCGCGAGAACGCAGCCGAAGGGGTGGCGCTCTTGAGTCAACTTCGGCCGTACCGTAACCTATGAGCATGCGCACCCAGAATGGTGCACAGATGATACGTGCAGGTGATCGCATCCCCCCTCGGACACGATCCATACACCCACGGTCCGCGTTGAGACTAACTTCAGCGCGGGCCGTTTGTGTTTCTGGATGATAGATGAGGCGGAGGCCGAGTTGTCGGTAGACCTCGGCCTTGTCGGCGGGGTCGGCGTCGCGGAGCACGGTGGTGATGTCGCCCAGGGTGTGGACCAGGTTGGTGATTTCTGTTCGGCTTATGGGGCGTGGTCCGGTCGTTTGAAGCGTCTGTAGGTGGGCTTCTGCTCGGGTTCGTTCGGCTTGTGTCTGGGCTATCCATCCGGTGACCACTGCGGGGTTCGCTCCGGAGTCGAGGGCGGCTCGGTAGCGTTCCGCGCGATGAGGGCGTCCTCGCGGAGGTAGACGTTGCGGGGGTGGTCGACGTCGTTGGCCAGGGCGTATTCCTGGGGGAACCGGCAGCGGTAGTAGGCGTCGCCGTGGTTGTGTTGGCCCTGCCTGCGGCGTTGGCAGGCGGCGCAGTCGACGAGTCCGCGGAACACGTACGGGTTGCGGGCGAGTCGGAGGCGTTGGTTGCCGGATTCTCGTCGCGCGCGTTGGCCGAGCAGGGTTTGTGCCTGTTCGAAGGTGGTGTCGTCGATGAGGGGCGGGTGGACGATCTCCTTGGAGATGATCCACTTGTCGCGCGTGTTCCATCGCATGACGCCGGTGTGGCCGAGGGCGACGTCGTCGACGTCGAGGAGCACCTCGTCGGTGCGTTGTTTGTTCCAGACTTGCCGTCCGGTGTAGCGGGGGTTGGTGAGGATCACGCGGATGGCGCTCTTGGACCAGGCGGTGCCGCTGCGTGTGGGTTGCGGGCGCGGTCGTGGGCTGAGGGGCACGGGACGTCGTTGGCGGTCAGGGCATTTCCCGACCGAGCAGGCCGCGATGAAGGTCCTCTACCTCGTCGTCCAGCAGAAACGCCGGGGGCGGCGGGAGCATCACCGGCCAGGTCTACGGTTGGGCCAAGGCCCTCAACGCCCTGATCCTCGCCTACGGCGACCGGATCACCATCTAACAACCTCGATCACACCACAGGCCCAAACACGAAAATCGACACACTCCCCCCAGGATGAAAATGGCTGAATGTTCGACGAATCGATAACGCTCTTTGGCGTCGCGAAAGCTGGGCCATCGTGCACTCAGGACGCTGTGGGCGGATAGGAGTTAGTTCACGACGAAGGTTCTGATGCTGCGAGCCGGCAGTTGGGCATTGAAGGAGCCATTCGAAATGGTGAACGTGTTGTAATGCGCAAGGGTTTGGCTCGCGTCCGTTAGCCAGGTTGAGACGGTCGCAGAACCGGTGCCCTGGATGGTGTACGGGTGGTATGCCGGTGAACTGTTCTTGTTGATGGCGACGATGACGATCCTGGAGCCGCTCTTGAACGCCGTGATGAAGACGTTCGGCTGTGGGTTCGCGGTCGCGGTGATCCGTGAGTAGCCGGGGCGGACCCACTTCGAGAAGTGCGCCATGTTGGCGCCACGCTTGCTGATCCGCCCGTCCTCGCGCATCGGGCCGTAGTAGCGGCGGATATACCACCACAGATAGGTCTGGAATCGGCCGTACAGCAATGCGCGGTGGATGTGCTCGCCCACGTCGAGTGCCTGCGGCCACAGGTCGGCCGAGTCGCTGCTGTTGGGATAGTAGACCTCGGTCATCCACAGTTCCTTGCCTCGGCCTCTCTCCTGAAACAGCGGGTAGGCGAAGTCCGCGGGCTGGGTGCCGTAGAGGTGCGCGCCGATGATGTCCACATTGGCCAAGGCCTGGGAATCGTTGAGAATGGGGTCGGAGAGGTTCTTGCGGTACTGGAAGGACTCCGGTGCTATTACCCTTGTGTTGATGGAGCCGGCGTTCTCGCGCAGAAACCTGACGATTTCGCCGGGGGTCCATGCCGTCCAGTCGTGCGCGTAGTCCGGTTCGTTCTGTACCGAGATGCCGTACAGGTTCACTCCGTTGTTCCTCATGAACGTGGAGAAGTCGTTGAGGTGCTGCGCGTAGGCGCCGTACATGTTGTATCGCAGCCGTTTGCCGCCGGAGAAGGTTTCGGTCATTGAGGCCGGCGGGTTCCATGGCGAGGCGATGACCTTGGCCCCGAGTTCGGTCGCACGCCTGGCCGTAGCGACTTCGCGGCTCCAGTTGGCCCGGTCCTCGTGGACGGGGATGCGCAGGATCGAGAAACCCAGCTGGCCTTGGCCGTTGCCAAACGTTGTTTCGCGCTGGGTGGCCGTCAGGTCGCCGATCCAGAGTGCGTGGTTCATGCCGCCGAAGCCCAGGATCGTCTGCTGCACCACCGATGGCTCGACGACCACCGTCGTCTGCGCGGCCGCGGCAGGCTTCGCCACCGCCAGCACCGGCAGCAGGGCGCCCGCAGTCAGCAACGACCGCCGAGGCAGCGAACGCGGACCCACAGCTTCGGATCCCTCTCGGCGTGGAGTCATGACTCCTCCTCCTGCGACCCGACATCGGGACGCGACACATTCGACGATATGTGGAACAGCGGATCTGGACGGCACGCCATTGATACCAGCGATACCAGCACCCTAACTCGATATAGAAATCTGTCAATGGGTATCCCAGGGCGTAACTGTTCAGCAGGTTCCTAAGATCCACTGGCTTGATCTTGCTGGCGGTATGCGGCATCCTTGCGTCGTGTCCGGGTCGTTTTCTACTGTGGAGCTGCTTGAGCTGCTTGCCCGGTTGGAGGAGGCGCTGACGGATCGGGATGCGAGTATCCAGCCATCTTCATCCTGGGTAGCGGTTTGTTTCGACGTGGCACAGGCCGAGGATGGCTCGCACGATGGGGGTGGCGCGTCGTGGGCAGCAGCGCAGCTTGGTCAGGATCTTCCAGGTCTTGAGCGTGGCGATCGCTCGTTCTCCGCGGGCGCGGATCTTCGCGTGGGCCCGGTTCACGGCCTTCTGCCTGCGTGACAGCTTCGGCCGGAAGCGGTGCCGCTTGAACGGTGTGCGCACGCTGCCACGGGTGCCCTGTAGCCCTTGTCGGCGAAGGTCATCACATCCCGCGCTGGTCAGGGCATCGATGATGCCGTGACTGCTTGCGGCGGTCAGGTCGTGTGCCGAACCGGGCAGGGCCGGTGACGCCGCCTCGGCGCGGTCGATGATCTCGTCAGGAATCTGCGCCTCCTGCCACGCGAACTGACTCGCTGGCGGCACGTCGAGCCAAACTCCGTGATCGCTGACGAACGAGCGGGTCCGTCTGCTCAAACCCGTCGGCGGCCGACGCAACCCCAACACATGCGCATGGTATCGAGCTGTTGGCTGCGCGCTCATGTCCGCGATCCGCGCCGCTCGTATTCACGCGGCCGGCACCGGGCGCAGCGCCTTCAGCGCGGCAAGTACGCGGTCAGCTGGTCGGCGAGTTGCTTCGGACGGCTGAGCGCCACCGCGTGGCCACCGTCGATTTCATCCGGTACGGCATCGAGGCGGTCGGCCGCCACGCGGCGCTGGAAGTCGGGCGGGAAGAACCGGTCTTCGCGGGCGATGAGCACCCTCGTCGGCACGTCCGGCCACGCATCCAGGGGCCACGGCTCGTTCCATTCTGCGCTGACCTGATCGCGGCCATGCGCCGAAGCCGCCGCGACAATCTCGGCCGGCACGCCATTGTAGAACTGTTCCTCCTCACTGAACCCCTCCGCGCTGCGGTGACCGGTGTTGCCCCACCAGGCGTCGGGACTCTCACCCGGCTTCGGGATCATGGGAGTGAGCAGGACAATGAGCCGCACAGGCAGCTTGTCAGCGACCAGCGGCGCCGTGAACGCACCATACGAGTGTCCGACGACCACGAGGTTGCGGCGATCGCCGACGGCATTGACGACCGTGTCACAGAACTCGGCGAAGCCTGCCGCCCTATCCTCGATCGGCAGCTCCGGCACCACCACGTCGTGGCCCCGTCCGGCCAGCTCAGGGGCCAGCAGATGCCAGTCCCAGGAACTGCCGCCACCGCCGTGGATCAGAACGAAAGTCGCCATGCGCCAAAGCCTCGCACAGGGGTACGACAGTCAGTAGCGCCGCCCGATACGCCACACCCGGCCAACCACCGGCGACCTCACGGCAGAATCACGCTGATCGAGGCCGGCAAAGACAGCGCAGAAGGCGCCGGGGCGTCGGCCGATGATGGACGGATCTGATAGCCCAATGGACGTGGCGTACATCCAACGCTGGCGCGAGGACATCACCGCGTGCCTGGACCGGCTGCTGCCGGGCTTCGAAGTCCGGTTTGGTTACAGGTCTTGAATGGCCAGGTTCGTCCATTGTGGGGTGGAGTCGGTGGTTGTTCTGAGCGCGAGGGGGTAGGTCCGGTGGGATGAGGTATCCCGACGGAGGTGGTTGTCGGCGCGGGGGCGGGCGAAGCGTGAGGCGGTGCGGCGGCCGGCGGCCGGCTGGTTTGTCCAGGGTGTGTCGGTGCCGGAGATCGCGTCGAGGTGGAGGGTGTCGCAGACCGCGGTGTATGGGTGGCGTGAGCGGTGGCGGGCCGGTGGTGAGGACGCTCTGGCTTCGAAGGGGCCGGGCGGGTCGCGGTGTCGCCTCGACGAGCCCCGGCTGCGGCGGCTGGCCGACGCTCTTGATCAGGGGCCGGCGGCGCACGGGTTCGGCGCTGACCAACGCTGGACCCTGGCGCGACGATCTTCAGGATGATGGTCTCGCGGGCGGCCGCCGCGGCCTGGAACAGTCCGGTGAGCTCGCGGATGTCGCTGACGACCTGCTCGGCCCAATCGTCGTCGAACGGGCGATGGTAGCCGAGCTTTCCTGCATAGTCGGCGAGATTGGTGCGATGCCGGGCGGCCCACGTATCGGCGGGAACGGCGGTCAGGAACTCGGCCACCAGACCGACCGTATCCGTGTTGAGGCGTGCCGACCATCCAGTAGTCATCCCAGTTCGCTGGCGAGCCGCTGAACGCCCTGGCTGCGGCCTCCCAGTCGGTGCCGGTGGCACCCATGCCGAGAACAGCATCGATGAGCGCTCCGGTGTCTTCGGCGCCGACCAGAAGCTGGGCCTCTTGCTGCCTGGCGAAGTTGTCGTCGAACCAGTAGGGCACGAGGTCGGCCAGGTCCTTCGGCGTCGCGCCGCCGATCGTTCTCCTGGCACGCGTTTCCAGAAGTAGTCGACGCCCATCAGCTCACCTCCGCGACGATCGTCAGCGAATCGTCACAGACGGGGGCGACAGCTTCCGCCGCGGCTATCAGCATTGGCGAGGGCTGGATTGCGGCAGTCGGTGATCGCTGCTTCGGATCTCGGGTGCGTATGCGGCGGTGAGCTGCGTAGTGTGTCGCGGCATCAGCGTGTAGCTCAGTGAGGAGAGCACCGGGCTTGCATCCCGGCGGGCGCGGGGGCGGGGCCCGCCACGCTGGCGTGAGCGACAACGACATCCGCATCGGCGCAGGCTTCCCCCTGAGCCAGCTGGCGCGTGCCCTGACGACCGCCGGGACGCATGAGGACGCGGCCGGCCGCCAGCGAGGGGAGCTGCGGGTACGCCGCTGGCAGCAGGTCGTGGACGGGATGGCCGGGGGAGGGCTGGACATCGGTTCGCGTATTCCGGTGAGAGGTCTGCCGGCATGGGTGACGCCGGAGGTGGTCCACGGCGGGTTCGCGACTGGGGAGCCGGCGGCGGGCGGTCCGCTGCGCCCGGACGAGACCGACCGGGCGCAGCGGCTGGGCCTGCCGGCCGAGCGCCGGGCTCTGTTTTGGTCCTGGTTGACCGACGCGGGATTGGCTGAATTGGGCGAGCTGCTCGACAGCGGCCGCTACCGGGTGGAGTACGCGGAGGAGGCGGCGCTGCCGGTGGTGGCGTGGCTGCTGCGCGCTGGCGACCGCGACGGCGCCCTGGGCGTTCTGGAGGAGATCGCACCGTTCGCCGACCGGCTGCGGTTCACCCCGGCTCCGAGCGATCAGCGCGCCGGCGACCCGGACGTCGTGTATCGGCAGACGGCGGGCGATGCGCGCCAGATCCTGGAGCAGCGGCAGCCGAATGCGCAGATCAAGACGATGCGCGAGGCGCTGACGGTGTGGAATCCGTTCGCCGACGAGTTGCTGACGTTGTGGTGCGAGACCCGCAATGGCGGCCGGATCGGCGCGGTGACGCCGGACGGCTGGCTGCCGCGAGCCGTACAGCTGCTGGCCCGCTACCAGCACCTCGCCGCCGAGCACACTCTCTGCAGCAAGCATCGCAACCCGAAGGGCAGCATCGGCGTACTGCGAACTGCGCTGGAGCGACGCGTGGCCGGAGCGGAGCTGACGCCGCGGGAGCGTGGCCTGGTCCAAAGCGTGGTGGATGCGATGCTGCGCAAGCGCGGACACCCGGGCAGCCCCGAGCACACCGCCATACGCCGGCTGCAGGCCCGCGAGGCGGCGCGGCCCCGCCACCATCAGCTCGCGCAGCTGGTCGCCGCCCGGCTGGCCGGCCTGCCTCAGGACATCGGTATCAGCGACGTCGACCACGTGCTACGCCCAGTCGACGCTGACGAGGCCCACCCGGCGGGTGTGGTGGCGGGCTGGCCGACACCATGCCCCGTTGCCCGCGTGGTCGCGCGCGCCGCCGCCGGAACCCTGGAGCAGCTGATCGACCGCGGCGTCATCGCCTCGGCGGAGGAGCTGGCACGGCTCACCCCGCGGTTGGCGGCGGCGACCGCGGCTTCGGCGTACCCGGACCCGGCCCTGCGCATCCTGATGGACGCCACGTACCGTGCCTTCCGCAATCGCCGCTCTCTGTTGCTGCTGAACCTGGAGCATCAGGTACGCGTGGCCGAGCTGCCCTGGGTTCAGGCGGTCGCGTCCGCCCGGGTCGACACCAGCGACACCCGGGACCAGGCGTGTCGCGCCCTGGTCCGGCTGGCCTCCGCCGCGGTCTGGGGGTTCCCGGCCACGGTGCTGCCCAACCCGCTCGTCGGGGAACTGTCGACGCTGTCGACGCTGTCGAAGCAGGCGAGCCTGCAGCTGCCGTGGGTCGAGGAGCTTGCGGCCGACATCTTCATGGGCAGGTTCTCGGCGAAGTTCCTCCAGGCGGCCAAGCTTGCCGGTCGGCGGCTCGCGGGCAGCCTGTACGCGCGGTACTACGACATCGACTACTCGGCCATCGCCGCGATCGACGACACCAGCAGGCGGCTGCTTCGGTGTACCCGGACCTCGGACGCCTTCGATCAGCTGTGCCGCGAACGGGCCGGCGCCCGCGGCAAGCGGTCGTGGTTTAACGTCGCGGCCAACGGGATCATCATCGAACAGGCGCAGATTTTGACCACGCACAACCTGGCCACAATCGCCGAACTCGGCATCGACCTCCCCTCGGCGGACCTCGCGAGGCGGTGCATGGACACCGTGCTGCGGCTGGCGACGCGCATCCACCACAACCCCCGGCCGCTGGGCACCGTCAAGAACACCGCGTACGCGTGGCGGCAGATGCTGTTCTTCCTGTCGCTGTCCACCTGGGAGGAACAGACGGCCTTCCCGGCCTACGCCGAGCAGCGGCTGGCCACCCAGCCAGACCACGTGCGGGCCCGGATAGCGCCGGCCGTGACCGGACTCGCGCACGTGATCAGCGGTGGAAAGTTCGACGCGGACGGCAGGGCCGGCACCGGCCGACGGCTGCTCGGCTGGACCACAAGGGAGCACTGGATGGTCGGCCCGGGACCGCGGGACTGAGGTTCAGCGAGGCAGGGGCTCCGTGTGGTGGGCTACATGCTCCTGCTGGCGGGTGCCGCCGTGGACGCCCGCTACGGGCGAGGGCGGCGGCCGGCGTTGATGTACGCGGTCGAACGCGACGAGCAGCGGGTCATCGCGGCGCTTCTGCTGGGCGTTGCGACCATCGGCCCAATCCGACGAGACGGCCGCCCAGCATGAGCAGCACCGTCCGAGGTGCTGGCGGAACTCGCCAACCGGTTCGACCCCGACCGCCGGCCGTGACCTGAGGTTCACACGGGACCTCTCACCGAGTCGGGCGCGAGGCTGGTGTTGGTGTGCGGGCGGCGGGGCAGAGTCGCTCGTACGCCGAGATCATCACCACCGGCTCCGCGGCTTGCAGGTCGGGGGAGCGCGGTGGTCGTCCCGGTCGGGTAGCTTCGCCGGGTGGTTGGTCGAGGGTGCGACCTGGCGATGTCGCGGTGATGAGGTTGTCAGACGGTGGATTTGGGGCATGCCAGGTCACCGGTGTCGAAGGCCGTGTGACGTCGGCTTATGCGCTGCGCTGGCACTCGGTGGATTGGCCGAGCCTGGACGAGCTACGCGGTGTTGAGCAGCTGACGCTTGACCATCATGCCCACGACGGGCGCCTTGCTCACTTGCTTGTCGATTGGCAGCTGGCATGCGGTGCCGCCGGGGTTCACGTGGATCGGAAGCCTGCCCGTTCCAGAGGGTGTGCCGGCGTTGTCGAACAGGTACTCGGGCTGGCAGTCACTTGCCGACGATGTGGTCAGGCAGCGCCGCTGGGACCGGGAGCTACCGGCGGCGGTGAAGGCGGCCTACCGTGCGGCGGCCACCCGGGGTCAGGTCGACGTCGACTTCGGTGCCGGGGCGGCGACGCTCGGCGGGGCCACGCCTCGACTGGACCTGAGCGGTGCGGGGTCGATGCGGGTGCCTACGTCCGGGCCGGTGCGGTGGTCCGCTCTCGATCAGCTGCCCCGCTGCACGGCGCTGACGTGGGCCGGCCCGGACCGTGGCCTCGCCCGCGCGTTGGCAGACCGCCCGATTGTCTCGTCCCTGACGTGGCAGGACGCCCCGCCGGTCGTGAATCTGACCGATACCGGTCTGCAACATCTGTCGTTGGCTGGTGCGGATGTTCGCGAGGTGCGACTGCCCCGTGGCCTGCACGGCCTTGAGCTGGCGGCAGTGGACCGGGGTCTTGCCGTGTACGCGGCGGCCGACGGCCGATGGCTCCATCTCATCCTGACCGGCGCCGACGCGGAAACGACGGTTCCTG
The DNA here is from genome assembly GCF_004348675.1 of Micromonospora sp. KC606. Classification (GTDB taxonomy): domain Bacteria; phylum Actinomycetota; class Actinomycetes; order Mycobacteriales; family Micromonosporaceae; genus Micromonospora. Next base: position 4,175 of record NZ_SMKN01000106.1, on the reverse strand, counting down.
CAGGCCTTCAGGGTGTTCGAGAAGTCGCCCTGGACGGTGGCGGCACCATGTCCGCCGCTGCTGTGCGGGAACTGAAGGAGCTGGAGAGCCTCCGGATCCAATGGCGCAAGCCACCGGGACAGCTGATCGACGCCGCTGCTCTGGCCGGTCTGCCCCGTCTGGCCGTCATCGAGCTTGTCGATGGCTATGGCCTGGACGCGGACACACCGCCTGACGTGACCTCGCTGACGCAGCTGAGCATCAGCGGTCTACGCCGATCGATCGTGCCGGCTTTGAAGGCCCGGTACCGCGGCACCGGGGTGCGTCTGGTCATTGAAGGCGCGAAGCCCGACACGTGGCTGGCCGCCAACCTGAACAACCCGTTCCGGGACTGGGTCGACGACGACGCCCGAGGCGGAGCCGCCGCCTGCAAGGCATACGTCAGCGCGGTCCGCGCCATCGACAAGCTTCCGCAGGAACCGTGATGGGCGTGCAGACGAAGCTGAAGCGGCCTTGCGCACCCTGGTGGACGCGCTCAACAGCATCGACCAGAAGTACGAGATCATCGACACGCTGCGCCGAGAGGAAGCCTTCGACGCGTTCATGGAACTCGCCGCCCGGGCTGAAGTCCCAGCGCATCTGGCCGACCAGTGGTTCGACGACTGGCGTGACTTCTAACCGATACCACCCGGCCCACTGCCGCCATCACGGGCGCTCCAAGATCAGACCAGGGCCACGGGTATCGCGCCTCCGGCGGTACGGTGACGCCAACGGGGATCACTAGTCGGTTGCCGGTCGGGGCGGGACTGCCTAGCTTGCTCACCGTGCAGATCATTGGTCCTGGTGCATGCGGGTACGCCGGGTGAGTGGCCGTGTACCGTGCCAAAACTCGTTCAGTGGCTGTGACCTGGTGTTTTGAGGATCGTGTCAGGCTGCCCGGTGGTACTCGTTGATTACCCCGTTGAGTCGTCGTCGGTGGCGTACGGGCTTGTCCATGGGGATGATGACGGCCGGATCGTGGTTGGCCGCTGCTGCCGTCCTTGATGGGGCCGGTGGTTGTTGAAGTGGTCGGCGTACTCGCCGATCACGGTCAGCGCGTGTCGCTCGTTGTAGATCAACATGTGGTCGGTGCATTCGTGGCGGAGGCTTCGGCCCCAGCGTTCGATGAAGCAGTTGGCTCGTGGGGTGCGGGGTGGGGTGAACCTCGACCAGCAACACCCTGTCGCCGCGGATCAACAATCCCATTCCGCTGAACAGGCTGATCATTCCCAGGTACAGCCAACCGTACGGTCATGCCGGAGATCATCACCCCGAGCCCGGCGTCCATGCCGGGCGTGGGGATGCGGTGCACCACCACGGCCCTGGCCGACAGGTCGAGGCTGACGCCGGCCCAGGCGTTAGGCCATCGAGGTATTGAAACGTCCTCGATCGTGTCGGCCGCCTCCATCACCTCCTGCTGTCCTGGGAAGTACTAGGACGGGTCTGGCCCCGGTGTGGACGCGGGGGGAGGGGGCTGCGGGGCAGCCGACGCGGTGGGCGTAACGCGCAGGTAGAGCCAGGGCCAGCAGCGGCAGGGTCAGCAGCGCGGCCAGGCGTCGGTACATGATCGGATTTCCTTGTGCCCAGTCGGGTCTTTGCTGGGTGTGCCTACCTCGATAAGTTGCTTGGGTGCGGGTGGCGTCACCGTTGGCCTCCGTATTGATCTTCGGCAACTGATTGGGGCAGGTCGTGGATATCATTCCCTCCCGAGACGACGACATGGTGCGGTCAGTGGGCCGCAGGTTCATCGATCTAGGGTTCGGCCAGGGACTCATCCACCGCGACCATCGACTCGGCCGCAACGGTTCGGGAGGAGCGAAAAACTCATTGATGACCATGGAGTTGCAGCCCGTGAGTCGGCCTTCAAGGTGAGCGAAGTTGGACAAGCTAATCGGCTGAACAATAACTCTGGAACACGCACCGATCACTCTTGCGTTATCGTAGGTAGCGGATCTTTTGCGATCCATTGCGCAACGCGCCTTCGCCTTGGAGGGTACGGGATTCGAGCCGTACTCGCTTACGACCAGCTCTTTGAGAATTGGGCCAGTAGTGAAGGTGTCCAACTCCTGAACTCAATTTCTAGCTTGGATCGACTGCTTTCCGTGGAAAGAGTGGGTTGGCTGTTCTCGATCGTCAATCCACAAGTCTTGCCCGCATCATTGCTTGCGCGCGTGTCGATAGGTGCGATCAACTATCACGATAGCCCGTTGCCGCGCTATGCTGGCAGGCATTCGACTTCTTGGGCGATATTGTCGGGGGAGACGCGACATGGCGTCACTTGGCACCGCATGCTTGGCGCGGTCGATGCGGGCGATATTCTTGTCCAGCGTCACTTCGAAATATCAGATGATGACACCGCGCTCAGCTTGAACCTCAGATGCTATCAGGAGGCCGAAGAAGCCTTCGAGGATCTGCTCTCTGGGCTCAACACCGACGGCTTGATAGGCCTTCCCCAGCGTCCCGAAGACCGGATGTTTTCCTCTCGCTACAGGCGGCCGGAAGCCGCCGGATTTCTTCGCTGGGATCACGCGGCGCAAGACGCCTCCAGGATGGTCCGGGCGATGGATTATGGCGCTGAGCGCCTGAATCCTTTGACGTGCGCGAAGATCTACCATCCCCAGTTGGCCGTGTGTGTCGGCCGGCTGGAAGTGCTGGGAGAAAGATCAGGAGCCTCGCCAGGCACCGTGCTTGAGATCACTGAAGACGGCTGGCGGATCACAACAAGTAGTGAAGATGTTGTTGTCAGTGGGCTGTCGAAGGTTGGACGCGCCGAAGCAGATCCGCTCGCTCTAGCAAGCGACCTTTGTGTCAAGGCCGGCGACAGGTTGCCCGTCCTGGGCGATGTTGAAAGCAGTGTATTAAGAGATGCACATCAAACACTGGCAGCCCAGGAAGAATTCTGGGTGGGACGCTTGGAGCGTTTCAGTTCGCTGCAACTGCCGTTCCGTAGTGGGAGCGACCTGCATGAAGAACGCTGCTTGGAAGCCACAGCGTGGGAACGCTGCCCGGAACTGGATGACGCAGATCCCACTGCGCGGATTGATCATCTCCTAGCAAGTCTGGCGATCTATCTCGCACGCGCATGCATGCTGTCGGAGGTCCAACTTGCTTGGGATTCCGGCATAAGCTCACGGCTGCTTTCGCCTGTGTTGGCGCGCCTCGTCCCGATGAATGTCGAGATCGATCTCGATCGTCGCTTCGACGAGATCGCTGCCGGGATTCATTCTGAACGGGAAACCCTGCACAGGAACAGCACATATCCGCTCGACCTACTGAATCGCTGTCCGCAGTTGGGTGCGGATCAACTGCTGCGAAGTGCTCACCCTTGGTCCGTAGCAGCCAGTGTGATCACCGCGGAGGAAGCAGACGGCCAGGACGATTTTGACGCCGCCTGCGCGCTCGGCAGATCTCTCACCATGCAAATACGGGAAGGGGACGGGGCCGTTCGATGGATCTACGATACGGCCATCCTTGATCCCGGTCAGGTGGAATATCTGGCGCGTCACTTTTTCGCGCTCGCCAGCGCCGGGTGCAGCCCCAGTCATAGATTGCGGCCTGTCGGCCGCCTCGATCTGGTGGGCCCGCGGGAGCGTCGTCTTCTGCTGGAGGAGTGGAACGACACGGCGGTTCCTTTTGCCGATGAGGCGTGTGTGCACGAGATGTTCGAGGCTCAGGTGGCCTGCTCGCCTGACGCGGTGGCGCTGGTTCACGAGGGTGGTGAGATCAGTTACCGTGAGCTGAACGCGCGGGCGAACCGTTTGGCCCACCGGTTGATCCGGCTTGGGGTGCGCCCTGACACGCGGGTCGGGATCTGCGTGGAGCGTTCGCCGCTGATGATCGTTGCGCTGCTGGGGGTGCTGAAGGCAGGCGGAGCTTATGTGCCGCTCGATCCTGCCTACCCGGCAGACCGCCTGGCTTTCATGCTCTCGGACAGCAACCCCTTGGCCGTGCTCGCGGACGCGAACACGGTCGGGCTTGTCGGGGCGATGCTGGAAGAGGAAGGCGCGGCCTGTCCGGTGCTCGATTTGACCGTCGCGGAGCGGGACGGCGGGTCGGAGGCCAACCCGGTCCGCTCCGCGCTCGGGCTGACCTCCACGCATCTGGCCTACGTCATCTACACCTCCGGCTCAACCGGAACACCCAAAGGCGTCATGATC
>NZ_SMKN01000105.1 GCF_004348675.1 Micromonospora sp. KC606 | reverse complement strand
GGGTGATGGTGGGGGTCTGGACGTCGGGCAGGTCCAGAGCGGTGGGGACGACCGGCGTCGGCCGGTCGGTGGCCGGGGCGTCGGAGGCGATGACGTCGGCCAGCGGAGACGTGACCGTTGCGGTGAGCACCTCGCGGCGCTTGATGTCGAACCGCAGGTACGCGGCGTTGCCGTCGGCCGCCCGCTCGACCAGGACGGACGAGGCGTGGCAGGTGACGGCGATCTTGTCGAGGCGGCCTTCCAGGTTTGCCAGGGAGAGGCCGGGACGCAGGTAGACCCAGACTCGTTCGCCGACCGGGGTCGGCTTGGCCCACAGGATCAGCGGGAGGGAACCGGACTGGTTGGCGACGATGAACTGTGCGAAGCACACCCGCAACCGGTGGCGCACGATCAGGCACCACACCCAGGCGATGATCTGGCGGCGGGTAACGGGAACGGCGGTCGGCACGCCGAGGACGACGGCGATGACGGCCAGGGTGACCAGGGTCGAGGTGTGGGTGGCGAGCTGCACCCAGCCCGTGAGCAGCAGAACGGTCAGGACGATTTCGGGGGTCCACCACCACAGCAGCCGCAGCACCGGCCAGACGCGGACCAGGAGCCAGGCCAACGCGCCACACGGGACGCCGGTGGCCACGGCGATGAACAGAGCGATGATCGGGTGTACGTAGGAAGTGGCCACCACGGCCGTCAGGATGCCGATGATGACCGCAGCGAGGATGAACGCCATTCGAGCGTTTCGGGCCGAGGACCGGTGGACCTTGGCCTCGATAACTGTCACCGTTCCGGTTGACTTCCGGCCGAACGAGCGGCGAGGGCTAGACTTGGACATGACACGTCCTCCCAAGCGATTGGGTTGGATGGGTTGGAGAGCACGGGGTCGGCAGGTGTAGGAGCCAGTACCGGCCCCGGGCTCGAAATCACTCAGGCCGTGCGGCGGCCCTTGTGCCTACAAGCAGGCGATGAGCAGCGCGGACACCCACAGGCAAGCCGCGTGCAGGGATTGATCCGCCAGGTACATGCCGCAAATCGGAGCCTGACGGTCGGCAAAGTTTGAGCTACCGGTGTGGACGAGCAGCCACCGAACCGGCCAACGCCTATCCAGGATGGCGTGTGAGTCAGCGGACCGTAGGCCGCTTCAGGAGACACCGCAGGCTTCACGCAGCACGATGTGCGAAGGACTTACTTGGCCGCCGACGTACCAGCCTTCGGCTTCAGCGAGATCGCACGGAACGCGACGCCGTTACGCCCGTTGGTCGCCCACGGGATGGCCTCCAACTGCTCGACGTCAATGAGCTGCCCCACCATCACGCTCGGCTTTTCACCCGCCGTGGTGATGGTGATGACCTCACCGCCCGTCTCGTCGAGAACGAAGACCTGGGTGGACCACATGAGCCGGCCCGTTCCCTTCTCCGACCGCTGATTGCCGTTCTGGTCGTTCTTCGGCTCCGGGTCCTTCGACACCGTCACCTGCTTCGCCTTGGTGTCCACGTACAGCTTCACGAAATACCTCCTGTGTCTCGGCCAGTTGTTGAGCTTGTCCCCGGTGGACTCTTGCTCTTGGCCTCTGCGGATAAGGCTCCCGGAATTCGGAGGACAGCCCATCCGATGGGCTGGACGACTATGGGACGTCTCGGCTACCGTCTACTCGTCCCTAGTTGTCTCCTGAGGAGGGTTGAATGCCGAACGACCGGCTACGCGATGCCATCCTGCGCAACGGCCTAACGCCCGCGATGGTGGCTGACAAGATCGGGGTCGATGCGAAGACCGTGGAGCGGTGGATCACCCAGGACCGCACGCCGTACCCGCGTCACCGGCACGCCATCGCGGCTCTGGTGCGCGAGGATGTGCCGTACCTGTGGCCAAAGGCGGTGACCCCGGAGAAGGCGTCGAAGATCGGTCAGAGTGAGATGGTTCAGCTCTACTCCCGGCGCTCCTCGGTTCCGTACGAGCTGTGGGGTCGACTGATCGAACGGGCCGAGAAGCAAATCGACATCCTGGCCTACGCCGGCCTCTTCCTCGTCGAACAGGACCCGAGGCTCATCGACACCTTGCGGCAGAAAGCCGCTGGTGGTGCCAAGGTAAGGATCCTGCTCGGTGATCCGAGCAGCCCTGCGATCGAGCGAAAGAGCGTCGAGGAGGGTGCGACCGGCGTCATGGCCGCGAAGATTCGGCAAGTCCAGCAGTACTACAACCGGATTGACGGTGCGCCGGGTGCGACGGTGCTCTACCACGAGACGACGCTCTACAACTCGATCTACCGGTTCGATGACGAGATGTTGGTCAACATGCACGTCTACGGGTTCCCGGCACCACACGCGCCCGTGATGCACCTACGCCGGCTCAACGGCGGAGACCTCTTCGGCACCTACGCCGACAGCTTCGACCGGGTCCTGTCCGCCTCCTACCCGCTGCCCGGCAGTGGGGTGGCAGCCTAGAAGCATGACGAGAACCGAGCACTACCACGACCCGAACGCGCCGAAGGCCAACAGCATCGTCGTGGCCGTCTCCGTCTTCGTCCGTGACGAGCAGGGCCGGGTGTTGCTCATCCAGCGCAGCGACAACGGCCTGTGGTCCCTGCCCGGCGGTGGGCAAGAGATCGGCGAGTCGGTGGCAGAGACGGCGGTCCGGGAGACCCAGGAGGAAACCGGGATCAGGATCGAGGTCACCGGGATGGTCGGGGTCTACTCCGCCCCTGAACATGTCGTCGCGTACTCCGACGGCGAGGTACGACAACAGTTCTCGCTCTGCTTCCGCGCCATACCGGCCGGCGGTGAGCTGACTTCGAGCGAAGAGTCACGCGAGGTGCGATGGGTGGCCCGCGACGAGCTGGCCGCCCTCGACATCCACCCGTCGACCCTGCTGCGCATCACCCACGGCTACGAGGACCGCCCGCAGCCCTACATCGGCTGAGCCACGCTGCCGGCCAGCCGGCGTTGGGTCCGCTGCACGGCGGCGACCATCTCCGGTTCCGCCCGGCGGATGAACCGGGTCACCAGGTGCTCCGGCCCGTACCGCGATCGGATCTCGGCCAGCCGTTCCAGCACCTCGAAGTCCTGGCCGTCCGGCCCGGTCGTCATGTCCGAGAAGCAGAGCGCATCGGTCACCGCGGTTTCCTCCCGGGGGAACTCGGCGGCCAGGACGTCACCGAGCCCGCGTTCCTCCGCTTCCAGCCACGCGCATGAGTGATGCGCCACCAGTGCGGCGATCCGCTCGTCGAACCGCTCACGGCGCAACCACCGGCCACCGTCGAGGGAGTGAAAGCCCGTGTCGACCAGATCCGGGCTGTAGCCCACGTCATGCAGCCACGCCGACGCCACGAGCACCGCACGATCCTCGACCGGCACCGCTGCGCTGATCCGGTCCGCCTTGGCGGCGACCGCCTGGACGTGACTCCACCGACGGGGCAACGCCGTCTCCAACAACTGTCGCGCGACTTCCCGGGCGGTATCGACGAGAGCGGCCATGCCGCCAGGGTACGGAGCGCACCCAGCCCACACCATCCCGTGTCCGCTGGCCGACGACCCGAGGCCGGCCGGCTGCCGGACAGCCGGCTGCCGGCAATGTCGGGCTCCACTTGATGCGTTACGGATCGCTGTCACTTGATCCGTGACACGTCCGGCTAGACGATCTTGGTTGTTCCTTGTCTCAGGCTACTGGTGTTCAGTCCCAGAAGTTGAACAGCAGCTCGCCGACTGTGGTCGGTTTCCAGTAGTTGATCTGGTCGTGTTCGTGCGGGCTGAGGGCGCTCAGGTCGACCTGCGACAGGGAGGTCTGTAGCTGCTCGGTGGTGAGGGCCTGGGCGTCGGTCAGGTTGGTGAGGGCGGCGGCGAGGTCGGGGTGGTCGACGAACATCACCATGACGTCGCCGTTGGCGAGGGGGCGGGCGAAGGCGATGAACGGCAGGGTGGTGTGCCGTAGTACCGCGATGTGGTGCGGGGCCTCGGCGATATCGACCGTGTGGAAGTTCGGCGTGACGCCGGCGGGAGTGACGCCGGTGACGGTGGCGCCGATGGCGTGGGCGGCGTGGTGACAGACGGTGGTGAAGGCCCTGAGGTCCGCTTGGGTGCCGGGTTGCGGGTTGAAGCCGGTGGCTCCGGGCGGCAGCTTCATGGTCGGGCTCCGTGGTCGTCGCGGTCGGTGCAGGCTATCCGACGCTGTCGTGGCGGCTCGGGCTTGCGGACCTTGAACCGGGCGATGGGCTTGGTGGTCGTGCGAGGCACTTCGGTGAGGAGTTGGTCGCCGTCGTGGACGCGGAAGGTGGTGTCGGCGTCTTCGACGGTGAGGGTTCGACCGGCGTGGCCGATGCCGACGTGGATCTTCTAACCGGCGATGACGAGGACGCCGCGGCTGCTGACGCGTCGTTCGACGCGTGGTGGGTTAGGTGCCGGGATGGGTGGGGGTCCGGCGGGTCGGGCGTCGCGGATGCGGGCCTGCTCTTGCGGAGTGAGCGGGTTGGGCAGGCTGCGCAGCAGAGTCCGGTCGGCATCGAGGAGGTGCAGCACACCTCGGTCGAGGCGGACGGTGACGCGTCGGCCGGCGAGGTGATAGCCGATGGGGTATTGCCGACCGCCGAGGCTGACCAGGCCGATGGCGTTGACGAGACGGTCGACCTCGACGGGAGCCCCCAACTTGAGTTGGCCGGCGGTGAACGGGGGCGGTCCAGCGGGGCGGCCACCGTCGGCGAGGAGCTGACGCCGGTGGGTGGGGGTGAGCCGGGAAGGGACGGTCTTGAGACGGACGCCGTCGAGGAGGAGGTGGACGACGGAGGTATCGACCCAAAGCGCGATGGCGACTCCGGCCCTGGCTGGGCCGAGCCAGAACTGTTGCCCGCAGACGGCGAGGTTGCCCGAGGCGGGAACGGTGCGGGTGATCTCGACGGCGAGGTTGACCGGGTCAACGCCGTTGGCAGCCATGATTAGCGGTGCCGTCGTGGCGGTCGGCTGTTGGTCGTGTGACCGGCGTGGGTTCGGCAGCGCAATCGGGGGCGGCTCCTCCGGGCCGGTTCGGGTCGTGGTCAGCGTGGGCGGCAGCCGCAGTGGCAGCGGCTCGTTGGGGCGGGCGGTAAACCTGTCTGCCGGGAACGCCATCCCGAGGGACTGGTGCGGTCGTCCCGTGTTGTATTCGTGGCGGAAGACATCGATGGCCGCTTGGGCTTCCTCCAGGTCAGCCCAGACCTCAACGTCATCGAGCAGTTCGCGTTGCAGGGTCTGGTGGAACCGTTCGACCTTGCCGGTGGTGGTGGGTGAGCGGGGTTTGGTGAGCCGGTGGGTGATGTCGTTCTCCCGGCAGATCCGGTCGAACATCACCTCCCCGCCACCGGCGTTGAACCGGGCGGTGAACTGTTTGCCGTTGTCGGTGAGCACCTCCTCGGGCACCCCGAACCGTTGCAGGGCATCGGCGAACGCGAGGCAGACGGCCCGGCCCGTGGCCCGAGGAACGACAGCGGCGATGACGCAGAACCGGGAGTGGTCATTCACGCCGGTGACGACCTTGGCCTCCCGCCCGTTGGCGAGCATGACACCGCCCACGATGTCCATCTCCACAGTTCCATCGACCGGCCACGTTCCCAGCGCCGGTAGTCCTCCCGCCGGCGACGGCGAGGCACGGGATCGAGCAGCCCGTGACGGACCAGCACCCGGTAAATGGTGCTCAACGACGGAACCGGACCGGGACAGCCCCGGCGGCCCAACTCGTAGTGCAGCCGCCGCTGCCCCCACCGGGGATGGGTGCGGCGCAGCTCGCAGATAGCCGACTCGACCTCGGCCGAGGTCTGGGCTGGGTGCCCCTGGGGCCGATGCGAGCGGTCCCTCAACCCGTCCAAGCCCTCCTCGGCATATCTGCGCAGCCACCGGTGCACCGCCTGGCGAGAGACGCCGAACCGGTCGGCCACCTCCGTCACCGCAAGCCCAGCCTGAACCTCCAACACCGCCCGATACCGCTGTTCGGTCACGCTCATCTCCACCAGCACTCAGCGGAGTGTCACGCATCAAGTGAAGCCAACCTGTAACGCATCATCGGAGTCGGACAGGCGGCTGCCGGCCAATCGGTTCAAAGTTTCTGTACGTCTTCAAGGCGGCCCGCAACGGGCCGCACGCGCCGCCGCCAGGGCGCGCGTCCGACGCTCCGCTGTCGCTCCACGCCGGCCACGCAACACGCCCGGCGGCTGGCGCGGACAGCGGGAAGCCCGGGGGGCCGCCGCAGAACGACAGACCGTTGACGGTGATGTGGTGGGCCGGCAGCCGGCCGGGCGCGGCGGCCGTCGCACCGCCGCGCCGTAGGGCGAGTCACCGCCGGCCGTGGTGGGGATGCGGCGCGGAGTGTGCGGGGCCGCCCCTCCAGGGTCAAGGGCGCTTCGCGTCGCTACGCGACGGCCCTGCGGCCGCCCTTGACCCCGGAGCCTCTGCGACCCCTCGGGCCGGCTATTGCCGGCAGGCCAGGGCCTGCCCAGAGTGCGCGCGCCGCATCCCCACCACGGCCTCGTCTGCTCCAACTGTCCAACCACAGGCTGCCGGATAGTCTTGACTAGGAGCAGGGTAGCGCCGGACCGCTCGAAAGAATCCAGCTATTCAGCGACTGGAAGTGCAGTTCGCAGTGACGCCCTCAACAGGCGCTCCCTACCGTCCGCTACTGCAACCAGCGACTCTTCTAGTTCATCGCATATGCCGAACAACTCATCCAACTTTTGTCGAATCCGGACTTGTTCCTGCAAAGGGGGTAACGGAAGCACGATTCTCCGGAGGCCGGCTAGTCCTACGGTCTTCTGGGCGATACCAGTAGCAACACTTGTTGCTTGGTCGTAGACCCACCGGCTTCCCAGAGCGTGAACTAGAAAGCCGACGTCTACTTGCTGAGAAGGCCGCAAGATGCCGATATGGCGCTGTACGCAGAATGGTTTGTCATCCTTCACGGCAACCGGGATGCCGTAGGAGCCAACCAACGTGTAAAGGATGTCTCCCGGGCGCGGTTTGCGAGTCCAGTCAAGCGAGTTGAAATAAGACGACGCTACAAATCGGCTTGTCTGGAGGTTGATTTCCCGCCCCCTGACGTCGCTGATTACGAGAAAGGGTATGCCACTGTCCGCCTTGGGCGGCGGAAGATGGTCGCCGTCAGTAATCGACAGGCATACAGATTCAAGCGCGCATACCGACCAACCCCTCGGCAGTACCCACGGAACCGCCAGGCCCTGCCCTCCCGACCTGCGCGTCGCAGGTCTCCGAATACGCTTCTGCTCGATCAGCTCTGCCTTTTCTCGAGCAATCCTTTCGAGAAGTGAGCTCGAAGGCTCGTCGTCAGGTTCCTGTTCGACCAGCCTGCCCTGTACCGCGACGTCGAGGAGAGCCTGCCGCAGCAGTGCTACTTGGCCCGGTTCGGCGAGTACGCGAGGTAAGTTATGCAAATAAAGTCCCGAGCTCCGCTGAATATCTGGTGCAGCGGATTCGGCAGCCCTTTGCAGACTGTGCAAGGAGGAGACGGTAAAGCGGCTTCTGCGATGTTCTTCCTCGGCCTGCCTATCCTCCAAGGTGTCGCAGAGCTCGACGAGCTCCGCCACCTTCTCCATGATCCGTTCCTGTTCGGCCTCTGGCGGGAGCAGGATGGGGAACTGGCTAAGCCGTTGCATGCTTAGCCCTTCGCGTGAAGCCCCCACCTGAACCTTCTGGATCGCTTTTTGAACTAGGCTAGACCTAAGCTGAACGTGTAGAAACCCACGAATTGAAGGATCAATCAGACGGATAATGGCAACATGCTGCGACACGTTGCCCTCGGCGAACCAGTCGGGAACGAGTGAAGTGCGGCCGATCGAGCCTCCCGTGATGTTCAACAGAACGTCATCGGGCCGGACATGAGTTCCAGACATCCTGGCGTGAATGTGTCGCGGAATGTACGCGACGTCCTGGAGCCGCAGTCCATCGTCATGGACGTTCTGAGACCGCAGGAAGGGTACGCCGCTGGTCTCGTACACAGTTTTGCCGCCTGAGGGCGTGCTTCCAGCTCCTAGTTTGCTTACCAACGCTCCCAGCCGCAACGCCTGCCAGCCGCAAGGAAGGCTAAAGGGAATCTCATTAGGCCGGACTGGCTCGTATGTACGAAACCTCTTCACTTCGCCTGTCTCAACCAACTCCTTCTTGCGCCGTTCAATGCGATGAACAAGCTCGATAGCCGACTCATCCCCCGAGTTCTGCTCAACCAGCTTTCCACTCACAGCTAGATCAAGCACGAACCGTCGGAGGCGTGCGACGGCAAGAGGGTGTGACGAAAGGCGATCGAAGTGAGATAAGAGGAGATCACCGTTCATTGTAGAAGAGCCTTCTCGAGAATGGCCTTGAGTTGATCGCGAAGCTTCTGGCTCCGGTTCTCTGCCTCTTCAAGCTCGGCTAAGACCTCGGCTGGGTCTCCGTGGTCCTCTACAGCGACGTTCGGATTCCTCCAGTCCAGGTTGTAGTTCCGGTCGCGGATATCGTCGATATCGACCCGCCAAGCTACCTCGGTCTCGACTCGACCATCTCGGGTCCGTCCACCCCACCAATCCGCACATGACTGGAAATGCTCCAGCCTAATAGGCCTAGTCATAGAATAGGCCTTCTGGCTGGCTGGTACCCGATGCTCGTAGAACCAGGTCTCCTTCGTCGGCTCGCCCTTGTCGAAGAAAAGTAGGTTCGTGCCGATTGTTGCGTAGGGCCTGAAGACGCTATTTGGCAGACGAACAATCGTGTGCAGGTTGCACTCTTGTAGCAAATGCTCCTTGAGTCGAGTTTTGACGCCTTCGCCGAATAGCGATCCATCGGGAAGAACAACAGCAGCCCGTCCGCCCGGCCTGAGGAGGCGGATGATCAGCGCCAGAAATAGATCGGCCGTTTCCCGTGTTTGGAAGTGTTTAGGAAAGTTCGATTCGATGCCTACCTCCTCCCGGCCGCCGAAGGGAGGATTCGTCAGGATTACATCCACGCGGTCATTCGAGGAATAGCTGATGTAGGGCCTGGCGAGCGTGTTGTCGTGTTGCACAAAGCTCGCGTCCTCGATGCCGTGCAAGAGCATATTGGTGACGCAGAGCATATGTGGCAGTTGCTTCTTCTCAACTGCGCGCAGCCCGGCCTGCAACTGCTGTTCGTCCTCGACACCTCGGACGTAAGAGTTCCGCATGTGCCGAATTGCGGACGTCAGAAAGCCGCCAGTGCCACACGCGGGGTCTAACAGGATCTCCCCCGGCTTGGGGTCGACCCGTTCCGTCATAAAGGAAGTTACCGCGCGAGGCGTGTAGTATTCGCCCGAATTCCCGGCACTTTGGAGATCATTGAGGATCTGCTCGTAGATGTCGCCGAAGTGCTGGCGCTCGGCCAGATCGTTGAAGTCGATGGAGTTGATCCGGTTAACGACCTGCCGAATCAACTGCCCCGACTTCATGTAGTTGTAGGCGTCCTCGAAAACGCTACGGATGACGCGACTACGGTTCGCACCCTTTCCGACGGCACTTAGCTCTTTGAGTTCAGGAAAGAGCCTATCGTTGATGAAGGTAAGCAGCGCATCACCAGTTAGGCCCTCTGGGTCTGCGGCCCAAGAACGCCACTGAAGGTCAGCCGGGATCGGCGACCGATAGTCGGAGTACAAGAGCTCAAGCTGCAGTTCCTGATCGTCCACGATCTTCAGAAAGAACATCCAGCAAAGCTGTGAGATCCGCTGTGCGTCCCCGTCCACGCCGACGTCTTGTCGCATGATGTCTTGGATGGACTTTACTGTGCTACGTACCGTCATCTCAGAGTTCCTCTTGGTATAGCGCGCGTTGCATGCCGCGGACCGCTCGCTCGAATCCGTCTCTTGACTGGAACCGCCGAACCAGCTGAAGCGGCGTGCCCATCGAGTCGAAGGGCGCGATCTGTAGCAACCGGAGATCGTCTAGGTCCAACGTCCCCTCGTCCTCGTACTTCTGCAGCAGGGCTTCCAGTACAGCCCTAGCTGGGTCGCTGTACTCGGACAAGACCTCCGTCGCCCTCACTCTACTTGCCCGCTGCTCTCGGCTTAGCACCGGCTGGCCGAAAGCGACATGGCAAATGACATCATAAGGATCTGTGCTCGTCCCGCCCTGTTCGACTAGAGCATGGAGAAAGGTCTGCGCCTCGCCAAGGCTCGTCATTAAAATAGATTTCTTGGGCGTGCTATTCCACTGCCTCCTGAACTCTTCGACGGTACCGAAGCGGTCTAGGAGGAGCTTCTGTGTGAAGAGCTTCAAATCGTCCGATACGATGACCCCCTGATGGTCAAGATACTCAACTCGGTGTTCGACAATCGAAAGCTCGATACCGTCTAGGTAAAGCTTCCGCTTGGACAGGCTCTTCTTGTCAAGAATCTGGTCGGATGGAACCGGAGTTGATTGATCGTCCACTCCGCTTGACTTGCTCTTTGTCTCGTCGGGTGGGACCAAGCTCTGATCTGTCTCGGGTTGGTATATCTGGACTGGTTCGCCGTCAAACTCGGGATCGGCGAAGTGGTCCGTTGCCTTCCGGAAGTCGATAACTGTGAAATAGAACTTTCCGGTGTCCTCGTGAATACGCGTGCCTCGGCCGAGAATTTGTTTGAACTCTGTCATCGACGTGATCGGCCTGTCGATCGCGATGACGCGGCAGGTCTGAACATCGACGCCAGTCGAGAGAAGTCGTGATGTAGTGACGATCACCGGGTACCGGGATTCGGGATCCATAAAGTTACCTAGGTGAGTGTTGCCTTCGATGTCGCTGCCAGTGATCCGCATGACGTAGCGGTGATTCTCTCGGCACAGGTCCTGGTTCTCATTAACAAGGGCCTGCCGCATCCGAGCTGCATGCTCCTGATCTACGCAGAATACGATGGTCTTCTGGAAACGATCCCCGCTGTCTTTGAGGAAGTCCGAGACCTTTCTGGCGACCAGCTTTGTCCGCTCGTCGATGACGATATTGGAGTCGAAGTCTTCGCTGGTGTAGGTCCGGTCCTCCACCTTTCGTCCGTAACGGTCGAGCGTGTTCGATGGCGGCTTGTATCCGTCTACGTCTACGCTAATCCCAACCTTGATCACTCGGTAGGGCGCCAAGAACCCGTCGGAGATGCCTTGCCTCAGCGAGTAGGTGTAGACCGGGCTGCCGAAATACTCAACGTTGGAGACATACTCTGTCTCTTTCGGCGTGGCGGTTAGGCCAAGCTGAGTTGCGCCTGAAAAGTATTCGAGTATTTCTCGCCAGGCGGAATCTTCGGCAGCGCTGCCGCGGTGGCACTCGTCGACAACTATGAGGTCGAAGAAGTTGGGGGAGAATTCGCGATACAACTTCTGCCGCTCATCGGGTCCAGTGATTGCCTGGTAGAGGCTCAAGTATATCTCGTAAGCGGTGTCTATCCTCCGTGCACCTGTGCCGCGCTCGGCGCGCTCAATCGTCTTAGCCCTAGTACTGAGCTTTGCCATGGCGGGGCCAAATGGGCGAAAGTCGTTGACCATGGTTTGGTCGATGAGGATATTGCGGTCAGCAAGGAATAGGACCCGCTTTTTTTGTCCGGATCGCCACAAGCGCCAGATTATCTGGAAGGCCGTGTAGGTCTTTCCGGTGCCAGTTGCCATCACAAGTAGCAGGCGCTGGCCGCCTTTGGCAATCGCTTCGATGGCTGCATTTACGGCTGCTACCTGATAATAGCGGGGTGCTTTGCCAGTCGGGTCCTCGAAGTACTTCTGAAGAACAGTTTCCTCATGCTCGGGCAAGATGCCTTTCCAAGCCCGATATCGTGCCCACAGGCCCTCAGGAGATGGAAAGTCGTCAAGGGCTAAGTTGACCTCAGTGGGATCGCTAGCCCCTGTTAGGTCATGGAAGGCGAAGCCGTCCCCATTTGAGGAGAAAGCGAATGGGATGCCAAGCGTGGTGGCGTACTCCAATGCCTGCTGCATGCCGTCTGTCAGGCTGTGGTTGTTATCCTTGGCTTCGATCACTGCCAAGGGCAGATCGGGCTGGTAGTAGAGAATGTAATCAGCCCGTTTTCCCTGCCCTCGCGAGACGACCTTCCCGTGAAGTAGCACCCGCCCCTTCGTGAAGCGGACCTCCTCACGGATTTGAGTGAGTTCGTCCCATCCCGTCCTCCGGAGTGCCGGTGTAATGAACTTCGTGCAGATATCGCGCTCGTTGAAGTTGCGCTTATCCAAGGCGGCTCTCCCGGTCTCGCTCCTTGAAGGCGAGACGCGGAGACGCTGAGGGTGGCGGTAAGAATAGAGCCTAGCGCCCGGATCCGTTGGAACACTGAGCAGCTACCCCCCTCCGCTGTCTCGCCGGACATGCGACTGCATCGACCTCGATGCGCTGTCACAACCAGCAGTGTTCCATGTCAGCGACGTACTAAGGGTCGGCCAGACGGCCGGCTATGGCGTACTGAGGGCCCCGGCTGCAACAGGCGCTGGCCACGGCCAGCGACGGTCGATGTGCATGTCTCGATCGGCCAGGCGGAAGGTTGGGAGAGCTGGAAATTCCGGGCGGTGATGTGGAGCCGGTGAGCGAACGACGGAGACCGCCAATGTCACCTGTCGGGCAGCTGGCCGCTGCCCACGGATGCCCGCCTACGTGAGGGGACCTTCCCCCGTCGAAGGTCGACCTGGGTCGGGAGCGGAACGGCTGCCGACAGCAACGCTGACAGCAACGCCGCCGGACGGCGGCACGCTGACGCGCGCTGACACGGACGGAGCTCGAGGGTGCAGCCGTCGCCGGACGCCTGGGGACGCGACGCACAGAGCTTGTAAGCGAGACGTCAGGCAGCGAGGCAGCGAAAAGGCAGCGCGAGCCTCGATGCGGGTCGGTCCGGAACGTCAACCGACGACAACCTGCACCTGCTCGTTGGCGGGGGCTGCCACCAGATGACAGCACCCGACAGCTTGAGACCGCATCCCCCCGACGGGGGTCGTCCCTTTCCCGGTCCCCCTCCGGCCCAGGTGAAGGCGCGTTCTCCGGATCGGTCGGGTCGGGCGACAGGCGGAAAGTCAGCGAATCGTCAGCGAACGTCAGCCGCACCCGGTCGGCGTAGTCCTCGGGCGTGTGGGTGTACCGATCCAGCGTCGTCGACGCCTTTTCGTGCCCCACCACCCGCCGCACCACGTTGACCGGCACGCCGTCCGTCACCAGCCACGTGATGTACGAGTGCCTAAGGTCGTGGAACCGCAGTCCGCCGAACGCCGAAGCCGCCACATGCGCGACCGCCGCCGCCTCCGTTGAGAACTCCGCCCGCTGCTCCCGGCCGTCCCGATCCGGCCACACCGCCAGCCACTGGCCCGGCGACACCTCGGCGACCCGGCCGAGCAGGCCGGCCCGCACCAGCGACGGCAGCCACACCCGCCGCCGGAAGTTCGACCGTCGCTGCGGCCCGCCATCCCGGTCGGCGAAGACCAACGCCCGGCCGTCCGGGAAGCCGGCCCCGCGCCGCCGCCGCAGCTCGTCGACGAGGAACGGCGGCATCGGCACCGTCCGCACGCCGGCCCGAGTCTTCGGGTACGCCCGCAGCACGGTTCCGCCGTGGGTTTCCACCGCCACCTGGGCGACGTGCAGCAGCCCTCGATCGAGGTCGACCGCCTCCCACGGCAGGCCCGCGCACTCACCCCAGCGCAGCCCCGCCCCGGCGGCGGCGTAGACGATCCCCCAGTGCTCGGCCGGCACGGCGGGCAGCAGTCGACCGAAGAACGCCTCCCGGCTGACCGTGCCAGCGCGAGCCTCACGCGCCCGGTTACGCGGCACTCGCACCCCCTCGCATGGGTTCACCGCGATCATGCGTGCCCGGATTGCCGTCTGCATGATCATCGACAGCATGCCGAGGTGCTTTGCCGTCGTCGAGGGCGCCAGGGTCCGGCCAAGGTTGGTTAGCCACTCCTGCACCGCCAGGTAGTCGATCTTTGCCAAGGGCCAGTCCGCCCACTGCGGCAGCAGGTGAGCCCGCAGCATGGAATCCGTCCGCTCTGCCGTCCGCGCCTCCACCGACCGCCCGGCCAGCCAACGCGTCACGAACTCCCCGAAACGCATCCGCCCCGCGTGCGGGTCGACGTACATCCCCCGGTTGATCGCGCCTTCCATTTCGGCCAGGAAGGCGTTCGCCTCCTTCTTCGTGCGGAACGTCTTCGCTTTCTGCCGGTCGGCCGAGTCCCGCCAGTTCGCTCGATACGTCCCGGCCGGCGTCTTGCTGACGAAGCCCACGATCACCAGCTCCCGCGCGGCGCATCGGTACCCGTTGCCGAAAGCTCGCCGGAGGTACCGTCCAGCCAGGCGTGGAAACGGCTACGCGGCACCACCCAGCGCCGCCCCAGCCGCTCCGCGCGGCGGGGCCGCGTACCGTGGGCGGAGCAGGGTCACAAGCGGCCGGACTGCGGCCAGTCGCTCCAGTGCGTGTTCGGTGGCAGCGTCGGTCGGTAGCGCGACGCGTCGCCGGTGGCCAGTACCTTCGCGATTTGCTGGTACGCCTCTACATCGCTGGGTGCCACCTGCAACACACCTGCGGCCGCACTTGGAGGACCGCTGCCGCCCCGGATGACTGTCTCATGATGCCACTCGTCCAGCCGGAGCACCTCCGGCAGGTCGGCCGGCACAACCCGGCGCAGCTCTGTCTCGTCAGCCAACGACAGCTCCCGGTGCTGGGGAACCAGCATCCGGAAGAGCTCTTCCTCCTCGATGTCCTGCGGAGCGTCCACGTGGACCTGCTGCCCGCGGATCACCAGCGGCACCTGCCGGAGCGGGTCCGGCCACTCGTCGTCCTCCTCGTCGAACAACTCCGTCACGTTGTCGATGCGCCGTAGCCGCAGCGCCGGCGAATTCGGCTCGACGAGCACGGCCTTGCCGACCGGGTACAGCACGTCTACGACATTGCCAACCCGCGGGTTGTAGCCCACAACCTCGATCAGCAGCACCCACCGGTCCGTGTCGCTGTAGGCGTGTAGCCGGGCGTCGATCAGGTAGCTGTACGGGTGTTCCAGGTCGGCAAACCGGTCGTCCGCAGCGGCGGCGTCCACTAGCCATAATGATGTGCGGGCCCACCCCGGGATGCTATGACACAGGTCAGCTATTCGAGAGCGGGACTTTCATTACCCCGGGGTCCAAAGCGCGAGCCAATATTTGGCGTGCCACCTGCACCTTCGTGGCAACTCGACCTCGTCCGGTATTCCGGCCACCGAGGAGTGCCTGCCAAAACATTCTCATCAGGATCAAGGCGCCGCGCGAGCGCGGCGCACCGCCGGGCTGCGGTGCGCTGCTGGCGGCCTCCGGCCGGCATCGCGCGCCGCAGCCCGGCGGACCATACGAGGGCACCCAGGTGCCTGAGGCCAGCAGCTGCGTGGTGCCGCTACCGTGATGCCCGTGACGACCTACGAGGCGGGCGCAACGGTCATGGACATCCTGATCGCCAGCGCCGCTGTCGCCTTGGTCGGGCGCGCTGTCTGGGTGGTTCTCCACAGCCGACGCGGATCAACGGTTCGGCTGTTCGGGCGGATCGTGTATCACCCTCGGTTGTGGGCCGCAGGGGCAGCGTGCATGAGCTTCTATGCTCTCCTGTGGCTAGGAAACCTCACGGAGGTGACGCCCAGCACCTGGCGCACTCCGAGCCGGTGGATCGGCGCTGTGCTGTTACTGGCCGCGTTGGCCCTGTTGGTTACCCAATGGGTCCTTGAGCATCGCGCCAGGCGTCGGCATGGTCGTGGGCAGCAAATTGGGCCGTGACGAGCGCCAGCGGGGCCGGCCGCCGTCGATGTTAGGGCGCTCGGCTGCCGCGCCGCTCCGCGGCTTGCCACCGAGCAACGGGGCCCAGGCGCGCGGAAAGCCGGCGGCATGGCAAGCCGCCGCTGGCCCGAGAAGCCGGGGGCGGTAAGCCAAACACCACCGGACAGCCACGCGCCCACTGCGCCACCGTGTCAGCTACATGCCAGTAACCGGTGTCCCGGACGGTCAGCAGCGGTCATGATTGGGCACGAGCACACCGCCGCTGACCAGGCGTTCCGGACAGATGACGACAGCTGGAAACGATCTTCCAAACTGACGCTCCGCGCCGCCTGACCCGCAGTCCGCATCTAGTCCGCAAGAGGCCCACCGGCAGCAGGGAAGTGGTGGGAGATGTCGAGAGGTGATTCCGCAGCTAGGGGGTCATGTGCCCAGGTTGGCGGGATGCTCGATTTGATCTCATAATCCCTCGGTCGCCGTGCCCGTTGCGTGCCCGTTGGGATGGGCGACGACGGTCAACGGTGGTCAGCGCCTGGACGTGGCGGCCTGCGTGGCGAGGCAGGTCAAGCCAGGTCGCTGCCATGCGACTTCTGGCCGTGTCCACACTTCCTAAACCGCGTGACAGGGCTTTCGAAGCAGTCGTAATGCATGGCTACGGCCGGTCCCAGCCTTTAGAACATTTCTGCGGTCGGGTCGGGTTCGCCGGTGATGGGATCGAGGCCGGCTAGGAAGCGGCGGTCCTGTTCACGCCAATGCACGAACGGTTCGATGCGGCCCCACAGTGAGAGATCGCTGAGCGGGCACCGGTCAAATTCGGCGAGCAACAGTCGCCTGACAAACTCCGCCATCCCACAGTCGAAGAGCGCGAGACTCGGCTCGTCCCATGACACGTGGCGTCGCCACACCACCACTGGCCACCGGTCGGGATCCGGGCCGGTCATCAGCCAGCCCAGTAGGTCGGGGCTGCTGCAGCCGACGCCCCAGGCCATAACCGCATCCGCCCCGAAATCTGTCCCGGCTAGCCCGCCCTCCTCTTCCCAGTAGTGGCGCAAGTTCGGAGTCTCGCCAGCGATCGTGCCGCCGCTCCACACCGAGTCGACAGGCAGCGGTAGCAGGATGCTTAGTTGGCCGCCAATGTTGCCACCGCCGTAGACCGCCATGAAGGCGTGATAGTCGGCCGGTAGACGGGTTCCTAACTGCGCCTCGGCGGTGTCCCAGTCGACCTCTTCGCCGGAGCCGTGGGCTGGCGGCATGATCCGGACAAGCGCATCGACCTGAGTACCAGTCAAGACGTCTACCCCCTCCGCGATTGTGCCGATGCTAATGATCGAGACCGACAGTGCAACCTTGACGAGCTGCCCGGGCTACTCCAGCCGACGTTGGGAGCCACGGTTGCAAGCCACCGGGGCGAACCGAGTCGGACGAGACCGGACCGATGGAGTTGCCAAGCCGGCGACGACCAGGGCGATGCGGACGTTGCCGAACGGCTGCGAAGGGGTCTCGGGAATCTACGGATCAGAAGGCGGCTGTACAGCCATCCGTACAACCAAGCCGGCCGACGGGCAGGAGCGAGGAGCGACGGCAGCCGACGAGCCGAGCAGGTCAGCGGCAGCAGCCGACGCTAACCGACAGCAGGCGCGATCTTTGCAAGGCAGGGGTCGGAAGCTGGCACGCGCTCGCGGGCTGCCCTGCGGGCGGCCTCCAGCCGTCCTCGGGCGCCCGCAGTGCGGCATCCTGGAAGTCAGCGGATCGTCAGCGAACGCCGTACCGCGCAGCCACACTCGATCATGCTCGACGGAACGACCGGTACGTCTGACCACGCGGTACGGCACTCGATCACACTCCCTGCTACATCAGGCCACTTTCCCCCGACGGGGGTCGTCCCTTTTCGCAGGTTTTCCGGCCCAGATGAAATCACCTGGCCCCGGTTGGCGGGGCGGGCCGCGTTTCCCATCCGGCTGGGCCTGGGCGCGAAGTTGCTCTGCCCGTCGCGCAGTGCACCCTTCAGCCGCGCGTTCTCCGCGCGAAGGCTTGCCTCCACGCCGCCCTGGCGATCAGCTCGTCAACGATGACGCGGAGGAAGGCGTAGACGTGCTCCTCGGCTAGGCCGCGTCGCCCGAATCTCGTACGACGGAATCGCATGCGCCTCACCTGCTCGGGGCAGAGCCGGGCCAGCCGTCGCGCTGCCCGCCGCATGGGTGGGTACCGTTGCCTCCTCAAGCTCAGACCTTCGTTTCTGCCTTCCGGCCCGATCCACCCCGCATCGCCTGGCCCGGAAGCTTCGGTGGTGGGTGCCCGACGTCTGCGGCCGCCGCGGGAGTGATCAGCCTCAGACCCGCGCTCTGCACGTAGATCTCTCGCCGGTCCACGGCTTTGCCGGTCCGATCCAGCACGTAGCCGGTCAGCCAGACCCACCCGTGGTACGACGGCTGATCGCAGACCTTGATGACCCGGAAGATCAGCGACCGCTCGCCGCCGAATCAGCGCCGCCCGTGCCTATGCCGCGCTCGGCAACGCCGAACAGGCCGCCAAAACCCATATCCACGAGGCCGAAGACGCCTGATCCCGTGTACGCCCGGACGGAATGGGCGGCATCTGCACCTACAACCGGCCTCGCCCCCTCCAACAACGCCAGCGACGCTCTCGCCTGGCTGCTCGGCGAAGCCACCACCACCGAGCGCAACGCCTTGCAAGCCGTCCAGGCGTACTCCGACCGTCACGACCCCGCCTGGGCCTTTGGCGACCAAGCTGGCTCACACACCAACCGGGCTGTCGCCCGGCTCGCCAACGAAAAAACTTGACGCTCGATAGGGCACCGGCCTCCCCGGACGCACCAAGGTCGTACGTCCCGTAGGGCGCTCCACCTTGGCCCCGTTCGGAAAGGCTGGACGGTCGACGCTGCCCGCCGAGGAGATCCGCCCTCAGCATCGCTAGTCGAGGCTGGAACGTGCTGCGCTCAGGGCTTGGCGGTACGGCGGACACGGGGGCGGCCCGGGTGGTCGGCACAACCACGGCGACTCACACCATTGGTTCGGTCGATGAAGGGTCGCCCGCACCGGAGGCAGCGCTTGAGTCGTCGCCATCCGTGGGCGGCGACCAGCACGGCTAAGGCGGTGGCGGCAGCGGCGTGTGGGTCTTGCCCCGCCACCACCATCCGCCATTCGCCGTCTCGTCCGATCAGCTGTGGGGTCGCCCCGGCGCGAATCAGCGCCTCGTTGAGTAGGAAGCTGGCTCTTCTCTCGTCGGGAAGCACCGCGCAGAGTTCCGCCAGCGTGTCCAAGAGCGTCGTCTCGGCCAACACCAGGCCAGGATCAAGCATCCGGTAGGGCGGCACGACGGCCCGCCAGAGGCTGTCACTCATCGGCGATGAGGACACCCATTGATCGCGCGGTGCCGGCTACCTGCTTCATCGCAGCCTCCACGTCGTCGGTGTTGAGGTCCGGAAGCTTCCGCAACGCGACCTCTCGCAACTGCTCCCGTGACATTTTCGCCACCGACTCAGCTCCCGGCCGACCCGATCCCTTCGGCAACCCTAGAATCCGCCGGATGAGATGAGACGTCGGAGGGGTCCGATACTCCAGCGCGTAGGAACGGTCCTCGAAAATCGTTACGACGACAGGCACGATGTCGCCTCGCTGGCCTGCAGTCGCCGCGTCATAGTCGAGCTTGACCTGCCGCGTGTTGATGCCAGTCGGGCCGAGCATCTTGCCGATCTCAACCATTGCGGCGTTACCCGCCTCAAGTTCGAGCTTCAGGCGGCGGGAAACCTTGATCTGCTTTGCCATGCCAGCGACGCTAAGACCTTACGTAACGGAAGGATCAAGTCAGTTCGACGGGCGGGCGGCTTGAACCGGCCAACGCGATCCAGCCGGCAGAGCCGGGAGACGGCTGTACAGCAATCCGTACCGCCAGCCCGGCCGACGGACAGGAGTGACGAGCGACGGCAACCGACAAGTCGGGCAGGTCAGCGGCAGTAACCGACGCCGGCCGACAGCAGCCTTGACCATTGCAAGGCAGGGTCGCCGCCCCCACCTCCGCACCGTTCGCTCTCCATCTGTACTGCCGGGTCGACGTGCTGGTCGTTGCCCCGGAGGCACTCACTGATCGCGCTGTCGCCGAGCTGCGGGCGGCGGATATCGACTGGTCGGCGGAGGACGATGACCTCGAATCGGCGAGCGCGGAGCTGCGGGGCGACGTCGCCGTGTCGCTCGGGGCCGTGGCGGACATCAGTCGCGTGCCCGAAGGCGTGCCCGGAGCGGAGTTTCGAGGCGGTCTGTGTTGGGCCGAGCCCGGGCCACCTCGGGAGACCCTCACTCCGGGCGACCAGGCGTAGAGAAAGCCTGTACCGCGTGGCTGCACGCGATCATGCTCGACGGCATGAATGCTGCGTGTGGCCACGCGGTACGGCATTGACGACACCCGTGGCTGCGTCAGTCAATTCCCGAACGGGGTCGTCCTTCCGCCTAGCGGATGACCGCCTTGCTGGCTTCCCGGGCGGGAAGGAAGCAGGCCAGCGCCCGGCCAGAGCGGTCCGTTACGACCCACGGGTGCCCCACAAACGTTTGCTGCCGGT
This sequence comes from Micromonospora sp. KC606, assembly GCF_004348675.1. Lineage (GTDB taxonomy): Bacteria > Actinomycetota > Actinomycetes > Mycobacteriales > Micromonosporaceae > Micromonospora. Next base: position 256 of record NZ_SMKN01000105.1, on the reverse strand, counting down.
ACGACTGGCCGGGCCACAGCGTCTTGTACCACTGCCGCCGGCCGCTGTGGTCCAGCCAGAAGACGGCGACGGGTATCTGGCTGGAGTTGACGAACTCGACGTAGGTCGACGATCCGCCGCTGCTCGACCGCAGCGACGACTCCTTGGACGGAGACAATGCCCGGAGCTCATCCTTGCCGGGCTGCTGCGGCGGGGCGGACGGTTTCGGTGGTGTGTTCGAGGGGCGTGGCGGGGCAACCGGCGAGCCGGGTCGGGT
>NZ_SMKN01000104.1 GCF_004348675.1 Micromonospora sp. KC606 | reverse complement strand
GTTCGGGGGCCCGGTGCCGGCCGATCCTCCGTTCGCCCGAGGGGGCGTCGGCCGTACGGGCAACCGGGCGGGTGGGGGTCAGCTGCTGTTCAGAGGAGTGATCGGCAGGCACCCGCCGAGGTTAGAGAGCCGAGCGGCGCTTGCCACCGGGGCTATTGGTGGCAAGCGCCACAGTTTGCCATGATCCGACCGGGCGAGAGCCGCACTAAGTGACGGAAACGGCCTATGCCGTCTTTGTCACGTGCCGCTTTTTTCGTGACTTGTCGTGGCTGATCAGGCGTCGATCCACTGCCTCGCTCTCGGCGTGGTCGCCTCCGCCGTTCGGACGACCACGGCCGGGCCGTACCGCCGCCCGGCACCCGGTCAACCGGCGGTGGTCCGACCCGATGCCTGGCGAGGCTCACCCGGCCGCCGTCGGGGCCCGCAGCCCGGCCTTGCGGTGTGCGTCGGTCAGCGCCGGCCGTTGTCGGCCGGCGTCACGGTCAGCCGATGCCGGGTGGCGTCCCCGCTGGAGAACGGCCAGATCCTGTCGGCGTGTGCGACCAGGTCGGCCAGTTGTTCGCGGCTCAGCCCCGCCGACGAGATCGACGCGTGCACGTCGGCGTGGTAGCGCCCGTCGTCGCCCCGGCCCAGCCGAGCCTCTGCGGTGACCTGGACGGTGTGCGCCTCGTCGGTGATCTCTCCGGCCGCCTCTACCGCCGCGTGGTGCAGGCAGGAGGCGAACGCGGCGGCCAACAACTGTTCCGGGGTCAGCCCCGTGCAGTGTGGTGCCAGCGGTGACGCCAGGGCCGTGGACAACCCGCCGTCGTCGGTGCGTACGTGACCGCCGGCCGCGGTCGCGGTGGCCTCGTGCAGCCAGGAACTGGAATCCGGCATCGCGTTCCTCCCGTCACTCACCGGCCCGGGTTCCCGGCCTCGGTCCGGCGAAACGCGCCGGAGACCGGAGCTCAGGCCCGGCGGGAGCGGTCGAGGGCGACCGCCTCGGTCGCCTCGGTGGCGGCCCGCCCGGTCCAGGGGGAGATCGGCGCGGCACGGGGCCGGGGGACCGCCGCCAGCATCGGCACGTACACCCGGGCGTCCACCGCCTCGGCCAGCAGCAGCGCGGCCATCAGGCTGGTCGGGCGGTGGTTCGGGTCGTCGGCCAGACAGCGTCGGCACAGGTCGGCCACCTCCACCGGCAGCCCCTCGACGGGTGGCAGCGGCTCGGGCACCACCCGACGGCGGGCACCGACCAGCTGGGCCGCGGTCGTGCCAGCCGCGTACGGCAGCCGCCCGGTGAGGCCGTAGTAGAGCAGGACGCCGAGGGCGTACATGTCGGCGGCGGGGGTGGCCGGGTACCGGTCGAACTGCTCCGGGGCCAGGTACGCCGGCGTGCCCACCACCATCCCGTCGGGTGTCTCGTCGGCCGCGCCGGCCGGGGTGGCGATGCCGAAGTCGAGGACCTTCACCCCGGAGGGGGTCAGCATGACGTTGGCCGGCTTCACGTCGCGGTGCACGATGTCGTGCGTGTGCGCGGCGGCCAGCGCCGCCGAGACCTCGGCGCAGACCCGGACCGCGATGCGCCAGTCCAGCGGCCCGTGACGCAGGTGCGCGGCGAGCGTCTCGCCCTCGGCCAGCTCCATCACGATGTAGGGGGCCTCCTGCCCGTCCGTCGTGGACGAGGTGCCGAAGTCGTGCACGCTGGCCACGTTGGGGTGCACCAGGCGGGCCGCCGACCGGGCCTCGGCCCGGATCCGCGCGGCCGAACTCTCCTCGCCGTGCCGCTCGGGCGACATCAGCTTCACCGCCACCGGCCGGTCCAGCACAAGGTCGTGGGCGCGCCACACCTCCGACATGCCGCCCACGCCGATGCGCTGTTCGAGCTGGTACCGCTCGGCCAGCGTCCTCATCGACCCGCTCCCGTCCGTCTCGTGCCTCGTCACCTGTTCCGCGGTCGGCGTTCCGCAGCCGGTACCCTGGGCGCGAGCTGGGCAAACCTTCTTCGTGGCCAGCTCCTTCCGGGCCGGTGCGGTAGCTTGCCAGCCAGGGCGCCCGGTCGCCGGGCCGGGCGGGAACGGGAGGGGACGCGGATGGGTGAGGTGGCCGTACGATTCGTCGGCGGGCCGGCCGACGGGCTGCTCCGCGAGTTGCCCGCAGGCCCGGACGGCGACCCGCCCACGCAGTGGGTCGTGCGGCACCCGGACGGCGACCCGCCGGCCGGCGGCGCCGGCCCGGACCACCTCTACGCGCGGCACCCCCGCGACGGCACCGGTACGTGGACCATGCGTTTCGTGCGCACCTACCCGTTGGGCGCCGGCGAGTAGCCGCGACCGGGGCCGGCTCGGCGCACAGCTGGCGCACAGGATCGCCACAGGTCGGCGCAAGCCGCGCTACCCACGATGGGGGCATGGTGATGGAAGGGCAGGCAACGCGGCGCCGGATCGAACTCCGCCGCCCCGACGGCGGTCCGGTCCGGGTGCTCGTGGTCGACGACGAGCCGACCCTGACCGACCTGCTGGCGATGGCGTTGCGCTACGAGGGATGGGAGGTGCGCAGCGCCGGTGACGGAATGGCCGCGGTGCACGCGGCCCGGCAGTTCCAGCCCGACGCGGTGGTGCTCGACGTGATGTTGCCCGACCTGGACGGCTTCCAGGTGCTGCGGCGGCTGCGCGAGCAGGCCCCGACCGTGCCGGTGCTCTTCCTGACCGCCCGGGACGCGGTGGAGGATCGCGTCGCGGGCCTGACCGTGGGCGGCGACGACTACGTCACCAAACCGTTCAGTCTGGAGGAGGTCATCGCCCGGCTGCGCGCCCTGCTGCGCCGCTCCGGTTTCGCGGTGGCCAGCCGGGAGGAGGCGGTGCTCACCGTCGGCGATCTCCGGCTCGACGAGGACAGCCACGAGGTGCGCCGCGCCGGTGACCTGATCGCCCTGACGGCGACCGAGTTCGAGCTGCTGCGATACCTGATGCGCAACCCACGCCGGGTGCTGAGCAAGGCGCAGATTCTCGACCGCGTCTGGAACTACGACTTCGGCGGGCAGGCCAACGTCGTGGAGCTCTACATCTCGTACCTGCGGAAGAAGATCGACCTCGGCCGGGCCCCGATGATCCACACGCTGCGCGGCGCCGGGTATGTCCTCAAGCCCGCGGAGTGACCGTGGCGGCCGGTGGCGCCGACCGCTGGCGGGCTGGTCGCTACGCCGCCGGCTGGTGCTCGCCGTGGTGGCGCTGCTCGCCCTGGTCAGCGTCGGCGTCGGCGGACTGACCACGGTGGCGCTGCGACAGTTCCTGATCAGCCAGGTCGACAACCAGCTCACCCTGGACGACCGCCCGCGCGACGGGCCGTTCCCGTGGAACCGGCAACGGGTCGAGCGACCGCCGTCGGACTCCCCACAGTGGCAGCTGCGGCCCGACCCCCCGCCCGGGTTTCCGCAGGAGTCGATCGCCGCGCGGGTCGCCGACGGTGCCGTCGCATCGGCGCGTATCCGTACCCGGACCGGGCCCACCGAGGCCGTCGCCGCCGACGAGGTCGCCGGGCTGGCCACCGTGCCCGCCGACGGACGGCCGCGCACCGTCGACGTCGGTGACCGGGGCGGCTACCGGGCGGTCGCCCGACCGCTGGCCGGCGGCGACGTGCTGGTCTTCGCGATCCCGCTGGCCCAGATACGGGAGGCGGTCTGGTGGATGGTCGTCGCCCAGGTCGGCATCGCCACCGCCGGACTGCTCGTCGCCGGCAGCCTGGGCCTGCTCATCGTCCGCGCCACCCTACGACCGCTGAACCGGGTCGCCGCCACCGCGGCCCGGGTCACCGAGCTGCCGCTGGACCGCGGCGAGGTCGCCCTGTCCGTGCGGGTGCCCGACGCCGACACCGACCCGCGCACCGAGGTCGGGCAGGTGGGAGCAGCGCTCAACCGGATGCTGGGGCACGTCGCCGACGCGTTGGCCGCCCGGCAGGCCAGCGAGACCCGGGTACGCCAGTTCGTCGCCGACGCCAGCCACGAGCTGCGTACCCCGCTGGCGGCGATCCGTGGCTACGCCGAGGTCGCCCGGCGCGGCCGGGACCGGGTGCCGCCGGACGTCGCGCACGCGCTGCGCAGGGTCGAGTTGGTCAGCACCCGGATGACCGGGCTCGTCGACGACCTGCTGCTGCTGGCCCGACTGGACTCCGGCCGGCCGCTCGTGGTCGAACCGGTCGACCTGACCGCGCTGATCCTCGACGCGGTCAGCGACGCCCACGCCGCCGGGCCGGAGCACCGTTGGCAGCTCGACCTTCCCGACCAGGCACTGGAGGTGCCCGGCGACGCCGTCCGGCTGCCCCAGGTGGTGGCGAACCTGCTGGCCAACGCGCGGGTGCACACCCCGCCCGGCACCACGGTCACCACCCGGCTGGCCGCCTTCGGCGACGGCGTGGAGATCAGCGTCGTCGACGACGGCCCCGGCATCCCGCCGCGCTCGCAGGGCGAGGTCTTCGAACGGTTCGCCCGAGGGGACAGCTCCCGGTCTCGCGCGCACGGCAGCACCGGGCTCGGCCTGGCGATCGTGGCGGCGGTGGTGGAGGCGCACCACGGCGCCGTCCGGGTGGAGAGCCGGCCGGGCCGGACGGTTTTCACCGTGCGGCTGCCGAAGGCCCACCGCTGACCCGACCCTGCCCTGACGGACGCCATCTGGCACGACGGACGCGACCCGTCCCCGTCACGTCGCGCTCGGCCGCCAGATCCGCGCGTACGGGAGCCTGCTACGCGGAGTGCCCCGCATGTGGCGGCGGAGCAGCGTACGGTGTCAACGGAACAAGTGGGGCGTAACGGTAGAAATACTCACGTTGGACTGCCGGTGGCGCCACGACGGCGAGGGAAGGGAGCGGTTGGTGATGCACCTGGCCTACCTGGACGCGGGGTCCGGCAGCCTGATCGTGCAGGCGGTGGTCGGCGGGGTCGCCGGCGCGGCCGTGGCCGCGAAGCTCTACTGGCGTCGGCTGGTCGACCGCTTCCGGCGGCAGCCCACCGACCGGGGCTGAGCCGCGCCGATGACCAGCTCCGACATCGGGATCCGGGTCGACCCGGGCTCCTTCCGCGATCCGGCCAACCGGGTGTTCCACGTCGGCGACCAGGTGTTGCGCGGGCTCGACCCGCAGGCGGCCAGGGACTGGGCGGCGCTGGCCGGCAGCGGGTTCTTCACCCGGCTGGTCGCCGAGGGCAAGGTGTGTGGCACCGAGCAGGTCGACCCGGCGGTGCTGCCGGGCTGGGCCGCCGTGCTGCGACACGAGCGCATCCCGTTCGTCTCCCACCCGTACGAGTGGTCGTTCGGCATGCTCCGCGACGCGGCGCTGCTGCACCTGGAGATCCTGCGCCGGGCGCTGCCGGCCGGCTTCACCACCAAGGACGGCTCGGCGTACAACCTCCAGTGGCGGGGGGTCACGCCGGTCTTCATCGACGTTGGCTCCTTCACACCGCTGGCCGACGGCGAACCCTGGGCCGGCTACCGGCAGTTCTGCCAGACCCTGCTCTATCCGCTACTGCTCCAGGCCCATCTCGGCCTGGACTTCCAGCCCTGGCTGCGGTCCCGGGTCGACGGCATCGAGCCGGACCAGATGCGTCGCCTCTTCCGCGGCGCCCGCCGCCTGTTGCCCGGCGTGCCGACCCACGTCCACCTGCACGGGGCCATGCAGCAGCGCAACGCCGGGGCGAGCAGCGCCGACGTGCGCGCCCAGCTCCGCGCCGCCGGCTACTCCCGGCAGCTGGCGCTGGCCACCGTCCGGGGCATCGAGAAGCTGGTGCGCCGCCTGGACCGGCGCGAGGAGCCCAGCCACTGGGTGGACTACCAGCGCACCTGTGGCTACACCGCGCAGGACCGGGCGGAGAAGGAACGCTTCGTCGAGGCGGCGGTACGGGCCGCCGGCGCCCCACGCCTGGTGCTCGACCTCGGCGCCAACGACGGCCGGTACGCCCGGATCGCCGCCCGACACGCCGCCGCGGTGGTCGCCGTCGAACAGGATCCGGCGGTGGCGGACACCCTGTACCGCGCGTTGCGGGCCGAGGGTGACCAGCGGATCCTGCCCCTGGTGATGGACCTGGCCGACCCGTCCCCGGGCGGTGGCTGGGGCGGCGTGGAACGGGCCGGCTTCAGCACCCGCGCCCGCGCCGAGGTGGCGCTCGCCCTCGCCGTGGTGCACCACCTGGCGATCGGCCGCAACGTGCCGCTGGGCCAGGTCGTCGACCAGTTCCTCGGTTGCCTTCGGCCCGGCGGCCGGCTGGTGGTGGAGTTCGTCCACCCCGAGGATCCCATGGCGCGCCGGCTGCTGGCGAACAAGCCGGACGGACTTTTCCCCGAGTACCGCCGCGACGTCTTCGAGCGGCTGCTCGCCGCGCGCTGCCGGGTCGAGCGCCAGCGGGAGCTGCCCTCGGGCACCCGCACGCTCTACCAGGTGGTCGTGGGTGACTGACCGAACCCTCACGTCCGCCACGCCGACGCGCCCGGTCGACGCGCCATCCCGGCAGACGCCGCCGTCGCCCGGCGGGTGGCGGGCCGAGCTGCGCCGGCTGCTGGAGGTGACCGCCCTGGTGGGGCTGGTGGTCACCCAACCGCTGCTCGACGTGCTCGGACGCAGCCCGGACTTCTTCCTGTTCCACCGGGCCGAACCCCGCGACGTGCTGCTGCTGGTGGGGCTGATCACCGTGCTGCCCACCGTGGTGGTCGCCGCGCTCGGCCTGGCCGCCCGGCTGGCCGGCCTGCGGGCCCGGACGGCCGCGCACACCGTCGTCGTCGGGCTCCTGCTGGCCGCGCTCGCCGTGCAGGTCGGCCGGCAGGTCACGCCGTTGCGGGGCGTACCGCTGCTGGTGGCCGGCGGGCTGGCCGGCGTCGCCGGCGCGGCGGCGTACCGGCGGTGGCGGGCGACCGGGCGGGTGCTGCGGGTCGCCGCGATCGGCCCGCCGGTCTTCGTGGCGCTGTTCCTGTTCGCCTCGCCCGCCTCGGCGGTGGTGCTGCCCCGGGCGCACAGCGGGGCGGCCGGGGTGGTCGGGCCGGGGGAGCACCCGCCGGTGGTGATGATCGTCCTCGACGAGCTGCCGCTGGTCTCCCTGCTCGGCCCGGACGGTCGGATCGACGCCACCCGCTACCCGCACATCGCCGAGCTGGCGGCCGGCTCGACCTGGTACCGCAACGCCACCGGGGTCAGTGGCTGGACGCCGTACGCGCTGCCGGCGATGCTCACCGGCCGCTACCCGGCCGAGCCGTACGCCCCGCACTACTCGCAGTATCCGGACAACCTCTTCACCGCCCTCGGTGGCCTGTACGACATCCGCGCCGAGGAGAGCATCACCCGGCTCTGCCCACCGAGCCGCTGCGACCAGCCGACAACTCCGGAGCACGGGTTGGGTGTGCTGGTCAGGGAGAGCAGCAGGCTGCTGCGGCGCATCGCGGCACCGGTGGACAGCCGGGTCGACCCGCAGGAGTCGTACCGGGAGCGGACCGCGGCCGAGGTCGGCCTGGACGCCGCCGAGCCGGTCCCGGACGACCCGAAGTTCCGCTGGGACAGCCTGGATGACAACCAGCCGGCCCGGTTCACCGGTTTCCTGGCCGGGCTGCGCCCGACCAACCGTCCCACACTGCACTTCCTGCACCTGCTGATGCCGCACGCGCCGTGGGTGTATCTGCCGTCGGGGGCCCGCTACGCCGCCCCGGAGGACCTGCCCAACCAGGGTGCGGGCTGGGCCGAACTGGCCCGGGCTCGGCACCTGGCCCAGCTGGCCTACACCGACCGGCTGGTCGGCGAGACGCTGCGCACCCTGCGCGCCACCGGGCTGTACGACAGGGCGCTGATCGTGCTCACCGCCGACCACGGTGTCAGCTTCCAGCGTGACTGGCAGGGCCGAGGGCTGGACGCGATCAACCACGCCGCCGGGGAGGTGGCCTGGGTGCCGACGTTCGTCAAGACGCCCGGCCAGCGGGCGGGCCGGGTCGACGACCGCAACTGGGAACACGTCGACCTGCTGCCCACGATCGCCGACGAGGTGCACGTCCGGATCCCCTGGCAGGTGGACGGCCGGTCGGCCCGGCAGGCGCCGCGCGAGCGCACCGAGAAGGTCTTCTACGACCGGCCGGGGCAGCCGTTGACGCTGCGTGGCGGGGTGCCGGCCCGGCCGCCGGACCCGCCGCCGCATCCGCTGCTCGGCGCCACCGTCGACGAGCGGCCCACCGGAGGGCGGGTCCGGGTGGAGAACCGCGACGCGTTCGACGGCGTCGATCCGGCCGACGGCGAGCTGCCGGCCCTGGTGTGGGGTACGGTGCCCGCCGAGGTGCCCGACGGCACGCTGCTCGCGGTCGCGGTCAACGGCACGGTCGGCGCGGTGGTGCCGGTGGTGCCGGCGGACGAGGGAGGCCGCCGCTTCGCCGCCCTCCTCCCCGACGACCACCTGTTCCGGGCCGGCGCCAACCGGCTCGACCTGTATCTTGTCGCCGCCGACGGCGGCCTGCGCCGGTTGACGATCGACTGATCCCCTTCCTCCCCGACGTTCGTCATCGTCGGGTTCGCCCGCACTGACCAGGGTTTCCGATCCTAGGGGTCGGGAATGAGGTGACGCATACCTCACCGCCGACCCACGACGGGCGGTGTCCCGGGAGCCGCGAATACGGTAGAAGCGAAGGCAATTCAGCGAAGATTCGCCGGCGAAGCGAGGAACCACATGACGGAAGTCAAGCTCGATCACCCCGGTGGGCAGCTCTCGATGCCGGTGCAGAGCGCGGTTGAGGGCCCCTCGGGCATCGGGGTGAGCAAGCTGTTGAGGGAAGCCGGGATGACCACCTACGACCCCGGTTTCGTCAACACCGCGTCCTGTTCGTCCGCGATCACCTACATCGACGGCGACGCGGGCATCCTGCGGTACCGCGGCTACCCGATCGAGCAGCTGGCCGAGAAGAGCTCCTTTCTGGAGGTCTCCTACCTGCTCATCTACGGCGAGTTGCCGACCCGGCAGCAGCTGACCGAGTTCAGCGAGCGGATCCGTCGGCACTCGCTGCTGCACGAGGAGATGCGCCGGTTCTTCGACGGCTTCCCGCGCGAGGCGCACCCGATGGCCGTGCTCTCCTCGGCCGTCAGCGCCATCTCCACCTTCTACCAGGACAGCCTGGACCCGTTCGACGCCGAGCACGTGGAGATGTCCACGGTCCGGCTGATGGCGAAGGTTCCGACCATCGCCTCGTACGCCTACAAGAAGTCGATCGGGCAGCCGCTGCTGTATCCGGACAACTCGCTGGGCTACGTGGAGAACTTCCTGCGGATGACCTTCGGCGTGCCGGCGGAGCCGTACGAGGTCGACCCGGTGATGGCCCGCGTGCTGGACATGCTGTTCGTGCTGCACGCCGACCACGAGCAGAACTGCTCGACCTCGACGGTGCGGCTGGTCGGCTCCAGCAACGCCAACCTCTTCGCTTCCGTGTCGGCGGGCGTGAACGCCCTGTTCGGACCCCTGCACGGCGGTGCCAACCAGGCAGTGCTGGAGATGCTGGAGAAGATCGACGCCGACGGCGGTGACGTGCAGGCTTTCGTCCGGAAGGTGAAGGACAAGCAGGACGGCGTCAAGCTGATGGGCTTCGGCCACCGGGTCTACAAGAACTACGACCCGCGCGCCGCCATCGTGAAGAAGGCCGCCCAGGACGTGCTCGGCCGGATGGCCAAGCCGGACCCGTTGCTGGACATCGCGATGCAGTTGGAGGAGATCGCGCTCGCCGACGACTTCTTCGTCTCCCGCAAGCTCTACCCGAACGTGGACTTCTACACCGGCCTGATCTACAAGGCCATGGGTTTCCCGACCAAGATGTTCACGGTGCTGTTCGCCCTGGGCCGGCTGCCCGGCTGGATCGCCCAGTGGCGCGAGATGCTCAACGACCCGGAGACCAAGATCGGCCGGCCGCGGCAGATCTACACCGGCTCCGTCGAGCGGGACTACGCCCCGATCTCCGAGCGCTGACCTTCCGGTTCGCGGACGACGAAGGCCGCCGGCCCCCGCGCGGGGCCCGGCGGCCTTCGTCGCACCCACCTGGCCTTGTGTGATCCCTGGCTCCCACCCCACCGGCGCGTCTCCAGGTCGGCGCAGCCACCGGCGCGCTCGGGTCAGCGCAGGCCGGCGGCGGCGAGCAGGTTGCCCTCCGGGGACGGAGCGGTGGCCCGGCCGACGGTCATCCGCAGCTCGGCCCGAGCCGCGGTGAACGCCACGTCCCCGGCGATCGCCGCCGCGTAACTGGCCGCGGTCCGGTGGGCGATGGCCGACCAGCCGAACTGCTCGTGGACCATGCTGCGGGCGCGGCGGGCGAGCAGTCGGGCTCTCTCCCGATCCGACAGCAGCGCGTCGACGGCCTCGCTGAGCCCGTCGGGGTCCTGCGGGGCGAAGGTCATCCCGGTGACGCCGGATTCGACGATCTCCGCGAGGCCGCCGGTGCGGGCCACGGCCAGCGGCGCGCCGGCCGCGGCGCCCTCCAGGGCGACCATGCCGAACGGCTCGTAGATGCTCGGCACCGCGAAGCAGTCCGAGGCGGCCATCACCGCGGGCAGCTCGGTGCCGCCGAGGAAGCCGGGCATGCTGACCGTGCCGCCGAGGCCGAGCCGGCGCACCTCGGCCTCCAACGCCGACCGGTACGGGCCGTCGCCGACGATCACCGCGCGCAGCCCCGGGTGCCGTTCCCGCAACCGGGGCAGGCCGGCGAGCAGGTGCTGCACGCCCTTCTCGTACACCAGCCGGCCGGCGAAGGTGACCAGCGGGCCGTCCCCGGCGAACCGGGCCCGGGCCGCCGCTACCGCCGAGGCGGGTACCCGCCAGCGGTGCGGCTCGACGCCGTTGGGGACCACGTCGACGCGGACGGCCGGCACGTCGAACAGCGCGGTGACCTCCTGGCGCATGTAGCCGGAGCAGACGATCACCCGGCCGGACTCGCCGGCCAGCCAGTGTTCGACGCCGTGGATGGTGCGGTTCATCTCCTCGGGGAGCCAGCCCTGGTGCCGGCCGGCCTCGGTGGCGTGGATGGTGGTCACCAGCGGCACGTCCAGGTGTTCGCGCAGGGTCGTCGCGGTGTGGGCGACGAGCCAGTCGTGGGCGTGGATGACGTCGTAGGTGCCGGTTTCGGTGGCGCGTAGGGCGGTGCGGGTGAGGGTGTGGTTGAAGGCCATGGTCCAGGCCAGGAGGGAGTTGGTGGTGAGGGGGAAGGTGACGGGGTCTTCGGGGGCGCGGAGGATGCGGACGCCGTCGGCGTATTCCTCGAGGGGGGCGCCGTCGGCGTGGCGGGTGACGACGGTGACCTCGTGCCCGGCGGCGGCGAGGGCCAGGGAGAGGGCGTGCACGTGGCGGCCGAGTCCGCCGACGAGCACGGGCGGGTACTCCCAGGAGAGCATCAGCACGCGCTGGTGCCGGGCGGGGTTGATGTCGATCACGTCGGCGTCAGGTGACATGCGGCCCCCTTTGAGTTGTGTCCGGGGCACGCGCGGATGGACACCGAAGGGGTGCCGTCGCCTTGCCCGGGTTGGGGCCCATCCTGCCGACTGGTGGCTAACCGGCGGAGACGTGGTGATTGCCGGTGTGTAACGCGTGCCTATCCGGCCTTCCGGACGCGCAGCAGCTCGGCCACCGACCACGCCTGGAACGGGCAGCCGGTGGCGGCGTGCGGCGCGGTGCCGTCAGCCGTCTCACTGACCGATCCTAGGCCATACTCCCCTAAATGGTCTACAAGTCCGACCAAAAGGTCATCGGTGGATAGTCCGGCCTTCCGGTATGCGTCGACGAACGGACCGACCAGCCACGGCCAGACGGTCCCCTGGTGGTAGGCGGTGTCCCGTTCCGCCGGCCCGCCCCGGTGCCGGGGCGCGAAATCGGGCGAGTCGGGGGAGAGGCTGCGCGGCCCCAACGGGGTCGCCAACCCGGCCGCCACCCGGCGCAGCACCGCCGGCTCCGGCCGTAACGGGGCGTACGGCAGCGACCAGGCCAGCAACTGGTTCGGCCGGAGCAGATCGTCGTCGTGGTGCGCCGCCCCGCCCAGCGGGTACGCCGGCGCCGGCGCGTCCACCACGTCGTGCAGCCAGCCGGTAGGAGCCGGAAACCGCTTGCCGAACCACTCCTCGGCGCGGCCGTGCAGCCGCCACAGCTCGGTGGCGTCCCCGCCGGCCAGCTCGGTCAGCTCCGCCAGGCCGGCGAGCCCGCTCACCCAGAGCGCGTTGACCTCCACCGGCTTGCCGGTGCGCGGGGTCACCGGCACCCCGTACACCCGGGCATCCATCCAGGTCAGCGCCGTGCCCGGGGTGCCCCCCTGGGTGATCAGCCCGTCGGCCGGGTCCACCGCGATGCCGTACCGGGTGCCGGCCACGTGCGCGCGGACCACCCCGTGCAGCGCCGGCAGCAGCTCGTCACCGAGATCCGTGTCGCCGGTGACGGTGACGTGTCGGCTCACCGCGTGCAGGAACCAGAGGGTGGCGTCCACGGTGTTGTACTCCACCCGCCCGGTGTCGGCGGTGTTCGCCAGCATCCCCTCCGACAACGTCGCCGCGTACGACCGCAGCAGCTCCCGCCCCTCGTCGGCCCGACCCGTGCAGAGGAACAACCCCTCGTACGAGGTCATCGTGTCCCGCGACCAGGCGCCGAACCACGGGTACCCGGCCACCACGTCCGGCCCGGCGGCGGTGCGCACCACGAACGCGTCGGCGGCCAGCGCGAGGGTGGCCTCGACGTCGTCGGCCGGCCGGGCCGCCGCCACGACCTGCCGGTTGCGCCGCCGGGCGCCCTCGACCACCTCGGTCGCCGGCGGCGGGTCCGAGTCGAGATCCGACGCCCAGGCCCGAACCGACACCGTGTCGCCGGGCCGCTCCAGAGCCCCGCAGAAGCGCCCGGCATACCAGAGGTCCTCCTCCGGGTGCAGGCCGCGGGCCGCCTCCTCACGGTGGCGCACGCCCAGCCACCACTGCCCCTCCGGCCGCCAGTCCGGCCCGGACAGCCGGTACGCGCCCTCGACCACCGCGCCGCCGTCGACCGGCTCCATCCGCGGCGGCGGGCCGTCGGCCCGCCGCTCGCCGTGCGCGTCCCGCCAGGTGCACGCCGCGCTCAGCTCCAGCCGGACCGGCCCGCCCGCGACCAGCCGGTGCACCACCGCCACGCAGGACCGGCCGGCCAGCATGGCGATCTCCCGTTCGATCACCACGTCGCCGATCCGCCACCGCCAGCGGGGCAGCCCGTCGACCAGGCCGAAGCGTTCCAGCAGCTCGAAGCCACGCGGGTCGACCACCCGGGAGGACCACTCGTGCACGCCGAGGCGCACCCGCGCGCCGGAGGGCAGCAGCACCGTCGGGTCCAGGCTGACCAGTCCCACCTTACGGGCGGCCGGGGTCTCCCCGGCGGTCACCAACAGACCGTGGTAGCGGCGGGTCCGAAGCCCGCTCACCGTGCCCATGGCGTACCCGCCGAGACCGTCCGGCACCAGCCACTCCCGGGCCGCCCCGGTGGACAGCTCGGCGCAGACCTGCGGCCCGAAACCGATGTCGATCAACTAGTTTCCTCCCACCGCTGCGACGTGTAACACGACACGACGACAATGGCCGCTGTGGTCAAGTACCCCGACGGCGTCCAAGATGTGCAGGTGTTCACCGACAGTTCGCCCTCCGACGTACCGTCCCCCGACGCCGAGCGGCTTCGGCTAGCCCAAGCCGACGCCGGCGAGCAGGAGTGGCGCGCATGGGGCCCCTATCTGTCCGAGCGGGCGTGGGGGACGGTACGGGAGGACTACAGCGAGCACGGCACGGCGTGGGACTACTTCCCCCACGACCACGCGCGGTCCAGAGCCTACCGGTGGAACGAGGACGGCATGGCGGGCGTCTGCGACGACCGGCAGACCTTCTGCTTCGCGCTCGCCCTGTGGAACGGCCACGACCCGATCCTCAAGGAGCGGATGTTCGGCCTCGGCGGCGACGGCGGCAACCACGGCGAGGACGCCAAGGACTACTGGTGGTACGAGGACTCCACCCCCACCCACTCCTGGATGCGCTGGCGGTACCACTACCCGCAGGCCGCCTTCCCCTACGACGAGATGGTCGCCGTCAACGCGCTGCGCGGCCGGGACGAGACCGAGTACGAGCTGGTCGACACCGGCGTCTTCGACGACGACCGGTACTGGGCGGTCACCGTCGACTACGCCAAGGCGTCCCCGACCGACATGTGCATCCTGGTGACCGTGGCCAACCGGGGCGACGCGGCGGCCACGCTGCACGTGCTGCCGCACCTGTGGTTCCGCAACACCTGGGCCTGGGGCCTGCCCGGCGCCGACCGGCTGCCGAAGCTGGTCGGGGAGGGAACCCGGCTGGTCGGCGAGCACTGGGTGCTCGGGCAGATCCTGCTGGAAGGCGACGGGGACCCGACCCCGCTGCTCTGCGACAACGACACCAACGCCGAGCGGCTCTGGGGGCTGCCTGGCCGGTCGCCATACCCGAAGGACGGCATCAACGACCACGTCGTGGCCGGCGCGGCCACCGTCAACCCGGCGGGCGAGGGGACCAAGGGCGCCCTGCACTACGTCCTCGACGTGCCCGCCGGCGGCCAGCGGCAGATCCGGCTGCGGCTCACCCGCACCGCCCCGCCACCCGGCGGCACGACCCCGCCGCCGGCCGACCTCTGCGCCGGCTTCGACAACGTGGTCTGGGCCCGGCGGGCCGAGGCGAACCGCTTCTTCGCCGGCGTCATCCCCGCCTCGGCCACCGCCGACGAGGCCCTGGTCGCCCGCCAGGCCATCGCCGGGCTGATGTGGGGCAAGCAGTTCTACCACTTCGACGTCAAGCGGTGGCTGGAGGGCGACCCCTGCTCGACGCCCCCACCGACCGGTCGCCGGCACGGGCGCAACAGCGCCTGGTGGCACATGACCAGCTTCGACGTCATCTCCATGCCCGACCCCTGGGAGTACCCCTGGTACGCCGCATGGGACCTGGCCTTCCACTGCGTCACGATCGCCCGCGTCGACCCGGGCTTGGCCAAGGAGCAGGTGCTGCTCCTGCTCCGCGAGTGGTACCTGCACCCCAACGGGCAGATCCCGGCGTACGAGTGGGCCTTCGGCGACGTCAACCCGCCGGTGCACGCCTGGGCGGCGCTGAAGGTGTTCGAGATCGACGGGAGTCGGGACCACGAGTTCCTCGCCCGGGTGATGCACAAGCTGCTGCTGAACTTCACCTGGTGGGTCAACCGCAAGGACACCGGCGGCAACAACGTCTTCGAGGGCGGTTTCCTCGGGCTGGACAACGTCGGCCCGTTCGACCGGTCCGCCGCGCTGCCGGTCGCCGGGGTGCTGGAGCAGTCCGACGGCACCGGCTGGATGGCCATGTACGCGCTCAACCTGCTCGACATGGCGATCGTGCTCGCCGAGCACGACCGGGCGTACGTGGACACCGCCACCAAGTTCTTCGAGCACTTCGCGTACATCGCCGCGGCGGCGTACGAGCAGGGGCTCTGGGACGACGAGGACGCCTTCTTCTACGACGTGCTGCGGCTGGCCGACGGCAGCAAGGTGCCGCTGAAGGTCCGCTCGGTCGTGGGGCTGCTGCCGCTGGCGGCCACCACCCGGCTCACCGCGCGTACCCTGCACCGCCTACCGGAGTTGGGCGCCCGGCTGCGGTGGTTCCTCAGCCAGCGCCCCGAGTACGCCGACGTGATCGGCGTCCGCCGGATCGGCCCGGACGGCCGGCAGCAGCGGCTGCTGTCCATGGTCGGCCCGGAACAGGTGGTCCGCCTGCTCGCCCGGATGCTCGACCCCGACGAGTTCCTCTCCGACTACGGCCTGCGCACGCTCAGCCGCGCCCACCTGGACAAACCCTTCTCGGTCACCCTGGGCGGGCACGAGTTCAGCGTCGGCTACGAGCCGGCGGAGTCGACCAGCGGCCTGTTCGGCGGCAACTCCAACTGGCGCGGGCCGATCTGGATGCCGACGAACTTCCTGCTGATCAGCGCGCTGCGCGACTACGCCGCGTTCTTCGGCGACGATTTCCAGATCGAGTACCCGACCCGGTCCGGGAGCAAGTGCACCCTGGAGGAGATCGCCGACGACCTCTCGGCCCGGCTGATCTCGCTGTTCACCCGGGACGGCTGGGGCCGGCGGCCGATCTACGGCGCAGCCCAGCTCTTCCAGACCCACCCGGACTGGCGGGATCTGATCTGTTTCCCCGAGTACTTCCACGGCGACAACGGCGCCGGCCTGGGCGCCTGGCACCAGACCGGCTGGACGGCGCTGGTCGTCGACCTCATCCTCACCCTGCGCCGCTGACCGCGTTCGGCGGTACGCCGGCCCGGCAAAACCCGGCTGACCTTCTCGCTGGCGCGCAGTAGCGTGTCCCGGACGCGGCAACCGGGAGGGGACGGATGGAACAGCGCCGGGACGCGGTGGTACTCGTCTTCGACGCCGACGACACGCTCTGGGAGAACAACGTCCTCTTCGAGCGGGTGATCGACGACTTCCTGGACTGGCTGGACCACCCCACGCTGGACCGTCGCGAGATCCGCGCTGTCCTGGACGACATCGAGGCCGCCAACGCCGTCGTCCACGGCTACGGCAGCAAGGTCTTCCTGCACAGCCTCGGCGAGTGCCTGGAACGGCTGCGCGAGCGCCCCGCCACCGACCGGGAACGCCGGGAGATCGACGAGCTGGCCGCCGCGCTCGTCGCCCACCAGGTCGAGTTGATGCCCGGCGTCGCGGACACCCTCGACGCCCTCGCCGGTCGGCACGACCTGCTCCTGCTCACCAAGGGTGAGCGGGAGGAGCAGCAGCGCAAGCTCGACGCGTGCGGCCTGCTGCACCACTTCGACGCCGCGCACATCGTGCCGGAGAAGAACGAGGCGACCTACCGGTGGCTGGCCCGCGAGCACGGGTTCGACCCGACGCGTGCGTGGATGGTCGGCAACTCCCCGAGGTCCGACATCCTGCCGGCCCGGGCGGCCGGTATGTCCGCCGTCTTCATCCCCAACGACAACACCTGGGTGCTCGAACACGACGAACTCGACCCGGACGACCCGGGCGTGCTGCGCCTGAAGGAGTTCCCCGACCTGCTTCGGCACTTCTGAGCGGGCGAGGCGGGTAACGTCCGGCTCGTGCCGCTGACGTTTCCCTCGCACCTGGCGCCGGTGCTGCCGCTGAAGCTCTGGCGACCGCGGTGGTTCGACGGCGTGGCGCTCGCCACCGGGTCGGTGTCGCCGGACGCCGCGTACCTGTTCAGCGGGACCAGCCTCGACCTGGGGCTGCGCACCCACACGCTGGGTGGGCTGCTCTGGTGGTGCCTGCCGGTGGCGTTGGCGTACGCCTGGGTCGTCCGCCGGGTGATCGCCCGGATCGCCGTGCACCTGCCGGCCCGGCGCGCGTTCGCCTGGCTGGACCACGCGGCCCTCGGCACGGTCCGCCACCGGTGGCAGGTGACGGCCTGCTCGGCGCTGATCGGCGCGTTCAGCCACGTGGTGTGGGACCGGGTCAACCAGTCCGAGCGGTGGCTGCTGCTGATGGGTGTGCAGGACTTCCAGGCGACCGTCGGCATGCCCTGGTGGCTCTTCTCCGACCTGGTCGGCAGCGCCGCAGGCGGCGGAGTCGTGATCGCCCTGGCGCTGTGGGCCGCGCGCCGCGGCAAGATCTTCGACGGGGTACGTCCGCCCGCCCCGCCTGCCCGGCCGGCCGTCTTCTGGGGCGTGGCGCTCGTCGTCACCGGGGCCGGGTCGGTGGTGCTGCCCAGCCTGCCGTTCGCCGAGGCGCCCGGCCCCGCCGGGGTACGCATGCTGCACCTCGCGGCCCTCGCGTTGATCGCCGGGGCGACCGCGGCGTGGGCGCTGTCCGTCACCCCCCGACCGGGAAGCCCGGCGGGTCGCCTCGACACACAGCGTCAGCCCGGCTGACCGCGACACGCCGGACTGCCGCCCGCACCCCGGCCCGCGTCGATCCTCCGACGGGCGGGTCCGGGCAGGTGTCAGGCGACCTCGTCGCGGACGATCGCCACGGCCACCCGGCAGAACTCGTCCATGTCCGGTTGGAAGCCGGCCGCGATGTCGGGGTGCAGACCCGAGCGGGTCTCGTCCAGCAGTCGCTGGCACACCTGCTCGACCGGCTCGCCGGCGTAGCTGGCGCGGACCCGGTCCGTGGCCGCCTGCAACGCCGAGGTCAGCTGGTCCTCCAGCGGGCCGCGCAGCTTCTCCTGCACGGCGTCCAGCCCGCGGGGGTCCAACGTGACATGTGGCTCCGACATCGGCGCTCCCTTCGTCGGCGTCCGCGGTACCCCACCACGGACGTCGGTCAAACCACGGTGGACACGGTGGCCACCCGCACCTGGTAGGAGTAGTCCTCCGCGGGCTCCTCCCGGTACGACAACCGGCGGATCTGCCGGTCGTCGTCGTAGAGCGCGACGTCGACCAGGACGCCGAGGTGGGCCAGCCCGATGTTGGTGACCCGCTTCTTGTCCTGGAGCACCGCGCACACCCCGCCGAGCAGGGTGCTGGCGTCCGAGGTGCGGTGCCCGGGTGGGCACCGCAGGGTCAGGTCGACCTCGACCGGCCCGTCCAGCGGCGTCCAGCCGGTGCGCTGGGCCGCGGCGCAGGCCGCCTGGAGCAGGGCGCGAACCCTCGTCGCCTGCCGATGTCCGGCGGCGAAGATGGACAGCGCCTCGGTCTTGACCGGTGGCAGGCCGCTCACCTCGAACGTCAGGGCGAGAGCGCGGGTGTCCTGCACGACGGCACCTCCTCGTGAAAACGATCCTGCCCAACCGTTGGATCGGCAGAGGGGAGTTCGCGCGAGAACCAACCGATCGGGGCGGGCCTGGGGCGGCCGGAGGCGTATCGACTTCAACGGCGACGCGCTGGCTGGGGGAGCCCATCTGACGCTAGCCCACCGGCGGGGCGCGGGGTAGCCCCGCCGCGTCCATGGGGTGAAACGGGGCGGTGGGTCAGGGCGCAGGCGGCGGCGGGAAGGCGCAGAACTCGTTGCCCTCCGGGTCCGTCAGGATCCACCAGCTGATCCGGTCGTCGGGTTCGCGCAGCAGGGTCGCCCCCGCCGCGATGAGTGCGGCGGCGCTCGGACCGGTCAGCGTCACGTCCCAGTGCACCCGGTTCTTCACCCGCTTGCGTTCCGGCACCGGGTCGAAGACCCAGTGGTCCCACGGAAAGCCGGCCGCCCCGGCCACCGAGGCGTGGCCCGCCTCGGCGGTGCCCACCTCGCCGCCGACCACCCGGGCCCACCAGGTGGCTTGGGCGACCGGGTCGGCGGCGTCCACCACCAGCTCGAAGGCGCCCGCCCGGCTGCCCTCACGAGGGGCGAAGGCGCAGAAGTGGTTGCCCTCCGGGTCGGCGAGGATCCACCAGCTGACCTCGGTGTCCGGCTCGCGGACCAACCGGGCGCCGGCGGCCAGCAGCCCATCCGGGCCGTCCTCGGCCAGCCGCAGGTCCAGGTGGACGCGGGTCTTCCCGGTCCGCGGCTCGGGCACCCGGTTGACCCAGATCGACTCGGCGGCGGAGCGGGCGGCGCGCGGGTCGATTCGGGCGTCGCCGTCGCCGGTGTCGACCAGCTCACCGTCGAGGATCCGGGCCCAGAAGTCGCCCAGAGCGCGGGGGTCGGCAGCGTCCATACAGAGGTCCTTGAAGCGGGCGATCATCCGGCCATCATGCCGGGCCGGGGCTGGCGGCGCAGCGTGCCGGACCCCGGCCGGCCGGGGGCGGGTGGAAAGCGCCCCCGCGGCGTCGATGCCCGAAGCCGCCGCGTCTCGCGCCGCCCGGCCATCTGCTCCCTGACATGTGCGACGGTGACTGCGGAGTGTGACGGGAGGGGTGAGAGCTGTCGGCCCTCCGGTGTGGTGTCGCGTCGGGGGCAGCGGAGCAAAGCGAATGAGACGCGGGATCGGAGCGGTGTGACCCGTTACCCGGGGTGACCGTGCGTCACTCACTGGGAGTGTTGCCGTCAGCGGCGGCCGCGCTTCACCTCGTGGAAGATCGGCATCCGCAGCAACGGCAGCACACAGTCCCAGACCCTCAGGGCGTCGTCGAGCTCGGGCACCTCGGTGAGGATCGGCCCGTGCAGGCCCCGTTCGGCGTCCGGCACCATCAGCACCGGCGAACCGACGTCCGGGCCCGCCGAGGCGTACGCCAGCGCGTGTGACTCGCGTACCGCCTCGTCCCAGCCGTCGTCGTCGAGGGCCGTCGCGTCCACACCCAGGCCGGCCGCCTCGACGGCCGCGTCCACCAGTTCGGCCGACAGCGGTTTGCCGGCGTCGTGGGTGCGCGTGCCCAGCTCGGTGTAGTAGCGGGCGACATCGTCGGCGCGGCCCTGCGCGCGCAGCGCCTCCACCAGCCGCAACGCCCGGCTCGACGCGGTCATCGCGGCGGCGAACTCCGGCGGCACCTCGCCGTCGTTGAGGATGGCCAGGCTGAACGCCCGCCACTCGACACTCAGCCCGCGCGCCTCGGCCACGGTGACCAGCCAACGCGAGGCTCGCCAGGTCCACGGGCAGGCGGGATCGAAGAAGAAGGTGGCATCCATCGGCCGAGCCTACGACCGCCCCGCCCGGACCGCCCAGCGGCGGCGGCGCTCCACCC
>NZ_SMKN01000103.1 GCF_004348675.1 Micromonospora sp. KC606 | reverse complement strand
GGTCAGGCCGGGACGGCGACGGCCTCGCGCAGCAGCCGGCGGGCCAGCACCAACCGGTCGGCGTCGTCGTCCAGGCCGGGCAGGTCCCCCACCCGGATCCCGCCCCCGGTGAGCAGCGCACGCAGCGCGGGCCCGCACTGCGCCGGCAGGGTGATCGTCCGGTCGAACAGGCGCAACTCCAGCTTGCCGTCGCCGGTGGCGGTGAGCTGCCAACGCAGCCCGCCCCGGGGGGCGATCCGGCTGTCGGCGTCGAGCGCGTCGAGCGCGGCGGCCTGGGCCAGGGGGCGGATCGGCGCCGGCCGGGCGGCGGGCCAGGCCCGCCGCCGCAGCCGGGCGGCCACCGACACCGGGTCTGCCCGCAGCAGCCAGTCGCGCAGCGCCTCGACGGTCTCGGTGAGCTCCGGCTCGATCGCGTCCGGGTCGGCGACGTTGGTGCCGAACGGCAGCCCGGCACGCAGCCGGGAATCCTCGGCCGCGAGCGCCAGCAACTCCTCCACCAGGGCGTACCGGGTCAACGCCCGGATACCCACGGTCAGGTGCAGGGAGCGGGACTCCTGCGCCTGCGCGCTGTGCAGCCAGCCGCGCGGCAGGTAGAGCGCGTCACCCGGTTCGAGCACGACATCCAGCGCGGCGGGGCCGGAGGCGGTGGCGGAGACCTCGTCGGCCCGGCCGCCCCACGGCTGCCTCTCCAGCGGATCGGGCAGCACCGGCGGGTGGATCCGCCAGTGCTTGCGGCCGTCGACCTGGAGCACGAAGACGTCGTGGGTGTCGTAGTGGGTGGCGAAGCCCTGGCTGCCGGCCGGGGTCAGGTAGGCGTTGACCTGCAACGGCTGTGCCAGCGCGGTGCCCAGGTCGCGAGCGAAGTCGACCAGCGCCGGCCAGGTGCGGTGCAGTCCCTGCAGGACCAGCGTGGCGCCCGAGGCGTACAGCTCGAGAATCCTCTCGTCGAGGACCTGGTCGCCGATCTCGGCGCCCGCGCCGCCGCCGCCGGTGTAGCGGGCCGCGGGCACGAGCTGGCCGTCCTTCGCCACCCGCAGGAACGGGGTACGCAGGCCACGCCGGCTGAGCAGCTCGTCGGCGTCGGCGGGGCTGAGCAGATCGGAAAAGCCGCACGGGTTGGGCAGCTCGGCGGCGCGGGAGAGCAACGGCTCCCGCCCCCAGTAGGCGGTGGCGAACTTGGCCGGCTCGACGCCGACGCAGCGGGCCAGGGCGTCGGTGGCGGAGGACGGCACCGCCGGGCGGCCACGGCCACCCGGCGGGTCGATGATCGTCATGACGGTCGGTCAGTCGGCGCTGCCGTCGGCGCCGCCGTCCTGCTGGCCCGGGGTCGCACCACCGTCGGCCGGGCCCTCCGCGCCACCGTCGGCGCCGCCGTCCTGCCGGCCCGGGGTCGCACCACCGTCGGCCGGGCCCTCCGCGCCACCGTCGGCGCCGCCGTCCTGCCGGCCCGGGGTCGCACCACCGTCGGCCGGGCCCTCCAGGCCGCCGCCGCTGGTGGTCTGCATGTCGTCGTCGTTGAGTGCCATGGGTGCTCCCTCGGGTGTGCCGCCCCGCCGTCGGTCGGGGTCTGTCGTGCAGGCGGTGGTACCCCACGCCGGATCTTCTCTAACCACACCGTAGACCCCGAAGCCCGGCGACACGGGCGGTTCGCCGGGCCTGCGGGCCGTCCATCACTGCCGCCGTCCGCTCGGGCTCGCCGAGGGCGGCCGCGGCGAGGGCGGCCGAGGTCTCCGTCAACCCGGGCCGCCGGGCGGCGGGAACCGGCCGGCAGTGCCAGGATGGGCGTCAGGAACGGGACAGGGAGGTCGTGTTGGGACAACCGGAGCCGTTGACGCCGGTGGCCGAGGACTGGCAGCGGGCACTCGCCGTGGTGGCCCACCCGGACGACCTGGAGTTCGGCGCCGCCGCCGCGGTCGCCCGCTGGACGGGGCAGGGCAAGGAGGTCGTCTACTGCCTGGTGACCAGCGGCGAGGCGGGAATCGACGCGGTGCCGCCGGACCGGGCCCGGGTGCTCCGCGAGGAGGAGCAGCGAGCCTCCGCCCGGGTCGTCGGGGTAACCGTGGTGGAGTTCCTCGGCCTGCCCGACGGCCTCCTGGAGTACGGCGTGCCGCTGCGCCGGGCGATTACCGCGGTGATCCGCCGGCACCGGCCGGATGTGGTGATCACCAACAACTTCCGGGAGACGTGGGACGGGGCCACGGTGCTCAACCAGGCCGACCACATCGCCACCGGCCGGGCGACACTGGACGCCGCCCGGGACGCCGGCAACCGCTGGATCTTCCCGGAGCAGCTCACCGATGGAGTCGAGCCGTGGAACCGGGTCCGCGAGGTCTGGGCCGCCGCGTCGCCCCGGTCCCGGCACGGCGTGGACGTCACCGACACGTTCGCCGCCGGGCTGGCGTCGCTGCGGGCGCACGACGCGTACCTGCGCGGGCTCGGCGACGGCAGCTTCGACCCGGAGGAGTTCCTGGAGGGGGTCAGCCGGCCCGCCGGGGCCCGCCTCGGCGTCCGCTACGGCACCGCCTTCGAGGTCTTCCCGCTGGACCTGCAATAGCGGGCGTGGTGTTCCTGGTCGACACCGATCGCAGGCGTGACACGGCCCGCCCCGCAGGCGGCGGAACGGGCCGGCCGGGCACCCGGTCAGGGCATCATCCGCCGCAGTTCCCCGGGCATCGTCGCCTTGACGTCGGCCCACTCGCCCTGGGTCACGTGCCGGCGCAGGGTGTCGAGCACCACCTGCACCACTCGTTCCGGGCCGCCCTCCACGTCGTACGGGAAGCCCTGACGGACCTCGTAGAGAAAGTCGTCCCGGTTGAGCTTGATGGGCACGTTGTCCGGCTGCCAGCCGTCGAAGTAGATCCCGCGCACCAGCACCGGCAACTGCTGGGCGAACTCCACACTCTCCTGCGTCGGCATCCGGTCGCGCAGCAGGTGCAGGACGGTCCGCAGCGCCGCGTACGACTGGTTGCGCTGCTCCTTGGGCCAGCCGTACGCCGCCTCGATGTCCTTGAGGATCAGGTTGGTCTTGTCCATCGACGATTCGAACGCCGAATGCAACTGCTCAGCCATCTCGCCACCCCCGCGTCTCGGTCTCCCATCCCCGGTCGTCGTCGCGCCGCGGCGGTCCGGACGGGCCGCGCCGGCGCTCGATCGGGCTGAACCGACCGGTCCGTGCCGGCCGCCGGACGCCACCGCCCGCGCCGACCACGTGCAGCACGACGACACCCCGTGGGTCCGCCACCACCCGCACTCCCATACCGGTCACCTCCGTGCCTGGCTCGGGCCGGTCGGACGCCGACCGACAGCGCCCATGCTGCGCCGCCGGTGGGTGAGGGCACCTCACCCACCGCGGGTGACGCCGGTGGCGACGGGGTGGCCCGGCCGCCGCCGGTGACGCGAGCGCCGCCGGTGGCCCGGGCGCGCAGGGCGTCTCCGCGCGTATCCGCGCGGGCGGCGGCCGGGACGACCGGCACCGGAAGCGGGCCACGGCAAGTTCTTACCGGGCGGTTACCGGGCGGCTCGGGGGCGATCTACGTTCCGACGGCGGCCGTACCCCCGGACGTAACCGGCACCGCGGTGCCCGACGCGCCGCCCACCGAAGGGACCGAGATGACCGCCAACCGAAATCGGGGCCGACAGCGCAGGACCAGAGCCGTCGCGGCCGTGACCGCGATCGCCGCCGTGGGTCTGCTCACCGTGACGTTCGTGTCCGGCGGCGGCCGCGGCACGGCCTCGGCGGAGGCGAACCTGGCCGACTTCGTCCCCATCCAGCAGGTTCCCCCGAACGTGGTGACGCCGCCGCCGGCAGCCAGGGCGTCCACCGGCGTCTTCACCGTGGACTGCGGCACGAACCGCAACGGCAAGTTCAGCCCGGACAACCCGGTCGCACAGCCCGGCATCCGCAACGGCGCGGAGCACCTGCACGACTTCGTCGGGAACCTGGCCATCGACGCCAACACGCCGAACGAGGCGTTGGCGGTCGCCGACACCACCTGCCGCAACGGCGACCGCTCGTCGTACTTCTGGCCGGTGGTGCGGATCGACCAGTCGGTGCGCGCGGACCGGGACGCCCAACTGGCCCAGGCCCTGTCGACGACGCAACCGAAGGTATCGTGCCCCCGGGTCGCCGACCGGCTGCCCGCGATGCCCACCTCGGTCGGCAGCAGAGTGCGGAGCGACCTGGCCGCCCTCGACCGGCAGATCGCCGCGGCCAACGCCGCGATGACGGCCAGCCGGGGAAGGATCGACCAGCGGCTCAACCGGTCGGTGATCCAACAGCTCCGCGCCGAGCGGGCCACGACGATCAAGCGGATCGCCACGACGATGAGCCGCGCGGGCAGCCGTCCCACCGGTTTGGTGTCCCTGGTGGACTGCGAGATCAGCTACGACGGGCTGCACGCCGCCCACACCGGCGACACCCGGGCCGCCAGCGGTGCCAACCCGATCGTGCGGTGCCCCAGCGTGCGCGACAAACTGCCCGAGGTGCCGGCCCCGGCGGTCAACGAGGTGAACCGCACCCTCGACCTGCTCGACCGGCAGATCGCCGAGGCCAACCAGCGGCTGGCCACCAGCAAGGGCGAGGGAGGCCCGAACTTCGCCGAGAACGCCGTGGTGGGGCCGCTGCGGGCCAAGCGGATCGCCGCGCTGGACCGGATCGCCATCGCGATCGGCCGCACCGCGCAGCGGCCGGCGGGGCTGGAGGCGCTGGCGCCCTGCGCGCTCGACACCCGCCCGGTCGGTGAGCAGCCCGCCGAGGAGGGCGACGACGGCGCGACCGACGAACCCTCGGCGCTGCCCGAACCGCAGGGCCCGAACCTGGAACTGCCGAACAACACCGGTCGCATCGTGCAGCCGTCGAAGGTACTGATCGAGTACCGGGGCAACCCGACCTCGACGGTGACGCCGATGCCCATGTTCCTGCGGGCGCTGACCGGTGACTCGAAGCCGATCAGCCGTGGCCCGGCCAATGCCCGAGCCACCTGGACCTGCTCGGGCTTCGCCGACCGGCTCTCCGACAAGTACCCGATCTGCCCCGACGGCAGCCAGGTGCTGCGGGTGCACGACTTCCCCGGCTGCTGGGACGGCCAGAACGTCGACAGCGCGAACCACCGCGACCACCTGGCCTTCGCCGACCCCGCGACCGGTGCCTGCCCGGCGGACTTCGTGGCCATCCCCCAACTGCGGATCACCATCTCCTACGACATCCCGCGCTACATCCAACTGCGGGGCCAGTACGCGCTCGACTCGTTCCCGGAGGAGAACCACAACCCGTTCTCGGACCACAACGACTTCATCAACGTCAACTCCGCGCAGCAGATGAAGAAGATCGCCAAGTGCATCAACGCCGGTCGCCGCTGCGGGTAGCCACCCGCAGCGCCCACACGCCGGTCGTCCGGCGGGCCGTGCCCGCCGGACGACGGTCGGTGTCCGCACCAGCCCGCGCTGACCGACGATGGACGTGTGACATCGGTTCACGCCGTCAGTGCCGCACCCCCGGTGGAACGTGCGACGAGTGGGGCCAGCCATCCTGGACACCCTACGTAACCCACTCATGGCCACAGGTGAGTAATGATGCCGACAACCGAACGTCGACAGCGAAGAGGATATGTAATGTGATCAATCCATGATCAGGTTTCGGAGGGAGTCACCTTGAGACCCAAGCTGTTGCGCGGGGCCGTGGCCGCCACGCTGGCTGTGGTGGTCACCCTGCCGCTCGGTGCACAACCGGCACAGGCGTTCGACGTCTCCAAAATCGTCACCGTGGTGAAGACGGCCTACGAGCTCTACAAGACGTTCAAGGGTGGCGGCATGTCGATCGACGAAGCCACCACGAAGATCATCGCCTCGATCAACAGCGCGAAGACTGACATCATCTCGCAGATCGACCGGGTGGCCACCGCCCAGGCGCGGGCCTGCGCGCAGAGCTCCATCATCGACTTCGCGGATATCCAGACGTTCACCCAGGACACTCTGCAGGCGTACGCCCGCGACACCACCGCCTGCGTCACGCTGATCGACAGCCTGCTCGACGTCGTCACCGACAAGGGCGCCGCCGACCAGCTCGGTTTCGCGATCAACGCCGTCGGCCCGATCGCCCTGGTCGCCCGCAGCCGCGCCGGATTCACCACCGCCGCTCTGCTCGGCACGGCGGTGCACGGAAACGACACCACCCTCACCAGAATCGCGCCGACGTGCAGCGCCGGGTTCGAGGGAATCGGCTCGGGTGGACCCGTGAACGGGGCCAGGTACCGGGCGGTGACCACCTGCACCGCCTACGACGGCCAACGGGCCACCAAGTCGATCACCATTGTCTGGCCGCCGACGAGCAACCCGTTCGACGTCCCCGGCGTTTCGGCACAGGCAGCGAGCAACACCAGCTACGTCCAGGCCAGGGCCGTGCTGCCGATCCTCCGGTCCATATCCGCCTGACGCCGCGAACCGGCGTGGTGGACCCCGATCGCCGCCGGAGCCCCGCGCCGCGCTGGGTGTCCCTCACCTGGCGACATCCACCTGAGGGACACCCTCACTCACCGCGGTGTCGTCATCCTGCGAAGGGCGTGATGCCGATCTTGTCGACGATGGGCGCGTACCGCGAGCGCAGCGGCTCGGTGTACCGGTCGCTGATGTAGGTGCCGCCGTCGAAGTCGGGCAGCTCCTGCGCGGCGAAGCGGATCGTGTTCGTCCCGGCGTGCAACCGCACCGGGATGGTCAGGTACCAGAAGTTGTTGGCATGGAAGGTGTGCGGGAACAGCACCCGCCGGTCCGGTCCGCCGTTGATGGAGATGTCGGCGGGGCGGGCGAGCGGGTCGGGGTTGTAGTGGGTGGCCGGCGCCTGCTCCGGGTTGGAGTAGCGCACCGTCAGCGCGTACGTCCCCGTGGCCGGCGCCTGGACGGTGAAGGCGAGCGTGTTGCCGTTGCCCGGCTCGCCGCCGACGTCGGTGACCGCCTTACCGCCGCTGGCCAACGAGTATGCGGTGGCCGTCGCGGTGCCGGCGAGCGTGGCGTCCTCGGCCTCGTACCAGTCGGGGGTCAGCGTGCCGGTGGTCTTCTCCACCCGCACCCGGTCCAGGTAGAGGTTGCCGGAAACGCCGGCCACGGTCACCTTGTTGACGCCGCCGGACAGGACCACCTTCACCTGCGTGGACTTTCGCACCTCGATGATGGGCTGACCGTTCACGCGCAGAGCGGCGCGTCCGCTCCCGCCGCTGGTGTCGACACTGAGCGTGTGCTCGCCGTCCTCGGCCGCGTACACCCAGAAGGTCGCGGACTGCCGCGCGGCCAGGTGGGCCCGGCCGGACCCGGACACGCCGCGCCTGCTGTAGTCCACCCGCGCGCCGGCCAGCGTGGCGTACTCGGCCTCGTAGCTAACCTGCTTCGCGGCCGGGTTGGGCAGCGCGAGAGTGATCCGGTCGACGATCGCGTCGCCCTTGGTGCTCTTCGTGCCGTCCAGGCTCCGCGCGGCCAGCGTGATCACGTGGTCGCCCTTGGTCAGTGAGACCTTGGTGTCGGTGTGGTCCCACACCACCCACTTGTAGCCCAGCGGCAGGTGCAGCTCCTGTTCAGCTCCCCCGTCGACGCGCAGGAAGACGTTGGTCGGGCCCTGTTCGGCGACGGCGCCGAAGGTATTGAGCGAGTTGGCGAACACGCTCAGGTCGTACACTCCGGTCTCGGGCACCGACACCGGGAAGTCCAGCGTGAGGTTGGAGCCGGTGCGCAGGCCGCCGACGCTGTGGGCGCCGGAGGTGTAGAACTTGGACACGTTCGACGGCGTGCCCTCGGGGCCGTTGCGGAAGTACGGGGAGCCGGTGTGCCCGGCGCTCTCCGCCTCGTAGCTGGCGCTCCACAGCTTCGGCGCGACCGCCGTGGCGGTCGCGTTGCGACCCGGGGTCAGGACGATCTGGTACGCCGACGACTCCTTCAGTCTCGGCAGCGCGCCGCCGAAGTCGAAGCTGACCGTGCCGTCGACGACCCGCTGGTCGAGCTCGGCGACGATCTCCGGCTGCGCCGAGTCGCCGATCTGCCCGGTCCACGGGATCTCCTGGATGACCGCGTGCACGGTCGCGCCGAACATCCCGGCGTTGCCGAAGGTGATCGCGCCCACGCCGGCCGCGCCGCCGAACAGCGCCCGCGCCTGCCGCTTCCTGTCGTCCACGGTGGCTACACCCTGCATCGTGTAGCTGGCGTTGGGAAACGGCGGAGTGACCTTCACGGTGTGACCGCTCATCTGGGCATACGCGTGCAGCAGCCACCACTGGCCGTTGCCGCGGTTGGCCTGGACGGCCGAGTCAGACAGGTTGCCGTCGATGTTCCAGTACGCGATGTCGGCATCCACCTTGGACTCCTCGATGGCGGAGATCCACTGGATCATCTGGCCGGGCACCGACGTGTGGTAGTTGAACGCGTACTCGTTGATGTTGATCGGCAGGTGCCGGCCCTCGTGGACCGTGCCGGCGAAGATCCTGTCCTCCCAGCCACGGTAACGCGCCACACTGGTGCGGATCCTCGCCGGGTCGCTCAGCTCGTGCCAGGTGAACACCTCCGGCACGGTGCCCGCCGCCACGGTGTGCCGCAGGAACCCCTCCGCCTGGTTGTAGAGCACACTGGTGTTCGGCCCGGCGATCCGGGCGTCCGGCATCTTGCCCTTGATCAGCGCGTACACCTCGTCCCAGGCGGCGAAGAAGTGCCGCGGGTCGTTCAGCCAGCTGACCCGGTTGTAGCTCCACTCACCGGTGCCGAACATGTTGCCTTCCGGCTCGTTGAACGGCACGAAGACGATGTTGTCCCGGTACTCCGGCTCCAGGGCGAGGACCTGGTCCACCTGCTTGGCGATCTTGGCCTTGAAGTCGTCGAGTCGGGCCTGCGGGGTGTCACCGGGCCACCGGTACGGGAAGCCCCGGTAGATGTCGGTCATGTAGATGTAGACATCACCGTCGGTGGCGTCGGCCAGCGGCCTGACGACCTCGAGCGCGTCGGCGCCGGGATGCTGCGGGCCGTCCTGCGCCTTGGTGGAGACCGTGCGCAGCTTGATGCCCTCGATCAGGTTCCGGGACGGCAGCCCTTCGCCGTACAGGCCGTAGAGGACTCCGGAGGCGCCGCCGTGGAACGCGCCGGTCTCGGTGCCGAGGTCGATCAGCAGGTCGCCGGGGGCCACCACGCGGACGCGGGCGGTCACGGTGATGTCGGTACCGGTGAGCGTGCCCCGCACGGTGACGATGCCGCTGCGCTGGTAGACCGACGGATCGACGGCGTCCCACGCCACAGCGACCTCACGGTCGATGCCGTCGGAGTACGCGCCGCTCACCGTGGGCAGGGTGGGCACGGTCCCGACCGGCGTGGTCAGGTCCAACGTCGTCTGCCGCACACCGGTCAGGGTAGCCACGTGATCACCGGCCAGGGTGGCCACCTGCGTATCGGTGAAGGCGGCATCGTAGACACGGAAGTCGTCCAGCGCGCCGGCCAGGTACGGATGTCCGCCCCAGAACGGCTTGCCGAGAAAGCCGGAGGTCGTGTTGGTGGCCGAGTGCATGGTGGCCGCCAGGTCCAGCGTCGCCTGGGTGCTGCCGACCTTGACGCCGTTGATGTAGTAACTGGTCGTCTGACCGTCGATGGTGGTCACCAGGTTTACCCACTGTTCGGTGGGCAGCTTCTGAGTGGCGGTGACACCGACTTCGGACCGGCCGTTGACCGGCTTGATGGAGGATCGGGTCTTGCCCACGCCGCCGTACGACGGGGTGATGAAGGTGGCGGTGTTGAGGTCCTTGCCGATGCAGTAGACCCACTGGAAGTCCGCTCCGCCGGACCACTTCACCCAGGTGGAGATGGTGGCGGCGGACAGGTCCCGGAACAGGCCGTTCGGGAGCGACACGTAGGGGGCGGTGGTGGAGCTCGCCGCCCCGCCGGGCAGCTGCAGCGCCGTCGAGCCGTCCACCCCGGCGCCCTGGCTGGCCGAGCCCGGGTTGACGAGGGTGCCGTGCAGGCCGGAACCGGACCGGTCGGTGATCACGCCGGTGGACAGGTCGCCCTCGAAGTCGTAGCGCAGCACGAGCCGGCCGGGGTCGGAGGCGGCAGCCGGCGCGGGCGCTCCGCTGAGGATGCCGGCGCCGAGGGCCACGGCGAGTGCCGTGGCCACCAGTGGTCTGGTCATGGCGTTGTTCCCATCAGGAGAGGGGGTTGGTGGACTCGTGGGTGGCGCTCCCCCGTGGGCGCCGGTGTTCGTAGGCGGCGGCGAGAATCAGGTAGCCGCTGGCCGTCCAGGTGTAGGCGCGGTCGCGCAGCCCGGCGCCGCTGAGCGCGTCGAAGTTCTCGGCGAAGCCGGAGTGTTCACACAGGGCTCGGAATCGGTTGCTGACCTCGTCGGCCAGCCCGGTGAAGCCGCTGCGCCGCAGGCCGTCCTCGATGAGGACCGTCGCGGGCGCCCAGATGGGGCCGCGCCAGTAGCCGTCGGCCTGGTAATGAACCGACGTGGGCAGCTCGGTGGCCAGCCCGTGCGGTGTCAGGTGCGACTTGATCCGGTCTGCCAGGGCCTGCCGGACCGGGTCGGGCAGTTCGTCGGCGAGCACGATGGGCATCAGGTCCAGCAGGCTCGTGCTGGTCCAGGTTCGTCGGCCGCCGGCGGCCCGGGTGATGAACTCCTGCCCGGTCCACAGGTCCAGCAGCGCCGCGCGCATCTGGTCGGCGCCCTCGATCCATGACGCGGCCTCGTCGGCACGTCCCAGGTGGCTGGCCAGATCGGCGAGTTCCCGCATCTGGAGTACGAGGAACGCGGCCAGGTCGGCGGACTCGACCACCCGCCCGGAATCGAACGTGGTGGCGTTGTCCCAGCCGCTGTCGTTGCCGTGCTGGTAGTGCGCCAACACCTGTCCGGGCACCCGGCGGGCGGTCAGCCAGAAGCGGGTCCACCGCTCCAGCCGCCGGTACGCCTCGGCCAGTTCGTCGTGCCCCAGGGTGGGCATCCGCTGCCGCAGCCGGCGCAGGGCCCAGCCGTGGATGGGTGGCTTGACGAAGTTGTAGAGCACCTCGGAGTGCGTGACGGAATCCGGCAGTGCGCCGGCGGCGTCCTGGTGCTCGAACGGCAGCTGGAACTGGTCCCAGGCCAGGTCCGGCAGTCCGGGTGCGAGGGCGAACGCGTTGAAGCAGTGATCCCAGCTCCACACCTTGTCCATCCAGTGCTTGCTCATCAGCACGGCCGGCCGGGTGACGAATCCGGCGGGGCGGACGGTGGCCGACCACAGGACGTAGGCGGCGAGCTCGGCGGCCGGCGTGTGTTCGGTGCGCCAGGGCGCCACCGCCGTCACGAACTCGGTGAAACTGGCGGCCGCCGCCGCGGCGGCCTGGTCGAAGGTCAGCGCCGTGCGGTACGGGGGCCGGGCGCTGTCGTACTCCTCGATCGCCACCTCCCAGGCGCCCTCGTCGGCGAGGACGACTCCCCGCTCGGCCGTGCCGAGTTCCTGCGCGCCGCTGACGGTGACGGCCGGACCGGAGAGCACCGTGACGCGGTAGCGCCGGCCGGTCTCGTAGAGGGTGAACAGGTACGAGCCGTCGACCGGATCGCGCAGGAAGTACGCACCGGAGAACGGGGTCAGCACCGGCGCGGCGGCGACGATGCGCAGACCGAGTCCGTCACCTCGGACCCGGACGGTGTCGGTGGACTCGTAGGCCAGCTCGATCTGGCCGGCACCGTGGGTCCACGTCAGCCGGGACGGCACGGCCGTGAGGGTGGTCTCCACGCGGGCACCCCCGGCGTGCGGAACGAGCCGTAGCACCGGGTGCAGCCCGGTCTGGTGTGACACGAGGTGTACGTCGTCCGCGTAGGTCCTCTCCGCGATGACCGGGGAGAAGTCGAACCATGATCCGCAGTGGCTGAACGGGATCTCCCGTACCGAGAACTGCGGACCGGGTGGGGCGACGGGCATGGTGATGCTCGCTTTCGCTGGTTGCGGTGGGGTTAGTCCTTCACGGCACCGGTGGTGACGCCGGCGGCGAT
The DNA here is from genome assembly GCF_004348675.1 of Micromonospora sp. KC606. GTDB lineage: Bacteria > Actinomycetota > Actinomycetes > Mycobacteriales > Micromonosporaceae > Micromonospora. The sequence goes on along the minus strand of NZ_SMKN01000103.1, from coordinate 8,664 downwards.
GTAGCGCTGGGCGACGACCAGCAGCACGGCCGCGGGGATCGACGCCACGACCGCGGTCGCCATGATCGCGTTCCACTGCTGGTTGTTGTTGCCGATATAGGCGTAGATGCCGAGGGTGATCGGCCGCAGCCCGCCGCCGCCGTTGAGGGTGGAGGCGAAGACGAAGTCCGACCAGGCCCAGAGGAACGCGAAGAGCGCGACGGTGATGCCGGCGTTGCGACTGACCGGCAGGATGACCGACCAGAACGTCCGCAGCGGCCCGGCGCCGTCCACCGTGGCCGCCTGCGTGATCTCCTCGGGGATCCCGGACATGAACGCCTGGAAGATGAGCACCCCGAACGGGACGGCGATCGTCGCGTCGGCGACGATCAGTCCGGGCAGGGTGTTGAGCACGCCCAGGTTCAGGTATATGGCGTAGAAGCCCATCGCCATGATGATTCCCGGGATCATCTGGGCGACGAGGAGCACGAAGCTCACCAGGCCGCCGCCGGCGGGTCGCAGCTTGGCCAGGGAGTAGCCGGCCGGCGCCGCGACGAGCAGCGTGAGGGCGACCGTCCCGAACCCGACGAGCAGGCTGGTCCCGAGGTGCGGCAGTTGCTGGTCGACGACCGCGCGGTACCCCTCGAGCGTGCCGTCGATCGGGAACAGGTCCGGCGGGGTCTTGCGCATGTCCTCGTCCCGGGTGAACGAGACGTTGACCATCCAGTAGACCGGGAACAGCATCAGGGTGGTCAGCACCAGGCCGATTCCGGTCTTCCACCAGGTGGTGGCCCGCCTCATGCCGTACCTCCCTGCCGGCGCTGCACGCGGATGTAGACCAGCCCGAACGCCAGCGCCGCCACGATGAGCAGGTTGCCCACCGCGGCGCCCGGCCCGAACTGCGGCAGCAGGCTGCCGAACCCGAGCTGGTACGACCAGGTCGCGAGGGTGGTGGAGGAGTCGGCGGGGCCGCCCTTGGTCATGATCCAGATGATGTCGAAGACCTTGAGCGTGTAGACCAGGCCGAGCAGCAGGGTGATCGCGGAGACCGGGCGCAGCAGGGGGAACGTCAGGCGCCAGAACCGCTGCCAGCCGGTGGTCCCGTCCAGCGCGGCGGCCTCGTAAATCTGTGGCGGGATGCCCTGCAGGCCGCTGTAGAGCAGCACCAGGTTGAACGGGATCCCGATCCACACGTTGGCGATGATCACGGAGGCGAGCGACCAGTCCGGCGAGGTGAGCCAGTTGACCGGGTCGACCCCGAGCACCCCGAGGAACGTGTTCACCACGCCGGCCTCGCTGTTGAGCATCCAGGACCAGGTGGACGCCGACACGATCAACGGCAACAGCCACGGCACGAGAAAGAGCGCCCGGAGTGTGGCGGAGAGGCGGAAGTGCTGGTGGAAGAAGACCGCCAGCGCCATGCCGATGCCGAACTGGAGCACCAGCGAGGCGGCGGTGAACACGACCGTGTGCGTCAGCGCCGGCAGGAACGTCGGGTTGTCAACCACCTCACGGTAGTTCGCCAGGCCGATGAAGGGCGCGTCGCCCTGCACGAACGAGCGCACCGTGTAGTCGCGCAGGCTGAGGTCCAGGTTGCGGTAGAGCGGATAGGCGTAGAAGGCGATCAGGTAGGCCAGCAGCGGAAGCAGGAAGGCCCAGGCCGCCCACCGTCCCGTGCCGCCCCCCGCCGGCCGGCGGGACGGGCGGGCTCGCGGCCGGGCGGGCTCCCGCGCCGCCAGGTCACGGGACGCCGTCTGCGTCGAGGAACTCATCCGTACGCGCTACTTCGTCGCCGCGGCTGCCGCCGACTGCGCTTCGGCCAACGCGGCCTGTGGGGTCTTCGACCCGCTCAGCGCCGCCTGCACGGCCTTCCACATCTGCTCGGAGACCTTCGGGTACTTCGTGCCGAGGTCGTCGCCGGTGCGTCCCCTGGCCGCCCCGACCGCATCGACCCAGACCTTCAGCTCCGGGTTCTCGGCGACCTGCTTGGCCTGCACGGTGGCCGTCGGCGCGATGTACGACAGCGTCGTGTCGGTGGCCAGCAGGTTGTCGCTGCTGGTCAGACAGGTGACCAGCTTCTGCGAGGCGGTGTACCGGTCGGTCTGCTTCTGCACCGGGATGGTGACGAACTCCCCGCCGGTCGGGGCGGGCGCGGTGCCACCGTCCTTACCCGGGATCGCGATGATGCCGTACTCGAAGCCGAGCTTCTTCGCGTTGGCCACCTGCCAGGTGCCGTTCTCGGCGAAGGCGAAGTCGCCGCTGGCGAACTCCTGCCAGCTCGTCGTCTGCGTGTTGTTGATGACCGAGTTCGGTGCGTGGCCCTTCTTCAGCCAGTCGGTCCACAGGGAGACCGCCGCGACGCCCTCGGGGGAGTCCAGCTTGGTCAGCTGCGCGCCGCTGCCCCAGAACCACGGCAGGAACTGGAAGCTGCCCTCCTCGGTGCCGATGGCGGAGAAGGTGATCCCCTTCTTGCCCGCGGCGGTCACCTTCGCCAGGGCGGCGTTGAGCGCGGCCCAGTCGGTGAGCGACGCCGGGTCCACACCGGCGGCGGCCAACACCGCCTTGTTGTAGTAGAGGGCGAGCGTGTTGGCGCCGATCGGCACCCCGTACGTCTTGCCGCCGCTCTGGCCGGCGCTGAGCAGGTTCGGCTCCATCGCGGAGGTGTCGAGCCTGGTCTCCTCGGTCGTGGTGAGGACCCCGGCCTCGGCCAACGTGGACACGACGGGGTTGTCCACGATGAGCACGTCGGGCGAGTTGTTCTGTTGCGCCGCGAGCAGGGCCTTGTTCGTCAGGTCGGTGGTGTCGTAGCCGGTCCGGGTCACGGTCACCCCGGCGTCGGTGCCGCACTTGGTGAGCAACTTGACCCAGGCCGAGCTGTCGTCGAACTGCGGGTACGGGTCCCAGATGGCGTACGTCCCGCCGGCCGCGCCGCCCGAGCTGTCGCCCGACGAACACGCGACGGCACCGCCGGCCGCGACCAGAGCCGCCAGCGCCACCCCGAGGGTACGCTGTCTCCTACCAAACGACTTCACGATCTATCCCCTTGTCATGGGTGGGTCGGGAGGCTGACTGCCCGCCGGGGCAGGCAGCGGGCTTGTCGTGGTATGGGTTGATCATCGAATCGGTTCGCCGAATCGGTTCGACAGAACATAGGTCCGTCCGACCACCCGGTCAAGAGGTGACAGGACGTTCCGTGAGCTCGGGTATGACCAGCTCGCAGCCTCGGGGCTGGCCCGTTGACACCGATTGCCGGCCGAACCTAGGCTGGTCGAATCGGTTCGCTGCAGACGACGGCCCGAGAGCGGGCCAGGCCGGGCCGGACGCTGCGCGAAGCTGACCAGGCGCGCGCCACAGCAGCGACGCCACGGCGAGGAGTGGGATGAACATCGGGGAGATCGCCCGTCGGGCAGGGGTGTCACGCAGCACCGTGTCGTACGCGCTCAGCGGCAAGCGAGCGGTCTCCGACGAGACCCGGCGGCGCGTCCAAGCCGTCATCGACGAGCTGGACTACCGCCCCAACGCCGCAGCCCGCGCCCTGAAGGAGGGCCGCACCCGCACCCTCGGGCTGGTCATACCGCCAGCGAGCCTCCGGCTGACCGACATGCAGCTCGACTTCGTGGCCAGCGTGGTCGAGGCAGCCGCCCGAGCCGACCTCGATGTGCTGCTCTCCCCCTCCGGCGGCGACCACGACCGATCCTTCGAACGGGTCGTCAGTGGTCGGCGGGTGGACGGCGTCATCCTCATGGAGATCCGCCTCGAAGACGAACGCGTCACGCGCCTACAGCAGACCGGCGTCCCGTTCGTCACCATCGGCCATACCGCCAACCCGGACGGCACCTGCTGGGTGGACGTCGACTACGCCACCCTGATCGCCCGCTGCGTCCACCACCTCGCCGACCTCGGCCACCGCCGGATCGCCCTCGTCAACCGGTCCGCCGAACTCGTCGCCTCCGGCTACGGCCCCGCCCAGCGGGCGTTGAGCGGCTTCACCGAGGCCATCGCCCAGCGCGGCCTGACCGGGGTCGACCTCTGCTGCGCCGACGACGCCACCGCCGGCGCGGCCTGCCTGGCGCAGCTGCGCGACGAACACCCGGACATCACCGCGATCGTCACCATCAACGAAGCGGCCCTCCCGGGCATCCAACGCGCCCTCGAACAGGCCCGCGTCGCCGTACCCGAAGACCTCTCCATCACCGGTGTCCTGGCCCGCCACTGGGCCGAGGACTTCCGCCCTCCGCTGACCGCCGCCGACGTGCCGACGGAGATGGGTACCTACGCCGTCGACCTGCTCATCGAGCGCATCGCGACCCCCGAGGCGCCGCCCCGGCACCTGCTGTTCACCCCGGCGATCTCGTTGCGCGCCAGCACCGGCCCCACGCCGCGCCGGTAGGCTCGGCCGTTCCCGTCGTCGCCGAGGAAACCCCGGAACCGCTTTTTCGGTGTATCGCCGGCAGGTCCCATCGTGAGACGCCCCCGGGCGAGGACGGCGGCCGGCGGGCCGGCGTCAGCCGCCGAACGCAGGGATTCGGGTCGCCGGGATGCTCCACCCGGAGTCGCGCAGGGCCCAGGCGGTTCGGGAAGCGGTGCCCATTCTGGTCTCACCCACCGGAAAGGACCTACCGCGCCCCCTGGTCCGGCCGGCCACCCCGGGGAGCGCGCTCAGGCGGCCCGCCGCTCCCGCGTCTGCTTGCAGGCCACGCAGGCGGTCGCCGACGGGAAGATCTCCAGGCGCTCCATGGGAATCGGCGCCGAGCAGCCCTCGCAGAAGCCGTAGGTGCCCTCGTCGAGCCGGGTCAGCGCGTGCTCGAACTGGGCGCGGCGCTCCAGGATGGTCCGCAGCAGGGACTGCGCGGTGTCCCGCTCGGCGGTCTTGGTGCCGCTGTCGGCCTGGTCGTCGCCGGCGGTGTCGGCGACCTCCACCAGCCGCAGCACCTGGCTCTGCGCGACCGCCTGCTCGTACTCCGCGGACAGCTCGTCGTAGCGGGCCTGCAGGGAGAGTCGAATTTGGTCGATCTCCGCCTGAGATCGGCCCGTACCGACCGTGTCGTGGACGAGCATCACTGCCTGCCTTTCCTGTGGCCTGTGAGCGTCCGGGCGGTTCGGCCCGGATACGGTAAACCCGGGCGAGATCACCCGTGCCTGTTGAGCCGGGCGATTACCCACCTGTCGAGCGGGCCAAACCGCCGATTTCCCGCTTCGGCCGGGCGCCTCAGGGCGACTCGACGACGGCCGGATGCCGGGGGTCGTCGGCGCGGACGACAACGTCGGCGAACGTGGCGGGTGCGACCTCGTCGGCGTACCGGTCAAAGGCCGGCAGCGTCCAGCGCAGCTCCGGGTCGGTTCGCCGGGCCAGGGCGGCGGGAGAGAGCGCCAGGTGCACGGTGAGGTCGAACGGCAGGCCGCCGCCGAGCAGCAGCGCCCCACTGACCAGCAGCACCGCGCCGGGCGGCAGGTCGACGTACGCGGCCCGGCTGGCCCGGTCGGTGGCGGCGTCCCAGAGCGACGGCAGGACCCGCCCGGACCCGCCGGGGCCGGCCGGGTCGAGCACCTCGCGGCGCAGCCCCGCCTCGTCGGTCCAGCCCTCGTAGTAGGAGTCCGGGTTGGTGCGGCCCTGCTCGTACCGGGTCGAGGCCGGGCGGAGGAAGTCCTCGGCGCGGATGCGCAGCACCGGCCGGCTGCCCGCCCGTAGCGGGTCGACGAGGTCGTCGGCGAGCCGGTCCGGCGCGGCTGCGGGCGGCCCGTCGACGGCCACCCGCAGCCGGCCGGGCCGCTGCCCGCCCGGCACGACCGGGCCGGCCATGGTGAGGACACGTTCGGTCAGCTCAGCGACGAGTCGCTCGGGTGAAACGGGTCGGACGCGCATCCGACCATGGTGCCCCGGCCGGTCAGCCGGTGCGGTCGATGGTGACCCGGGCGTCGTCGGCGAGCCGGTAGCCGACCCCGTAGACGGTGGTGACCAACGGGACGTCCACCCCGACCTTGCCGCGCAGCCGGCGCACGTGCACGTCGACCGTGCGGACCCCGGCGTGCTCGTAGCCCCAGACCGCGTTGAGCAGCTGCAACCGGGTGAAGACCCGGCGCGGGTGGGCCACCAGGTGCAGCAGGAGGTCGAACTCCAGCCGGGTCAGCGGCAGCGGTTCCCCGTCACGCAGCACAGACCGGCTGGCGGCCAGGATGTGCAGGGCCGGGATGGTGGAGGCGAGCGGGCGGGCCGGGCCACGGCCGGCCGGGACCGGCTCGGGCCGGCGTTCGGCCGGCACCCCGGTCGTGGTGATGGTGCCCTCGCCCCGCTCCAGCATCTCCCGAGCGGCCTCGAGCAGCCGCCGGGCCGGCGGGGTCAGCGCCTCCTCGTTGGCCAGCGGGATGGACAGGGTCACGGTGAGCACGGGAGCGGCGGTGTTGGCCGGGCGACGCTGGCCACCGGGAGGACGACCGGGGACCGCGGGTTGGGACGTATGCCATCCGGCGCGCGACGAGGCGGGGCTGACCGACATGGTCCTCCTTGGCTGGTCCGGGTAATCCCACGGCCCGGGACGCCGCTTCATCGATGCTTCCGGGCCCCTGAGCGGGGGTCAAGAGCCGGCCGCGTTGCATGAATGTGACAATTGACGAACACATCGCAGCCGAACCCTCGCTCTGCGTACGAGCCAGATGATTACAGCAGAGTCATCACGACGGACCGCGACGGGGGTACCCACCTCGTACACCACCCGGTCGGGGCGACCCGGGCGGATGCGGGGCGAGGTGATGGCGACGACGAACATCGGGGGCCACCCGCAGTGGCGGGGTGGCCCGCCACCCCGGTGGGACGCGACGCCCAGCCGGCGGCCACCGGGGGTGAGCTGGAAGGGCAGCGATGGGTCCAAGCGCAGCAGCCAGACAACCGGGTGTGCCGGATGGTGGGACGGCGTGCCCTCCCCCTGGTCAGCGCAGGACGGGCGGCTCCACCCGGTAGCCCGGCACCGAGGGCCAGCGCACGGTGAGCAGCACCGACTCGCGCTCGGCGTACCAGGTATGGTCGACCCCCCGACCCCAGAGGACGTAGTCGCCGGGCTCCGCGAGTACCACCGTGCGATCCCGGAACTCCACCCGGAACCGGCCGCTCACCAGCACCAGCAGCGCTGTACGCCGCTCACCCGTCGCCCACCGCGACCGGGCCTGGCCCGGCGGGTGGACACCCCACTTCACCTCGACCTCGGTGCTGCGCCGGGGGTCGTCGACGGGCAGGAAGTGGCCCAGCAGCCAGCCGCCCTCGGCGGCGCCGTCGACTGCCGCGTTGCCCACGTACACGTCGTCCATGACCCTCCCGTCGTGGGCTGGGAAGCTACCAGCCCCCGCCGCGCCGGGAGCACTAACCTGGACGGGTGACCGACGACCTGGACGCCGACACGCTGGCCTTCGCCCACCGGATGTTCGACCTTGCCCGGGGCGGCGCGACCGAGGAGTTGAGCGGGTACGTCGACGCCGGGCTGCCGGTGAACATGACCAACGACAAGGGCGACACGCTGCTGATCCTGGCGGCGTACCACGCCCACCCGGAGACGGTGGCGGCGCTGCTGGCCCGTGGCGCCGACCATTCCCGCGTCAACGACCGGGGGCAGACCGCCCTCGCGGCGGCGGTGTTCCGGCGCGACGCGGAGGTGGTCCGGGCCCTGCTCGACGCCGGCGCCGACCCGGAACACGGCAGCCCCTCGGCGGCGGAGACCGCCCGCTTCTTCGACCTGCCCGAGATGCTCACCCTGCTCACCACCCGCTGAGGCCACCATGGACGATCCCGTACCCGAGCGGATGCGCGCGGCGGCCACCGCGCTGCTGGACGCCCTCGACGAGCCGGCCCGGGCCGCCGCCGGCCACGCCTTCGACGACAGACGGCGACGCTGGCTGGAGTACCGGCCCCGCCCCAGGCCCGGCGTGTGCCTGGCCGACCTGGACCAGGCCGGCCGCAAGGCCGCCCACCGGCTGCTCGCCACCGCGCTCAGCCCCGGCGCGTACGCCCAGGCGATGGCGGTCGTCGCGCTGGAGGAGGTGCTGGACCGGGCGGAAGGGTGGCGGCGCGGCCGGCACAGCGGCGACTTCTGGGTGGCCGTGTTCGGCGACCCGGGGCGCGACGACCGGTGGGCCTGGCGGTTCGAGGGGCATCACCTGTCGGTGAGCATGACCGTGGTGGACGACGAGGTCTCCCCCGCCCCGGTCTTCCTCGGCGCGAATCCGGCCGCCGTCACGCATGCCGGCCGGCCCGTGCTGCGCCCGCTGGGCGTCGAGGAGGACCTGGCCCGGGAACTGCTGGCGGCCATCGGCCCGGCCGGGCGGGACGCGGCGATCGTCGCCGACGAGGCCCCGGTGGACATCGTCAGCGCCACCCGGGCGTCGGTGGACGCGCCGCTCACCCCGCTGGGCGTGCCGCGTGGCCGCCTCGGGGTCACCGGACGGGCCCTGCTGGACCAACTCGTCGCTCTCTACCTGGACCGGCTCCCCGCCGAACTGGCGGCCCGGGAAGCCGACCGGCTCGCCGGCGGCGAGACGTACTTCGCCTGGGCCGGGTCGACCCGCCCGGGTGGGCGCCACTACTACCGCGTCCAGGGCGACGACCTGCTGATCGAGTACGACAACACCGCCGACGACGGCAACCACGCGCACACCGTGCTGCGCCGCCCGGCCGGCGACTTCGGCGCCGACATCCTCGCC
>NZ_SMKN01000102.1 GCF_004348675.1 Micromonospora sp. KC606 | reverse complement strand
GGCATCCCCCACCCGCCGGTAGTGCCACGGCGACGCCACCCGGCCGCACCGCTCGGCCTCGAACTCCACCCGCCGCGCCAGGTCCGGCCGTCCACGATGCACAGGCATCGGCCCGCAGCACCGCCTGGCCGCGCTCCGTCGCCGCCACCGGTCGGCGGGGTCCCGCTGGACCGCTCGTTCGGCGGGACCCATGGGCCGTTCGTTCCGCGCGCCGGCTCACAGGGCCGACGCGTCCGAGCCGGTGGCCTCCCCTGTCGCCGCGCCTGGTGGCGGGCGGCGCGACGGACGCCCGGCGCTCCTAGCAGAACGAGGTCGACCCCGGGTGGCCGTCCACAGGCGGGCTCGTCCTCCACAGCGGACGGCTTGTCCGTGTCCCACCGGTCGCATCGTCGGCATGCTGGCGGCATGCGACAACAGGTGCGGCGTGCGACGGCGTGGTGTGCGGCCCTGCTGGCCGTCGCGGCGCCGGCAGCGCCGGTGACGCTGGGCGCGGTGACGCCGGCGGCCACAGCCGCCTCCGGGCACCGCCCGGTGTTCCGGTGGCCGCTCGACGGCACGCCACGTCCGGTGCGCCGCTTCGACCCACCACCGCAGCCGTGGCTGGCCGGCCACCGTGGGGTGGACCTGGCCGCCGGGCCGGGAACCACGGTCCGGGCGGCCGGTCCGGGGACGGTCCTCTTCGCCGGCCTGGTCGCCGGCCGGCCGGTGATCACCATCGGGCACGGGGCGGGCCTGCGGACCACCTACGAGCCGGTACGACCCGACGTGCGCCCCGGCGACCCGGTCTCAGCGGGTGCGCCGCTCGGTGTGCTGCTGGCCGGGCACCCCGGCTGCCCGGTGGCGGGCTGCCTGCACTGGGGACTCCGCCGCGACGCCGAGTACCTCGACCCGCTGGCGTTGCTGGGGCTCGGCCCCGTCCGGCTGCTGCCCGTCGATGCGGACCCGGTGACGGGCTCGTACCCGACCATCGTGGCGCGGCCGGCGTCGCGCGTCCCGTCCGTTCCCGCCGGACCATCGGCCGCACCCGCCTTGGGCGACCGGCTCCGGGTGACCGGCTGCCGGTGCGGGCACCGCCGGGCGCGAACCGGGTCAGCCTCGGGCGAGCAGCGCGGGCAGCCGGGCGGCCAGCCGCTCGTACTCGTCGGGGGAGTTGTAGATCTGGCCGCAGAGCCGTAGCCAGCCCCGGCCGTGCCAGCCCACCACCGACACCTCCGTGGCGAGCCGTTCGGCGATCAGGACCCGCAACGCGCGGGCGGCATCCAGGGTGGTGGCGACGCCCGGCGGCAGCGGGACGAGCCGCATGGCGACCGCCGGCCCGCCCGGGTCCGGCAGGTCGGCCGGCGCGACTCCGAGCGCTGTTCCGACCACCTGCTGGCCGTACGCGGCGAGCGCGGCGTTGTGCGCACGTACCCGGTCCAACCCGAGGCTGCGCAGCGTGAAGAGCCCGGCCGGTGCACTCAGCCAGCTCGTGTAGTCCAGCGTCGCCTGCCACTCGACGTTGCGAGGAAAGCCGGCGTCCTGTTCCCAGGAGACCACCAGGGGTTCGATCCGATCCCGCCACGGTGGCGCGACCACCAGCGCGGCGGTGCCGCGCGGCGCGTACCCCCACTTGTGCAGGTTGCCCACCCAGAAGTCGGCACCGACGGCGGCCACCTCGACCGGGAGCATGCCCGGCGCGTGGGCCCCGTCCACCAGTACCGGCACGCCCCGCTCCCGGGCCACCCCGACCACGGCCGCGACCGGGAAGAGCCGGGCGGTGGGCGAGGTGAGCTGGTCGATGACGAGCAGCCGGGTCCGGCCCGGGCGCAGCCCGTCCCGGACGATCTGGACGATCTCCTCGTCGGTGGCGGCCAGCGGCACCCGTAGCGCCCGGGTGCCCGCCCCGGTTCGGCGGCACTCCCGCGCGATGGAGAGGTCGACCGCGCCGTACCCGTGGTCGGTGGTGAGCACCTCGTCGCCGGGGCGCAGGCCGATCGACTGAAGCACGACGGCAGCGCCGGTGGTGGCGTTGCCGACCAGCGCGGTGCCTTCCGGGTCGGCGCCGAGGAAGGCGGCCACGTGCCGGCGGGTGTGGGTGATCCGGTCAACCAGCCCCTGCGTGAAGAACCGCGGCGGGTTGGCCTCCATCTCGTCGCGCAGCCGCTGCTGGGCCCGCTGCACGGTGACCGGCACCGCGCCGAACGCCCCGTGGTTGAGGTGGCTGACCGCCGGGTCGAGAGAGAAGAGCAGCCGGGCTCCGGGGATCGGCTCGGGCGGCCGGACGACGGTCACCCCGTGATCGTATCCGTCCCCTGCCGACCGGTGCGGCTCAGCGGGATCGGCCTAGGCACGGGGATGGGCCTGGCGGAACGCCGCCCGCAGCCGCTCCACCGAGACATGGGTGTAGATTTGGGTGCTGCCCAGCGACGAGTGCCCCAGCAGTTCCTGCACCGCCCGTAGGTCCGCGCCGCCCTCCAGCAGGTGGGTCGCCGCCGAGTGGCGCAGCCCGTGTGGGCTGACCCGGGGCAACCCGAGACCGTCGGCGTACCCGGCGACGATCCGCCGGCCGGTGGTCGGGTTCAGCCGTCCGCCCCGTGCGCCGAGCAGCAGCGCGTCCCCGGATCCCGGGCCCGTCAGGGCCGGCCGGCCGGATCGAAGCCAGTCGTCGATCGCCCGCTGCGCGGGCACCCCGTAGGGCACGGACCGCTCCCGGCCGCCCTTGCCGAGGACCCGCACCACCCGCCGCTCGTGGTCGACGTCGGTGACGTCCAACCCGCACGCCTCGCTGATCCGCACACCCGTGCCGTAGAGCAGCTCCAGCAGGATGCGGTCACGCAGGCGCACCGCCTCGTCGACGGCGCGGGGCGTCTCATCGGCGGGCCGGATCGTGTCGGGGCGGTGTGCTCCGGCCGCCCGAGCCGGCGCTTCGACGAGGGCGGCGGCCTGGTCGGCCCGGAGCACCGCCGGCAGCTCCCGGCGGGCCTGCGGGCTGGCCAGCGCGACGGCCACATCCGTGGGGAGCGCACCACTGCGGTGTGCCCAGGCGCTGAACGTCCGGGCCGTCGCCGCCTGCCGCGCCAGCGAGGAACGGGCCGCGCCCAGCGTCCGCTGCTTGGCCAGCCAACTTCGCAGGACGGCCAGGTCCAGATCGGCCGGCGTGGCACAACCCATCCGGACGGCGTGGTCGAGGAGCGAGACCAGGTCGGCCACGTAGGCGCGCACCGTGTGCGCGGAGCGGTTGCGCACCCGGGCCAAATGGTCGGCGAAGTCGTCCACCGCCTCCCGCATCGCCGGCGGCAGGGCCTGGTGTCTGGTCCGGGTACCCTCGCGGCTCATCGTCGCGGTCAGACCAGGGCGTTGGCCACGGCGACCCGGGCTGGGTCGGGGTTCGCCCAGCTCCAGTTCGGGTGGGCGCGGTTGGTGAGCAGCACCAGCACCATCCTCCTCTCGGGCGCGACGACCAGGGAGGTGCCGGTGAAGCCGGTGTGCCCGAAGGTGGTGGGGCCGGCCAGCCGGCCCATGAACCAGGGCTGGTTGAGCACCAAACCGAGGCCGTGGTCGGCGGTGCGGGTCGGGCGTTCCGGGTCCACCGCGGGCAGCCCGGCGTTGGCGTTGCGCAGCATCCGCCGCACGGTGCTCTCGGCGAGGATTCTCTTCCCGCCGTACGTGCCGCCGTCGAGCAGGAGTTGACCGATGACGGCCACCTCTTGGGCGGTACTGAAGATGCCGGCGTGTCCGGCGATGCCGCCGAGCTGGTTGGCCACGTCGTCGTGTACCACGCCGCGTAGCAGGCCGCGGGACGAGCGGGCGTCGGTGGCGACCAGGCGGGTGGCTTTGTCGGTGGCGCTGAGCCAGGTGTTCGGGTTGAAATTGGTGTGCCGCAACCCCAGCGGCTCGGTCAGGCCGGTCCTGAGGACGCGGTCGAGGCTCTGCCCGGTCACCTTCTCCACGAGCTTGCCGACGACCATCAGCCCGACGCTGGAATAGCGGAACACCGTGCCCGGTACGGCGCCGGTGACCAGCGGCGTCGCGAGTACGGCACGCCACCGCTCGGCCATCGTCGAGTAGCCGGTCACCTTCGCGCCGACCGGCAGGCCGCTGGTGTGGGCCAGCAGCATCGCGACGGTGACGGCCGACTTGCCGGTGCCGGTGAACTCGGGCAGGTACCGGACCACCGGCGCGTCGAGGTCGATCCGTCCCCTGTCGACCTGCTGGAGCGCGAGGATCGCGGTATAGACCTTGGTGACCGAGGCCAGGTCGAAGATCGAGTCCGGGCGCATGGCGACGCGCTTCGCGACGGGCAGCAGCACCGGGCCGGCGTCGTAACGCAACGCCTCGCCCGCCGCGAGGTGGTCGGTCGGCTCGCCGTCGACCTGCGCGAGCACCACCGCGCCCGGGTACGTGGGATGTTTCGGGTTCTCCGCGGTTGGCTGCATATACCGGTGCAGCGCCGTGGACAGGGTCCGGGGCCGCGCGGCACCGGTCGGCCCGGCACCGGGCACCCGGGGCGCCCGGCCGGCCGCCGCGCCACCCTGTCCACCCTCGGGCGGCAAGGAGGGCGTGTTCCAGGAGCCCGATCGGGTGGCGGACGGGTTCTCCCCGCAGCCGGTCAACCCGACGGCGGCGGCGAATCCGAAACCGAGCAAGGAACGGCGCTGCACAGTCACAGCCGAGATCCTCCCACCCGCGCCCGTCCGCAGGCCAGCGCGTGCGCACCGAACCCCTCGCCGGGCGAGGTCGACCCGATCCTGGCCCACTGGTCGTCCTCGATCTCGGAGGTGGCGCCCGTCACGTCGGGCACGGCCGGCGCGGACGACGGCGTCGGCCCGGGGAGGACCGCGCGGGACGCGGTGTTCATCCCGGAGGCGGGTTGGCGGTGTGCTGTGCGGGGCCGGGTGCGGCGACGGCGCGGCGAGATTCGGGCCGATCGATGCTGGTCCAGCGTGACGCCGACGGTAAGACTGGAAGGCAGGGACGGTCACCGCGCCGACGCCGCGATGCCGGGGCGTGTGCGCCGACGGGAGGAGGGACCTCATGGGTCTGGACGTCGTCCTCTACCGACTGGTACGCAGCGGTCCGGGCCGACCGCCGTCCCCGGTCGCCACCCAACTGGTGGCCGACCCCGACGATCTGCTGCTCGACCTGCTGACCCGGGGGCGGGGCGGTGGAGCCACCCCGTTGCTGGACCGGATCGACCCGCTCGGCGAACTGGTCGTGAGCGCGGAGCGGGCCCTCCAGCTCCTCACCGAACTGGACCGGCTGGCCGAGGTCGCCCGTACCCGGGAAGAAACCGACCGGGTCCGCCAGGTGGTGACGATCGTGCGGCGCTGCGTACGCGAGCGCGACCTGGAGATTCGTTTCGAGGCGGACTGAGTCGCTCATCCCGCCGCTCGCCCCGGGGATCCGGGCTGCGGAGGCTGCCCAGCCGGGGCGCCGGTGGGCCGCACCACCGCCGTGCCACGCCCCGGTGGTGGTGCGGCCGCGTACCCGCCGTCCCGGCGGACCACCAGCGACAGCTCCTCCAGCAGGGAGAGCTTCCGCAGCGCCGTACGCAGGTCCACCCCGGCGCGGGCCGCCAGGGCGTCGACACCGAGCGCTCCGCGCCGCGGCAACGACTCCAGCACCAGGGCCGCCTCGTCGTCCAACCCGTCCGTCGGGCGTTCGGGGCCGCGTGCGGGTGGGGACAGGTCGGCGCCGATCCGGCCCACCTCCTCCAGCACGTGCGCCACCCCGGTCACCAGTCGGGCATCCCGGTGCTCGCGCAGCAACTCGTGCGCGCCGACCGACATCGCCGAGGTGACCGGCCCCGGGATGACCATCGCGGGCCGGCGCATGGCCAGCGCCCGGTGCAGGGTCTGGACCGCGCCGCTGCGGGCCGCCGCCTCCACCAGGACCGTCCCCCGGGTGGCCGCGGCGATCACCCGGTTGCGGATCAGGAACCGCGGGCGTAGTGGATCGGCCCCGGGCATCCACTCGCTCACCAGCAGCCCCGTCTCGGCGATCCGGTCGAACAACGCCGCGTTGCCCAGCGGGTAGGGGCAATCCACCCCGCAGGCGAGCACCGCCACCGTCACCCCACCGGCCGTCAACGCGCCCCGGTGCGCGGCGGCGTCGATGCCGAACGCGCCGCCGGAGACCACCGTCCAGTCCCGGTCGGCCAGCCCGTACCCGATCTCGGAGGCGACGTGGACGCCGTACCCGGTGGCGGCGCGGGCGCCGACCACGGCGACCGAGCGGGCCAGGGTCTCGCCGAGCGGCCAGCCGCCACGCACCCAGAAGCAGAGCGGCGGGGCGGTCTCCAGGTCGACCCGCCGACTGCCGCCACCCAGGACCAGCTGACGCAGGTCGCCGAGGTGGTCGGGCCACTCGTTGTCCTCCGGGGTCAGGACCCGGGCGCCGACCCGTTCGGTCCGGGCGAGGGCCTCGGCGGCGACCGCCCGAGGGTTGCCGGCCGGCACGCGCGCGGCCACCGACTCGCGCAGCCGCCGGTCCGGCGCTCCGCCGTCGAGCAGCAGGTCCAGTGCGGCCACCGGGCCGAGCTGCTGGACCAGCCGGTGCACCGACCAGGTGCCCGGCTCGGTGAGCCAGGTCAACGCGACCCGGGCCAGCAGCCGTTGCTCTCGGGTGCTCATGCCCCTTCCCCCGTTCTCAGTTGAATGGCCTCCAGGACGTCCTCGCGGCCAGGCCGGTCCCGGCCGTCCAGGTCGGCGATCGTCCAGGCCAGGCGGATGATCCGGTCGAACCCCCGGGCGGAGATCGAGCCGGAGTCGAGCCGGGAGCGCAGCTCGGCGGTGTCCCGGGCCGGCAGCCGCCACGGCGGCCGGCGCAGGCACGGGCCGGCGATCTCGGCGTTGAGCCGGCGGCCGGTCGGCTCCCACCGGGCTGCCGCCGCCCGCCGGGCCGCCGCCACCCGGGCCGAGACGTCAACCGACGACTCGCCCGCGCGGGTGACCTCCATCAGCTCCGCGGCCCGGACCGGCAGCAGCTTCACCTGCAGGTCGATGCGGTCGAGCAGCGGCCCGGAGAGCCGGCCCAGGTAACGTCGCCGGGCCAGCGGGCTGCACTCGCAGTACGCGTCGCCGGCGGGCTTGGCACACGGGCAGGGATTGGCGGCCAGCACCAGCTGGGTGCGGGCCGGGTATTCGGTGCCGCCTGCGCTGCGGGCAAGCTGGACCCGACCGTGCTCCAGCGGTTGCCGCAGCGCCTCCAGGGCGCCCTTGCTGAACTCGGGCGCCTCGTCGAGGAAGAGCACGCCCTGGTGGGCCAGGGAGACCGCGCCCGGCCGGGCCAGTCCGCTCCCGCCGCCAACCAGCGCCGGGACGGTCGCGGTGTGGTGCGGCGCCTGAAACGGCGGACGCCGTAACAGCCGTCCGCCGGGCGGGAGCAGCCCCGCGATCGAGTGCAGCGCGGTCACCTCCAGCGCCGCGTCGTCGCCCAGCTCCGGCAGGATCGACGGCAGTCGCTCGGCCAGCATGGTCTTGCCCGCGCCGGGCGGCCCGAGCAGCGCCAGGTGGTGCCCGCCGGCGGCGGCCACCTCCAGCGCCCGCCGGCCCAGCCCTTGACCGGCCACGTCGGCCAGGTCCGGGCCGCCCGGCTCGCACCGGGGCGGATCGGTCGGCGGGACCATCAGCGGGCTGCCGTCGCGGACGTACGCGACCAGCCGGTGCAGCGTGTCGACGGCCCGGACCCGGACACCGGGAATGACCGCCGCCTCCCCGGCGTTCTGCACCGGGACGACGACCCGGTCGTGCCCGGCCCGTGCCGCCGCCGCGACCATCGGCAGCACCCCGCGCACGGGGCGGACCGTCCCGTCCAGGCCCAGCTCGCCGAGCACCACCACCCCGTCCAGCGAGGCGAGGGGGAGCTCCCCGGAGCCACCGAGCACGGCGGCCGCGATGGCCAGGTCGAACGCCGAGCCGTACTTGGGCAGGGTCGCCGGTAGCAGGTTGAGCGTGATCCGGCGGTTGGGCCAGCGCTGCCCGGAGTTGACGATGGCGGCGCGGACCCGGTCGCGGGCCTCGTGCAGCGCGGTGTCCGGCAGCCCGGAGATGGCCACCGCGGGCAGCCCTGGCGCCAGGTCGGCCTCCACCTCGACCAGGTGCCCATTCACCCCGACCAACCCGACGCTGAGCACCTTGGCGTAACTCACCACGCCCCTCCCCGCGTCGCCGGCGCAGGGCCGCCGGGCCGGCGCCGCGCTTCCGGCCGGCCCATCAGAACGCGCCCTTGACGTGCTCGACCAGCGCCGGGCCGCCGACCGGCAGGCGGACCGCCAGCACGTCGAAACGCACCTCGTCGGCGTTGACGCCGCTCTCGGCCAGCCACCGGGCCGCCAGGCCGCGCAACCGTCGGGCCTTGCGTGGCACGACGGCCTCGGCCGGGGTGCCGAACTCGCCGGTTCGTCGGGTCTTCACCTCACAGAAGGCGATTACCGGACCGTCCCAGGCGATGATGTCGATCTCGCCGTCGGGGCAGCGCCAGTTGCGGGCAATCGGGCGCAGGCCCGCTCCGATGAGGTGGCGCAGCGCACACCGCTCGCCGTACGCGCCGACCGCCTGGTTCCGCTTCGTCATGTCGCCGAGGGTGCGCGTCGGCGGGACATCGTGCCGGCCGGACCGCGAGGGCTGTGGAAAGGCGGAGCGGCCTGTGGACGGGTGCCTGATCATGCGCCCGGTGTGCTATTGGGCAGTTTGGCGCACCCGGCGGCCCGACGGCGGGGCAGGGGCGTACACTGGGCGACTGGCGACCGCCTCGTGCGGTCGACCTCGCGCGCCCTCTCCACGGTTCCGTGGGGCGACGGTCTCCCTGGTCCCGATCCCGGTCGGGCCCACCACGGCCGACGACCGGGCGCCAGGACGCCCGGCCGCCGGCCGAGCGGGACAACCAGGGACCAAAGGGAGTACCCCACCATGGCCGTCGTGACCATGCGTCAGCTGCTGGAGAGCGGTGTCCACTTCGGGCACCAGACCCGGCGCTGGAACCCGAAGATGAAGCGCTTCATCTTCACCGAGCGCAACGGTATCTACATCATCGACCTGCGCCAGACGCTCGACTACATCGAGAAGGCGTACGACTTCGTGCGCAACACCGTCGCCGAGGGCGGCAGCATCCTCTTCGTCGGCACCAAGAAGCAGGCCCAGGAGGCCATCGCCGAGCAGGCGACCCGGGTCGGCCAGCCGTACGTCAACCACCGCTGGCTCGGCGGCATGCTGACCAACTTCCAGACGGTGTACAAGCGGTTGCAGCGGATGAAGGAGCTGGAGGCCCTGGGTGACCTGAGCGGCACCGCCGCCGGTTACACCAAGAAGGAGACCCTGCAGCTCTCCCGCGAGAAGGTGAAGCTGACCAAGACCCTCGGTGGTCTGCGCGACATGCAGAAGCTGCCGGCCGCGATCTGGGTGATCGACACCAAGAAGGAGCACATCGCCGTCGACGAGGCCCGCAAGCTGGGCATCCCGGTGATCGCCGTGCTCGACACCAACTGCGATCCGGACGAGGTCGACTTCCCGATCCCGGGCAACGACGACGCGATCCGTTCGGCCGAGCTGCTGACCAGGGTCGTCGCCGCCGCCGTCGCCGACGGTCTGATCGCCCGGTCCGGCCGTCGTCGGGGAGCCGACGAGAAGCCCGAGGCGGGTCAGGTCGGCGCCGACGAGCCGCTGGCCGAGTGGGAGCGCGAGCTGCTCGAGGAGCCGAAGAAGGCCGACGAGCAGCCGGCGCCGGCCGAGCAGCAGACCCCGGCCGAGCAGCAGACGCCGGCCGAGCAGCCGGCGACCGCCGCCGCGGAGTGACCGCACTGTCGCATCCCCGCCGTCCGGCTCGACCGGCGGCGGGGATCGGCGGGTACGCCGGGCACATCCGGCCGGGATCCGGGTAACCGGCACCCAGACCATCCCACCGCAGTTCCGACACGACACCGAAGAGAGAGTCATGTCCAACTTCACCGCCGCGGACGTCAAGAAGCTCCGCGACCTCACCGGCGCCGGCATGATGGACTGCAAGAAGGCGCTGATCGAGGCCGAGGGCGACTTCGACAAGGCCGTCGAGATCCTGCGTGTCAAGGGTGCCAAGGACGTGGGCAAGCGGGCCGGTCGCACCGCCGCCAACGGTCTCGTCGCGCACTCCGGCAAGGCGTTGCTCGAGCTCAACTGCGAGACCGACTTCGTGGCCAAGAACGAGGCTTTCATCGCGCTGGCCCAGCAGTTGGTCGAGCACGGCGAGCGCAGCGGCGCGAGCACCGCGGAGGAGTTGCTCGCCTCCGAGCTCGACGGCCGGACGGTCGCCGACCTGGTCCAGGAGCAGTCCGCCAAAATCGGTGAGAAGCTGGTGCTCAACCGCTTCGCCAAGCTCGACGGCACCACCGCCGTCTACCTGCACCGCAAGAGCCAGGACCTGCCCCCGGCGGTCGGCGTGCTGGTGCAGTACACCGGCACCGCCGGCCAGGCAGCCGGCGACGAGGCGTCCGACTCCGACGCCCGCGCGGTCGCCATGCAGGTCGCCGCGATGCGGCCGAAGTACCTCACCCGGGACGAGGTGCCGGCCGAGGTCGTCGAGTCCGAGCGGCGCATCGCCGAGCAGACCGCCCGCGAGGAGAACAAGCCCGAGGCGGCGCTGCCGAAGATCGTCGAGGGCCGGGTCAACGCCTTCTTCAAGGACTACGTCCTTCTCGAGCAGGCGTCGGTCGCCGACAACAAGAAGACCGTGAAGCAGGTGCTGGCCGAGGCCGGCATCGAGGTGACCCGCTTCCTGCGGTTCGAGGTCGGCCAGGCCTGATCCGCCGGACCGGGCGCATGACGCGTCCGTGGGCAGGGATACGTCGACGAGGAGGCCGCCGGTGTACGTGACAGGCACCGCGGCCTCCTCGTCACATAGGGTCGGCAACGGCAGTTGAGCGGTACGCGGCGCGCGGGACGTGCGCCCGGGGAAGGGCGGGGCGGATGACGCAGGTTGTGAGTGACCGGAGCCTGGAGGCGAACGATCCGACGGCGCCGCCCCCCGGGCGGACCCGCCGGGTGGTGCTGAAGCTCTCCGGTGAGGTCTTCGGCGGCGGCGCGATCGGCGTCGACCCGGACGTCGTGCAGGCCATCGCCCGGCAGATCGCCACCGTCGTCCGGCGCGGCGTGCAGGTCTCCGTCGTCGTCGGGGGCGGCAACTTCTTCCGCGGCGCCGAGTTGCAGAAGCGCGGCATGGACCGGGCCCGGGCTGACTACATGGGCATGCTCGGCACCGTGATGAACTGCCTGGCCCTCCAGGACTTCCTGGAGAAGGAGGGCATCGAGACCCGGGTGCAGAGCGCGATCACGATGGCCCAGGTCGCCGAGCCGTACATCCCGCTGCGCGCCATCCGGCACCTGGAGAAGGGCCGTGTGGTGATCTTCGGGGCGGGCGCCGGCATGCCGTACTTCTCCACCGACACCGTCGCCGCCCAGCGTGCGTTGGAGATTCGCGCCGACGTGGTGCTGATGAGCAAGAACGGGGTGGACGGCGTCTACACCGCTGATCCTCGGGTCGACTCCACCGCCAGCAAGTTCGACTCGATCACCTTCTCCGAGGTGCTGCGCCGCAACCTGCGGGTGGCCGACGCCGCCGCGTTCAGCCTCTGCATGGAGAACGGCCTGCCGATGCTGGTCTTCGGCGCACAGGGCGAAGACACGATCATCCGTGCGGTCGGGGGCGACAAGATCGGTACGCTGATCACCGCCTGAACGGTCCCGCCGGCCCCACCACGGCGGTCCTCCGACGGGCACCGCCGCCACAGCCCACGACGAGCAACAGAAGGAGGCGAGGAGACCGGTGATCGACGACACCCTCCTCGAGGCCGAGGAGAAGATGGAGCGTGCCATCGAGCACGCCAAGGAGGAGTTCGGTGGGATCCGGACCGGTCGCGCCAACGCCGCCATGTTCTCCCGGATCATGATCGACTACTACGGCAGCCCCACGCCGCTGCCGCAGATGGCCTCCATCGCGGTCCCCGAGCCGCGCATGGTGATCATCAAGCCGTACGACAACTCGCAGCTCAACGCCATGGAAAAGGCGATCCGCGACTCCGACCTCGGCGCGAACCCGAACAACGAGGGCAACCAGTTGCGCATCCTGCTCCCGCAGATGACCGAGGAGCGCCGCCGCGAGATGATCAAGGTGGCCCGGCACAAGGGTGAGGAGGCCAAGGTCGCCGTCCGCAACATCCGCCGGAAGGGCAAGGAAGAGCTGGACCGCCTGGTCAAGGACGGCGAGGTCGGCGAGGACGAGGGTCGGCGCGCCGAAAAGGAGCTCGACGACCTCACTCAGCGTTACGTTGCCACTGTCGACGAGCTGGTCAAGCACAAGGAAGCGGAGCTGCTCGAGGTCTGAGCGCCCGCCCCGTACCTGCGGCACCGGTGTGCCGCCGCCCGTCAGGGCGGTGGGACGCCGGTGCCGCTGTCGTTGCGCCCCCGTCACCTGCCGGCCTGTGCACAACCCGGTACGCGTCGAGTCGGCCACTCTCGCAGCCTGGACGCCACCACCTGCCGTGCTCGGAGTCGATCACGGTTGGTGGACACCCCAATCTGCCCCGATCGGGTGGGTCGCGGTCGACGCCCGTCACCTGCGGCGACCGGAGCGGATCACGGTCGGGGACACCCCGGTCTGCCGCGATCGGAGTGGATCATCGGGGTGGGCCGGTGCGGTTCGGTCGTCGGCGTGGCCCGGCGGGCCATCGTCCACCCTGTCCGGGGGTGCCGTGCAGTAGGCTCGGCACGATTCCCGGCCACCGCGCGGTGAACGCCGGGGATCGGCCGGTCGTCGCGCCGGCCAATCGGACGGAACACCTCACGCGTGTAGGGGATGGCCTTGGTTTTGCGTCATGTGGTGGAACTCGTACCGTCACCGTCTGGTGCGTGATGTCCCACCCCGACCCCTACGGCGGCATCGAGCCTCGCAGCTGGGACCGGCCGGAGCGCCCGTCGGCGCTGCCCTGGCCGGGGCGGGACGTCGAGCCCTGGAGCCGACAGCCCGCCTCCGAGCTGTACGCCGGCCCGCAGTCCCGCTCCAGGCCGCACGACCGACGCCCCGACGGTGCGGACGCCGACCCGGACGAGCCGTACCGGAACGACCGTGGAGCGCCGTACGGCCCGCGTGACGACAACCCCGCCCGGCCTCCGGGCGGGGCGCGTGACCGTGCCGGGGACGGCCGCTACGACCACGGCCCGTCCGGGCCGCCGGCCAGCGCGCTGAGCACCGGGCCAGCGGAGCGTCCGGGTGCGGGTCGCGGTTGGGCCGGACCGTTCCACGACGACGCGCCGACCGCGGCGTTCCCGCCGGTGCGGGACGACGGCGTGCCGGCCCCGCCGTTTGCCTCTGGCCGCGAGGACGCCGCGCCTGCCCCGCGGTTCGCCCATGGCCGCGACGACGAGGCGTCCACCTCGCCGTTCGTGCCGGTGCGGGACGACGACGCGCCGACCGTCCAGATCCCGCCGGTGCCGGCGGAGGTCGACGAGGAGCCGCGGCATCCGCCCGCGAGGCGTTCGCCCGGGAAGCGTCGGGCCTCGGCGGAACGGCCGCCGACGCAGCAACCGGCTGCCAGTCGGGCCGGGCGCAACCTCCCGGCCGCCATCGGGGTGGGCCTGGCCCTCGGCGCGCTGATTCTCGTACCCCTCTTTTTCTACCCTCCCGCGTTCCTGGCCGTGGTGGCCGCGGCGGTCGGTGTCGGGATCTGGGAGATGGTCCGCGCGGTGCGCCGTAGCGACGCCCACCCGCCGCTGGTGCCGCTGGTCGCCGGCGGTGTGCTCACCGTGGGGCTGGCCTGGTTCGCCGGCCCGGACGCGCTCAGCCTCGGGCTGCTGGTGACCGTGCTCGGCACGATGATCTGGCGGCTCGGCGACGGCCCGGCCGGCTTCCAGCGGGACATCACGGCGGCCACCCTGATCGCGGTGTACGTGCCGTTCCTCGGCGGGTTCGCGGCGCTGCTCGCGGCGGCGCCCGACGACGGTGACCTGCGGGTGCTGGTGACCCTGGTCGCGGTGGTGCTCTCCGACACCGGCGGGTACGCCGCCGGGGTCACCTTCGGCAAGCATCCGATGGCGCCGTCGATCAGCCCGAAGAAGTCCTGGGAGGGCTTCGCCGGCTCGGTGACCGCAGCGGCGGCCGGCAGCGCCGGGCTGGTCTGGCTGCTCCTCGACGTCTCGCCGTGGTGGGGGGCGCTGTTCGGGCTCGCGGTCTCCGGTGCGGCGGTCCTCGGTGACCTCGCCGAGTCCATGATCAAGCGTGACCTTGGCGTGAAGGACATGAGTAATCTGCTCCCCGGGCACGGCGGCCTGATGGACCGGCTGGACTCGATCCTCTTCGCCGTTCCCACCGCCTACCTGCTGCTGGCGGTCTTCGTGCCGGTGGTGGGCTGAGGGATGATTCACGCCCGGTTGACCGCTCGGACCGTCCGGCCGCTGCGGATTCGGCACGTCCGGGCCGGTGAGTTGACCGAACGGCGTGACAGACTGGACCGGTCATGACGAGCCTGCCTGTGATCCCCGTAGACCCCGACGCTCCCGGCCGCCGGCCCGCGATGCCTCCCCGCCACCTCGCCGACCTGGACCTGCCGGGCCGCCAGGCGCTGGTGACCGAGCTCGGCGAGCCGGCCTTCCGCGCCAAGCAGGTCTCCCACCACTACTTCGGGCGGCTGGTGCGCGACCCGGAGCAGATGACAGACCTGCCGGCGGCTGCCCGGGAGCGGATCGCCGCAGGGCTGCTGCCCACCCTGCTGCACCCGGTGCGCGAGCTCGCCTGTGACGACGGGGCCACCCGCAAGGCGCTGTGGCGGCTGCACGACGGCGCGCTGGTGGAGAGCGTGCTGATGGGCTATCCGGACCGGGTGACGGTCTGCATCTCCAGCCAGGCCGGCTGCGGCATGGCCTGCCCGTTCTGCGCGACCGGCCAGGCCGGGCTGACCCGTAACCTCTCCACCGCGGAGATCGTCGACCAGGCCGTCTACCTGGCCGGTGTCGCCGCCTCCGGCGTGGTGGCGGGCGCACCGCCGCGGCTGTCGCACGTCGTGTTCATGGGGATGGGCGAGCCGCTGGCCAACTATTCGCGGGTGGTCGGCGCGATCCGCCGGCTGGTCGCGCCGGCCCCGGAGGGGCTCGGGTTGTCCCAGCGACACATCACCGTCTCCACGGTCGGGCTGGTTCCGGCCATCCGCCGACTGGCCAGCGAAGACCTCTCAGTGACCCTTGCGCTGTCGCTGCACGCGCCCGATGATGATCTGCGCGACGAACTCGTGCCGGTCAACCAGCGCTGGAAGGTAGCCGAAGTGCTGGACGCAGCGTGGGACTACGTGGCCCGGACGGGGCGCCGCGTGTCGATCGAGTACGCGATGATCAAGGACGTGAACGACCAACCGTGGCGGGCCGACCTGCTCGGCCGGTTGTTGGCCGGCAGGTTGGCCCACGTGAACCTCATTCCGCTCAACCCGACACCGGGCAGCCGCTGGGATGCCAGCCCGAAGCCGGTGGAGCGGGAGTTCGTCCGGCGCTTGCGGGACGCCGGCGTGTCCACGACGGTGCGGGACACCCGGGGCCGCGAGATCGACGGCGCGTGCGGGCAGCTGGCGGCCGCCGAGGACAGGGACACCGACGCGCCGCGCGGGCGCGACCGCGCGTAGCGGTACGAGACCAGGAGACATAGTGGCGAGTCAGGGTCAGCGTTTCCGGCGCAAAGCGCTCCGCCGGGGCTACAAGGTCGACGAGGTGGACGCCTTCCTGGACCGCGTCGAGGCGACACTCGCCGGCCAGCCGGTGGGCGCGCCCGTGGCCTCCCAGGAGGTCCATGACGTCGTCTTCCGGGTCCGCTTCAACGGCTACGACGAGTGGCAGGTGGACCTGCACCTGGACCGGGTGGAGCGGCAGCTGGCCGAGCTGGAGGAGCGCGGTGGCCTGGGCGGCCGCAGCGGCGACCTGCGCCCGTCGGCGGAGCGTGTCGGCCCGCCGATGCGCGACGACCACCGAGGGCTCCCGCCCGTCCCACAGCCGATGCCGCCGCGCGCGATGCCGGCGCAGCCCGGCCCGACCGACCGTTACGGCAACCGGTACGACGAGCCGACCGGCGCCTTCGCCGGCGGGTACGACGCCCCCCGGGGAGGGTACGATGCCCCGCGCGGCCCGGCCGGTCCCGGTGGCCAGATGGGTCCCGGTGGCCCGACGGGACCCGGTGGCCCGATGGGGCCGGGTGCGCCGGGGGGCCACGGTGGCCTGCCGCAGCGTGGCATGCCGCCCGGCCAGGGCGGGTACGGTCAGGACGAGCCGCGGTTCGACGGTTTCGAGGCCGGCCGGCACGGGCGCGCCGACATGACCGCTGAGATCCGGATGTCCGAGCGGGAGCTGCGGGATCTGCGTGGTCGTGGCCCGGCGGGCCCGCCGCCCATGCCGCAGCAAGGGCTCGGTGGCCCACCGCCGGCCGGTCCGCCGATGGCCGGTCCGCCGATGGCCGGCCCGCCCGGCAGCGACCTCTACCGGGTGGACCAGATCCGGCGCAGTTTCCAGGTGCGTCGCTTCGGCAGCGGGTACGACCCGGATCAGGTCGACCGCTTCTTCGAGGCGCTGCTCGGTGGGATGCAGGGCCGCAACCCGATGCCGGTGAACCCGCGGGACCTGGACACTCTCCGTTTCGGGTTGGTGCCGGGCGGCTACTTCGAGGCCGAGGTCGACGCCGCCCTCAAGGACGTGCAGGACATCCTGCTCGGCCGCTGACCCGTCGGTTGACGCGACGAGGGCCCGCCCCCGGTGGGGCGGGCCCTCGTGTCGTCTGTCGCCGCCGCGCCGCGCCGCGCTCCCGATCCGGCCCCCCCCGACGGCGCGGTGTCAGGAGCGCAGGCCGTTGCGGCGCAGCACCGCGTCGCCGATGACGATCGCCAGCAGCAGCGCGGCCAGGCCGACCAGCCAGATGTCCTCGACCCTGCCCTCGTGGTTGCCGCAGAGCATCGCCAGCAGCGCCAGCGCGGTGAGCACCGCACCGATGCGCCCGGACTTGCGGTGCCCGGGCTTGTGCTGATCTGGCGCGGTTACCGGCTCGCTTCCTGCCACTGTCGGTCCTTCCCTCGCGATCGGATCTCCGAGTAGTCTGGCACGCCCCGCGCCGGACCCGGTGCGGGGTCCGCCCTGATGGGGGTACGGCACACCGGGACGGGGGTCCACGGTCCGGGCCCCGGGTGGACGGTTCGGCACTACCGGCGTCGCGGGACGACGACCGCACCGCCTCCGGTAGCGTTTTCGGCGTACGCCTTGACTGCCTTTGCGAGGGGGACTGCGGTGCGAGTGACCGGTACGGGACATGCCAGCATGCGGATCGACACGGCCGCGGGCAGCATCCTGTGCGACCCGTGGGTCAATCCTGCCTACTTCGCCTCCTGGTTTCCCTTCCCGGACAACTCCCTGCTCGACTGGGAGACACTGGGGCAGGTCGACTACCTGTACGTCTCGCACCTGCACCGGGACCACTTCGACGCCGCGCACCTGAGGCGGTACGTGTCGAAGGACGCCACCGTCCTGCTGCCCGAGTTCCCCACCTCGGAGATGGAGGACGAGCTGCGGGAGTTGGGCTTCACGAAGTTCCTCAAAACGCCGAACGAGCAGGTCGTCGAGCTCGACGGCGGCCTGAGAATCATGATCCAGGCGTTGACCAGCCCCACCGACGGCCCGATCGGTGACTCCTCGCTGTGGGTGGAGTACGACGGGGTGCGGCTGCTCAACCAGAACGACGCCCGCCCGAGCGATCTGAGCGTCTTCGCCGAACTGGGCCACGTGCACGCGCACATGTTGCAGTTCTCCGGCGCGATCTGGTACCCGATGGTGTACGAGCTGCCGCAGGCGGCGAAGACCGCTTTCGGCAAGCAGAAGCGGGACCGGCAGTTCGACCGCACCTGGCGCTACATCGACGACCTGAAGGCCGACCATGTCTTCCCGATCGCCGGCCCGCCCTGCTTCCTCGACGACGCGCTGTGGCAGTTCAACGACATCCACGGCGACGAGGGCAACATCTTCCCCGACCAGTCGGTCTTCCTCTCCGAGTACGCCAAGGTCGGCGGAACCAACGGCGTCGTGCTGCTGCCCGGCAGCGTCGCCGAGATCACCACGGAGTCCTGCCAGACCACCCACCCGGTGCCGGTCGAGGAGTTCTTCGCCAACAAGGTCGCCCACCTGGAGGAGATGCGGGAGCGCAAGCGCGGCGTCATCGAGGCGGAGAAGGCGTCCTGGCGGCACCCCGAGGTGGACGTGCTCGGTGAGATGAAGCGCCGGATCGAGCCGCTGCTGGACGAGTCGATCTACCTGGCCAAGGGGGTCGGCGGCCCGGTCCGCTTCGACCTCGTGGGCACGGACGACTCGGGCGGGGAGACGGTCGAGTCGATCGTGGTGGACTTTCCCGGCAAGGAGGTCCGTCCGTACGCCGACGAGAAGGTGCGCTACCGGTTCCGTACCGAGCGGGCCCTGGTCGAGCACCTGCTGTACATCGGCGAGGTGGACTGGGTGAACTCGCTCTTCCTGTCCTGCCGCTTCTCGGCGGCCCGGATCGGCCAGTACAACGAGTTCGTCTACGCCTTCTTCAAGTGCCTCTCCACCGAGCGCCTCCAGTACGCCGAGGGCTGGTACGACGAGCACGAGCGGGTGAGCGACGCCGAGGACATCACCCTCGGCGACTGGGTGGTGCAGCGCCGCTGCCCGCACCTGAAGGCCGACCTGACCCGGTTCGGCATCGTCGAGGGCGACCAGCTCACCTGCCAGCTGCACGGCTGGAAGTTCGACCTGTCCAGCGGCCGGTGCCTGACCAGCGTCGGCCACAAGATCCGCGCACACCGCGCCGACGCGAACACCCCGGCCGCCGCCGACGTGGACACTCCGGCCGCCGCCGACGTGGACACTCCGGCCGCCGCCGGCGCGAACACTCCGGCCGCCGCCGGGGAGGGGGCCGGCTGACGCCGGCGGGTGGCGGTCAGCGGCCCAGGTCGGCGAGGATCCGCTGGGCGGCGTTGTGGCCGGCGGCGCCGATGACGCTGCCGGCCGGGTGGCAGCCGGCGCTGCCCGCGTACACGCCGTCGACGCCGGTGGCGTACGGCATCCGGTCGGTGAACGACACGGTGTTGTCGAGGTGGTGGATGTGCCCGCCGGTGATGCCGAAGTGCGCCTCGATGCCGGGCGGGGTCAGCGGCACCGCGTCGGCGATCAGGTCGGCGGTGCCCGGGGCGTACCGCTCGCAGATGTCGATCAACCGGGAGACGTAGCCGGGCAGCGCCTCGTCCCAGGTGGTGCCGGTCAGATCGTAGGGGACCGACTGGACGAAGAGCGCCGACGAGTGGTGCCCGGCGTCGTCGGCCAGCGACGGGTCGACGGTGGTGTGCAGGTACCACTCGATGGTGGGTTCCGCCGGGAGCCGGCCCGCCCGCACGTCCGCCCACATCGCGCGCAGCGCCGCCATCGGCGCCCGGCCGCCGTCCAGCAGCGAGGACGAGCCGGGCAGCAGGTGGATGGTGGAGCCGAACGGGCTCGGCGCGTGCGCCGGCAGGCAGGAGAACCGGGGCAGCCCGGTCAGCGCCAGGTTCAGCTTGAGGGTGGTGCCGGGGCGGCGGACCGCCGCCATCCGCGCGCCGAGCGGTGCCGGGAGCGCACCGTCGGGCAGCAGCCCGATCAGCCGGTACGGATCGCAGGCCCCCACCACCACGGTCGTGGCGACCTGCCGGCCGTCGGCGAGCACGACCCCGCTGGCCGCCGCGCCGTCGAGGGTGATCGCGGTGACCGGCGAGCCGGTGCGGATGCGGGCCCCGGACGTGCGGGCGGCTTCGGCGAAGGTCCGTGACACGGTGCCCATGCCGCCCTCGGCGATCATCCAGGTGCCGTCCGAGCCCGGCAGCCGGCACATGTTGTGCACCAGGAAGTTGTGCCCGGTGCCGGGGTCGTCCGGGCCGGCGTTGAGCCCGGACAGGCCGTCGGTGACGGCGTACATGCTGACCAGCAGCTCGGAGCGGAACTCGAAGCGGGCCAGGTAGTCGGCGACCGAGCCGCGGACCAGATCGACGAAGACCTGTCGCAGTGCGGGGCGGACGTAGCGTTCGGCGGTCTCCCGCACCGGCAGCGGCTCGGCCAGCCAGGCCGGTGCCAGGTCCGCCCGGAGCTGGGCCAGCTCGGCCTGGAGCGCGTCGTCGGCGGCCACGTCGGCGGGGGAGAACATCCGGGCGAGCTGCCGCCGGGTGGCCGCGGCGTCGCTGCCGAAGAGCAGGTAGGGCGCGCCGGGCCCGCCGGGGGTGGGCAGGAAGTAGTGCGGGTCGCGGCGCAGCACCGGGATGCGGACGTCGAGCGTGGCGAGCAGTTCCGGCGGCATCAGCCCGAGCAGGTACGACCCGGTGGAGTGGCGTAGCCCGGGCACCTTCGGGAACGGGTTCTCGGTGCGGGTGGCCCCGCCGATCACGTCGGCGGCCTCCAGCACCAGCACCTCCAACCCGGCGCGGGCCAGCAGGATCGCGCAGACCAGCCCGTTGTGGCCGGCGCCGACGATCACGGCGTCGGCGCGGGCCGGCAGATCAGACGCTTCGCTCATGCCCGGCCAGCCTAGTGCCGCCGAGCTCCGCACGGGAGGCGTTCGCCGCCGACGGCTCCGCCGTCCTCGCTCACCGGCCCTGACCCCGCCCACCGGCACGATCCACTCCGTTTGCGCCGAATCGCGGCAACCATCGCCCCGGACACCGCGACACGGCGCAAACGAAGAGACCCCCAC
>NZ_SMKN01000101.1 GCF_004348675.1 Micromonospora sp. KC606 | reverse complement strand
CCCCCTCCACGACCCTTGCCTCTTTCCTCCCTGGGGGGCCTGAGCGGCTTCGTACGAGTCGTTCGGCAACTCGTCCTGCCGGTGGTGGCTCCGGCCCTCTGTGGTGCCTCTGGAACGTCGAGAACGGGTGAAGGCGTGTCCCGCCTGGCACTGGTCACACCGGGACTCGTCACCGGTCCCTTCACGGAGCCAGGGGTGACGCGCGGGGCGGGGCGTGGTTTGCGGGCCGGCTGACTTTCCGCCCCGGCGCCGTAGGCGGCCGGGGCGGCGGCTCCGAAGGAGCCGGTTGCCGCGGCAGTGGCACTGAACGGGACAAGCATGCCGCCGCTGGCACCGCTCGAACCGATGTCGGCCAGGCGGGACCGGATGCGCAACGGCGACGACGGTCCCAGCGGCCGATTTGATACCACAGCGGCGGGCAGCTGACCCGAGCGGGCATCAGCGTGGAAGAGGACGGCACGGACGACGCCCGTCCGTACTACCTCCGCCGCAGGGCGGCAGCAAGGTGCGGCGGAGGTGACGCTGCCCGTGGGACTGGTCGGTGGCCGTACCCGTCGGGTTCTCGGGGTGCCGGGTCACGCAGGAAAACGATTTCGGCCGCCTGCCTTCCACGCCGCCCTGGACGATCACCGGTCCGCCGGCCGCGTGGATCACCGCCACCCCAGCTCAGGGGCGAAGCAGGCCGGCCGCGCGCGTCACTCGACGGGTGGGCGGTCGTTGAGCCCAGTGGATCGAGGGTCAGCTCTCCGGGCCGGTCAATGACGCCGTCGGCGACGGGGGTGACCTGATCTGGGAGCGGGGGCGGATCAACACGCTGCGCGGCCACCACGAGCGGCTACCGGTGGCGGCATCTGACCGTTACCCCGATACCTACGGGTCCCGGGTCAGCCGGACCACCGACACACCCTGCCCCGCCCCTCACAACGGCGGGGCAGGCTACCCGTCGGCCGCTCCTTCAGCGAGGAGAACCACGATGACCACACCTGAAGCGACGATGCCGCAACGGCGGACCCTGGAAACTGTCCGGCCGCACGCCATATACCCCAACCAGCCGGACCCGGCGGGCTGGCGCACCAACACCGCCTCCCATATCCAGTCCTACGCGAGAGAAACCCACACCGCCCTGCAAACGGGTACGGGCACGTCCGACGCCTTGACCCAGTACCGGCACCACGTCCGTCAGGCACTGCTCGACGCCGTCAGTGACGAGCACGTCGACGTCCACGCCGCCAACACCCTCCTGCAGACCTTGGACCTACCCCTGCTGCCCCACCGCTGGCAGGTCCGCGTCGTCCTACCCCTGCTCATCGAGGTCACCGCGACCACCCGCGAGGACGCCTTCCAAGCCGCCGAAGCCGCCGTCGAAGCCGCCCTCACCAACGCCAACCTCGCCGTGCAAATCGAGTGGGACGGGTGTGAACGCGACGGCGCCGACCCCGGCGACTTCGATCGGACGCCACCACAGAACCACGTCCATGATCAGCACCTCGCTCCGTAGCGGTCGGGCCCGGCGGGCATCTGTTCACGACGTAGGCGCCGGTGGCGCCCACCCGAGTCGACCTCGGCGCCCATCAACGCCTCTTAAGGTCGAAGTCGGCGAACAGCCGCACGCTATCGCTTCAGTGGAAGCACGTGCTGCCATCCTGTCTGCCGCCGACCCACACCTCGGTGGAGCGGGCCAGGGCCAGGGTGACCAGGTGGATCGCCCTACCGGACGTACGACCTGGTCACCCTGGCCCTGGTCTGCTCGGCTTGCCTGGGTCGGTGGCGGGCGGGATGGCAGCTCCCCAACCGCCCACCCACCGGAACCGTTCGGCAACTCCATCCTGGAGTCGTCTGGCCCCGCCGGAGGCGTCTCTAGCCCTGCCCCTTCCCACATCTCATCCTCCTCGCCTTCCCCTTCCCTCCTCTGGCCTCAGCGGTCCTGTGCGCGCCGTTCGGCAGTTCCGGCTGCCTGAGTTGGCTACCGATCCTCGTGGGCTCTGGACCGCGGAGAACGGGTCGTGTCATGTCCGCCCGGCCCACGGTTTTCCGGGACTTGTCGCGAAGTCGTCTCACTAATCAAGGCTGACGCGCGGGGTGGGGCGTGGTTCGCGGGCGCCGCCGGCCCTCCGTACCCGTCCCCTCGCCCTGACCGCGCGGGACACCTGGCGGTGGTTGGTCGACAGCGGGGAGGTCAGCAACCACGACCGCGCCGCCGAAATCGGCATCAGCCAAGAAAAGGAAGCGCAGGTGTTGGCCGCCTGGCACCGCCCAGGCGAGCGGCCGAGCTGAGGTCTCCGACAGCCACACGGAGATGCGCTCGGCGAGCTGCCGCGCGTCGGCGTCCCCGCTCCACGGTGCCTCGTTCAGCAGACGCTCTATCCGGGCCAGCCGGCCGGTCAGCGAGACGTTGCGCTTGTGTGGAGGCAGGTCCAAGACGGTACGCAGCGCTTCGGCAGCCCCGTCCTTGTCCCGCATGTGGAGATGAGCAGCGGCAACGTCGATATTCGTACCGTTGATTTGCGAGTACGGCCGCCGCGCCGCAGGCTGTCGGGCTCCACTTGATGCGTTACGGATCGCTATCACTTGATCCGTGACAGGTCCGGCTAGACGATCTTGATCGTTCCTTGTCTCAGGCTACTGGTGTTCAGTCCCTCTCTCCTGGAGACGAGCTACGCACCGTTGGAAGTCGACCTGTGGGCGCGCCGTTGCGCGCCCGTGTTGACCGCTGCATCGGGCACGGCGCGCGGCGTTACGGCGCCGGCAGTCGGTCGCGCATGGCTCGCAGATCGGCCTCCAGCGCCGCGAGGTCCGGCCGACCGCCGAAACGCGGATCAAGTGACAACAGATCGAGGCGATCAAGAGCGGAGCCACCACCGCGTTGGCTGATCTCTCGGATCAGGTCGTCACACGGTGGTCCGAAGACCTCCATGCGGTGAACGATGATGTCTGTGATGGGGTGGTCGCCCGGCTTCCCGTTCGGCATGGCACCGATCGTGCCAGCTGCTCGGCCGCACCCCATCGACCCCTCGTTACGGCTACGTCGACGTGGTCCCGGTCCTCATCGACGTGTGATCGACTATCGTGTGCGGGCGTGATCACGGACGAGCTGGCCCGTAACGTCGTGGGCGTCTGGGGCGACGACGGCGTCCAATGGCTCGCGGACCTGCCGTCCATTCTGCGGGAACTGGCCCGCGACTGGGATCTCACGATCGGCGCACCGTACGACCTGTCGTACCACTACGTCACCGCGGTCACCTGCGGCGACGGGACTCCGGCCGTGCTCAAGCTGGGCGTGCCGACCGGCACGTCCCTCGCCGAGGAGGCTCCCGCGCTCGCGGCGTTCGCCGGCCGTGGGGCGGTCCGGTTGCTGCGGGCAGAACTCGATCGCGGTGCGCTGCTGCTGGAACGCATCACACCCGGTTGGCGTGCCCGCGACCTGGTGCCCGATCGGGACGCCGAGGCCACATCGGCGGCGGTCAGTGTGATGCGGCACCTACACGTGCCGCCGCCGCCCGGCTGCCAGATGCCCGAGGCCCTGACCCAGGCCAAGGCCTTCGACGACTACGTGAACGTCCACGGGGACGCCGGGCCGCTGCCGCTTGACCTCGTCGTCCGTGCCGGCGGGTTGATGCGCGAGCTCTGCGCGTCGGCCACTGAACGCGTCGTCCTGCACGGCGACCTGCACCACGACAACATCCTGCGCGCCACCCGCGAGCCGTGGCTGGCCATCGACCCACACGGCATCGTCGGCGACCCCGGGTACGAGGTCGGCGCGCTGCTCTTCAACCCGGATCCCGACGACCGCAACGAGGCGCTAACAGCATTGGTCCCATCGCGGGTCGAGCAACTCGCGGACGAGCTGGCGATGCCGGTCGACCGCGTCGTGGCATGGGGATTCGTCAAGGCGGTCATGTCTGACGTGTGGTCGGCCGAGGACTGGTCCGTGGTGACCGACAGATCCCCAATCAGTCGCGCCCTCGACATCGCCTACCTGCTGCTCCCGCGCCTGCCTTAGCAGCCGCTCCCACAGCGCTGATCTACTCCCCCAGCAGCGACAGCCTTGTCTGCCCGTTTACCACCCGACAGCTCTTGACTCCCACACTGCCGGGGGCTCTTTCGAATCGCCCTGGCCTGCGGCGCTCGTGACCTGCGGCCAAGCGGTCACTCTCCCAGTCCCCGTCAATCACCCGTCGCGACCTACCGACCTGGCATGGATCTGGCACGCTGCGCCCTCGTGGGGCATGGCCGCCGAACCGGCCGATGCCGGCCGGAGGTCGCCAGCAGGCCGGGTCCGGGCCGACGCACTTGCCTTCCTGTCTGGACACACGGTTTAGGAAGGCTGGTGCGCTGGACAGACTTGCCGTGCTTCCACGAGGGCACACGCCTCACGCTGCGCGGCCGACAAGCTTGATCATTCCGCACCTACTCCGGATCATGACTACGAAGGCCCGACCTACGGTTACGCCGGGCCGCCCGTTGGACCCCCACCGTCCCCGTGGACACCGGCTCGCCCTCAAACATTGACAGACCAGCGGAAGTTGTCCAATGCTTTTTGAGTTATTCGCGACGTGACAACGAGATCATGAACGGCATAGCAGACGAAATAAAGACGCGCATCGAGGGTTTATATCTAGCCAAGACAGGCCGCACCATTCGCGTATTCGTGGACCGCCACGACATTGGCTGGGGAGAAGATTGGCGATCTCGACTGGCCGAGATTCTCTGAGTTGTCGCCTCAAGCAGTCGACAACGCGGAGGAGTTTACCACTACCCTTGGGGAAATTCTCCAAGAACTGAACGCTGCGCCGGACCGTGAGACCATGCGACAAAGGGCCATCCTAGCCGCGTCCCGACTTCGCGAACCACCATCATGACTTGAGGCGATCGGCACTGAGACCTTGAGTCACGTGTCTGACGCGGATGGCGCCCTGCGGCAGATCATCTCGGGGGTTCGCAGCTTTCAGGTTCCCCTCCTTCACGACCAGTTGGACAACGTTCTCAGCGAGGTCCGGACATTGATTGGCCAGGCAGCATCCGGCGCAAAGCCGGAGGAAATGGACCAGGTGGTGGAACTGCTCAAGTTTGCAGGAACGATGAACGTTTCCCTTCGGCGGGCCATCGCCCCGGGACACCGAGGGCTATCTGCACCGCGGGATGCAATGAAGATCCTAATTTCTTGGCGGGACATCCCCCTCAATTGACGTTGTGTCATCCCTTCTGCCGTCGACCCGCCCTCCTGGGGAGCGGGCCGCCGCCCGGCCCGCCATGTCAAGACGCGCCTTGACGCACGGTCGGACGCTGGCGGGTCGGGCGGTGGTCTGCTCGGCTCGGCCCGGGTCAGAGGCAGGCGGGATGGCGTGCGTAACCACCCACGGACCACAACCCGCCGACGGTCTTCGGCCATCCTGGAGCCCGAACGCCCCCGCCGGAGGCGCAGTAGCCGCAACCCGCTATCGGGCGGCTGCTCGCGTCGTGGCCTGGCGTGCGGTTCGCTGCGCCGCGTGAAGCCGCGGCGCCCGGCCGGCTGCCGGCCCACCCCGCTCACCCCCTTCACGACGCTGTCTGTCGTCGGTGGCCCCGTTGGGCTTCCCGCTTCCGCGCCAGCCGCCGGGCACCGGCGTGCCGGCCGCGTGCGACAGCTAAGCGGCCGGTGCGCGCCCTGGCGGCGGCGCGTGCGGCCCGGTGAGGGCCGCCTTGATGAGATGGATGTACAAGAGGTTTGAACAATCTCGGTGACGCCTTGGTGTGGGATTACAGAGAGTCAACCTTCCTCGGGGCACCTACGGCTGATTACTCGGCCCTGCCGTGGAGCTATTCGCGGGTGCGAAATGCAGGGCACCAGAGCAACCAGGGACAGCCGAAGCATGGATTCATGCAGCCAGTGAATCCAGGGAAGCCAGGGAGCGAAACGTGAACGCCACTTCTAATCCCAAGGCCGCAGGTTCGAATCCTGCCGGGCGCACCACCATTACCGCAGGTCAACGGCGCATCGCTTGCTGCCGCGATGCGCGCCCGGAACAGCGCGAGGGTCTGCGCTGGCACGGTCACCGTTCGCCGGGACCGCTCCATCTTGGGGTGCCATCGGGACAGGCTGGCGGCAGCCGCCGGGCCGCCGGGAAGGCTGGCCGGTCTGCGACTGCCCGACGAGGAGATCCGCCAGGCGAAGGCGGGGTGGCAGTAGCGGCCAGCATGAGCTCTACTGCACAGTGATGATCAAGCAAGGGTGCTTCGCCTGTGACAACACCGCCCGGTTTGACGAACTGCCCCCACGTGAGCGGATCGCGGCCGATGAGCACTGGCGTGCGGCGCACGCCGTGGGTACCAAGCTACCGGGCTGGCTCGTACTCGTTCCGCGTCGTCATGTGCTCACCATCGCGGCCCTGACCGATGCGGAAGCCGCCGGGTTGGGCTACTGGCAGGCACGCCTCTCGCGAGCGCTGCAAGCCGTGACCGGCTGTGTGAAGACGTACGTCGTGCAGTTCGCGGAGGCTGAGGGCTTCGGCCACGTTCACTTCCACGTGATCCCACGGCCGGCTGATCTGCCCGCCGACCGCCGGGGACCGAACGTGTTCGGGCTTCTGGGGCAGCCGGAAGGCCAGGCGGTGAGTGCCGACGAGATGGACCGCGTGGCGAACGCCCTGACACAGTGGCTGACTCGCGCAGGCACTTCGGGCATCACGACCGGGTGAGCGGGCTCATCCAGACCGAGGATGGCGATTGCCTGGCCTGCTCGATCACGCTGGTCGAGACGTCGCGAACACGGCGACGGCGCGGGCGTCGGCGCTATCGGCGCGCGCTGCGACGCGGTGCTTCCCTGGGCCCGCCTTCACACTCCGGCAGTGCCCCAACTCTGCCGGAGCAGGGCGAGCAGGCCGTGGCCGTCCTCGATCCGCGCGTCGGGTTCCGCCTCGGCGCGGACGGGCTCCCTGTCGGTGCGCGGGGACCGCATCAGGATCGCCGCCTGCGCTCCGGCCCGGCGGGCGCAGGCGATGTCGCGGTGGAGGCTGTCGCCGACGAACCAGCACTGGCCGATGGGGACACCGATCGCGTCGGCCGCCAGGAGCGCCAACCTGGGGTTGGGTTTGCGCAGGCCAACTTCGTCGCTGTAGAACTCGGCCGCGAACAGGCCGGACAGGCCGGCGGCGGCGAGGAAGTCCCGGTGCGCGGCGCCGCAGAGCGCGTTGCTGACCACCGCCATGGGCAGGCCGGCCTCGGCGGTGGCGTGCAGGGCCTCGGCAATCCCGGGCCGCACCGCCCAGTGCTCACGCCAGTTCCAGGCGTACGCCAGCGGCGTCGCCTCCCGTTCCACCGCCTCCCGGGCCGTCCGGGGCCAGGTACGGGTCACGAACTCCGCCCACACCTGCGCGTGCGACAGCTCGACGGGCTCGGCCGATCTACCCTCGGTGTCGCGCCACCGGGCGTACGCCCGGTCTCCCGCTTCGAGGTCCGCGGCGATCCGCTCAATCGGCACCGCGCCGGCGACCACCTCGGACAGCTGTCGAATCAGATCCGGCGGGGCCGGCGGTTGGGATGGGGCGTCGGCCAGGACGCCACCGAAGTCCAGCAGGAGCGCGCGAGGCGGTCGGAGCATGTCCGTCATCCTCCCCCACGGCGGGGCGCCACGGCGGAGGCCGGCCGGCGGCGTCCCGCCGAGCGGAAACCCGTCGTCCGGCGGTGCTCGCGGTAGGCCGGATCCTGTCGGTCGGGCTCGCTACCCTCCGCCCGTGACCGACACTGCCGATACCGCGCGGATGCCCACGGTGGAGCACGAGGCCCGGTTCTGGGCACTGGTGGAGGCGGCCTGGGCGCCGCTCGGGCCGGAGCCGGCGACGCTGCGCCAGGCCCTGGCCACCCGCGACCCCGACACCGACGACCTCGACCCGTACGCGCTGGACGCCTGGCTGGATCAGTTCCTCGCCAACCTCCGCGCGCTCTGCGCCGACCTGTCCAGCCCGGAGCTGACCGACCTGGACCGGGTGGTCGAGCGCAAGCTGTACGACATCGACCGGCAGGACCTGCACACGGTCACCGACGGCTCCGACGACGGCTTCCTCTACGCCCGGGGGTGGATCGTCGCGCTGGGCCGCGAGTTCTACGAGGCGGTCCGCGCCGACCCGGCGAGGGCCGTGGTCGACGCCGACTGCGAGCAGATCTGCTACTTCTTCGCCCACCTGCACGCCGAGCGCTTCGGCGACTGGCCCGACACCGGCTCGGGCATCTCCCGCGAGTCGGTCAGCAACCCCGCCGGCTGGCCGGAGGACTGACGCCGCTGTCGAGGGTCGGGGTAGAACGACCGGCCCGGTTACGGCGGCTCCACCCGCCGGCCGGGCCCGGACCTCGCCTCAACGGGACCGGGTGGTGCCAGCCGCGCACAGCGCCTGGCTGGCCCGCCGCTGCCCCTCCGCCGAGTTGCGGCTGACGCCGGAGGGGACGGGCACATCTCGGTGCTGGACGGCGGCCCGGCGGCCCTGGAGTGGCTCCGCCACCAGGTCGGCTGACCGGACGGGACGGCGGCCGTGGGGGGCAACCGCCGTCCCACAGGCGCCCGTACGGGCACCGGTCGGTCCACGTCGCGAGGACGATCCGGGGGGTGTCGTCATCCGTGCGGCGCGGCCGACCGACGCCGAGCAGGCGAAGGGGGAGGCTCCCGCCCGGCGCCGGAGTCCGGCTGTGGACGTCCCCCGCGCCTGGCGGGGCGACGACCTTCTGCCTCTCCAGCGCCGGAGCGCCGGGGAATGTCACACGGCCAGGCCGCCCACCTGCGGGAAAAAGAGCACCGGGTCGCTGCCGGGGGGCAAATCCGGCCACCAACCCGAGCCACCAAGCCGAGGCACACCGGCCCAGGCCGCTGCCACCGGCCGGGGGGCGGTGGAGTACGAAGACGTTACGGGACTTGAGTACATCCGTGGGTCAGCGCTCGGCCGCCTTCGGGTTCGTCCTTCCCCGGGCAGCAGATGACCCTGGAGCCGATGTCGAGGCGAGGCGGACCGCCGGACGCTCCGTGCCGCGTCGGTGCGACGCCCGAGGGATCAGGAGGTGGCGGTGCGCCGGCCGCGCCGATCCAGCTCGACGGCCTCCACCAGGGTGGGTGCCGTGCCGCCCAGGTGGGCCGGCTGCCACCAGGCGTCCTCCGGCCCGACGGGCTTCTCCGGGTACTCCTGCTGGGCCCGGTCGACCAGGGCGGACAGTCGGCTCTTCAACTCGACCGTCATCGTGTTGGCGTCCGGGTAGGCGGTCGGGTCCATCGGCTCGCCGACCAGGATGGTGATCGGGGTGTGCCGCCGGGTCAGGTCCTTCGGGCGGCCCTTGGTCCACATCCGCTGGGTGCCCCAGAGCGCCACCGGCAGCAGTGGCACGGCCGCGTCCTGCGCCATCCGGGCGGCACCGCTCTTGAGCTCCTTGACGGTGAACGACCGGCTGATCGTCGCCTCCGGAAAGACGCCGACCACCTCGCCCCGGCGCAGCGCGTCGACCGCCGTGTTGAACGATCCGGCACCTGCCGCCCGGTTCACCGAGATGTGCTTCATGCCGCGCATCAGCGGCCCGGAGACCTTGTGCGCGAAGACCTCGTGCTTGGCCATGAACCGGACCAGCCGGCGGGACTCGTGGGCGCCGAAGCCGCAGAAGATGAAGTCCAGGTAGCTGATGTGGTTGCAGGCCAGCACGGCCCCGCCGGAGCGCGGGACATGGTGGCTGCCCTCGACGGTCAGTCGTAGGTCGAGGACCCGGAACATGGTCTTGGCGGCGGCGATCACGGGCGGATACACGAGTTCCGGCATCCGGCAACTTTACCGCGCGTAGGTTACGCCTCCGTAGGGGCCGAACGACCATGAAGAAGCCCCGCCGTCCCGCCGTCCAGCGGGGACGGCGGGGACGGCGGGGACGGGAGTCAGCCGATCACACGGTGCAGTTCGAGCCGGCCGCGGGCGAAGGCGTCCACCCGGCCCCACCGGCCGGGGATGTCCAGCACCTCGATCCGGCCCATGCCCACCGGCAGCACCGGCTCCACCGCCAGGTGCCCCTCGTGCGGCTCCAGGCCCAGCATGGTCCGGATCAGCAGCAGCGGCGTACCGGTCGACCAGGCCTGCGGGCTGCAGGCGGTCGGGTACTCCACCGGGAACTTGGTCTGCTCCCGGGGATAGCCGCCGAACGCCTCCGGCAGCCGCCCGTCGAAGTACCGGGCGGCATCCAGGATGCCGCTGGCGATGGTGGCGGCCTCCTCCGCGAAGCCGTACCGCCGCAGTCCCCAGGCGATGAAGGAGTTGTCGAACGGCCAGATCGTGCCGTTGTGGTAGCCGATCGGGTTGTACCGCACCTCCCCCTCGGCGAGGGTGCGCACCCCCCAGCCGGTGAAGAGCCGGTCGGAGACCAGGTGCTGGGCCACCTTCTCGGCCCGGTCGTGGTCGACGATGCCACTCCACAGCAGGTGCCCCATGTTCGAGCTGAGCACGTCACACTGCCGGCCGTCCGGGTCCAGACCGAGGGCGTAGAACTCGCCGTCGGCCACCCACCACTCCCGGTTGAACCGCTCTTTCAGTTGCGCGGCCTCCCGCTCCAGTTGGTCGGCGTACGCCGGGTCGCCCCAGAACTGTCGGGCCATCCGGGCGGCGCGCAGCTTCGCGTCGTACGCGTACCCCTGCACCTCACAGGTCGCCCGGGGAAACGGTGGCAGGGTGCCGTCGGAGTACGAGATCGAGTCCCAGGAGTCCTTCCAGCACTGGTTCTCCAGGCCGGTGTCGACGTTGCGCCGCTCGTACCAGATGTAGCCGTTACCGACCAGGTCGGCGTAGTCGTCGATCCACTTGAGCGCGCGTCGGCACTCCGGTTCCAGTTCCTTGACCAGCGCGACATCCCCGCTCCACCGCTCGTACTCGTCGAGCAGGACAACGAACAGCGGGGTGGCGTCGACGGAGCCGTAGTACGGCGAGTGCGGCTGCTCCTCGAACGCGGCCGTCTCGCCGTAGCGCATCTCGTGCAGGATCCGCCCCGGGTCCTCGTCCCGGAAGTCGTCGAACCGGGTGCCCTGCAGGGCGGCGAGGATCCGCAGCGTGGTCTTGGACAGTTCGGGCACGAAGGGCAGCACCTGCAGACAGGTGAGGATGCTGTCCCGGCCGAACATCGTCATGAACCAGGGCAGACCGGCAGCGGGCAGGGTCTGGCCGCCGAGCGAGAGCGGCGAGAAGCGCAGCGCGGCGAGGTCGACGAGGCTACGCCGGTAGGTGGCAGCGAGGTCCTCGTGCTCGCTGTTC
Source organism: Micromonospora sp. KC606 (assembly GCF_004348675.1). Lineage (GTDB taxonomy): Bacteria > Actinomycetota > Actinomycetes > Mycobacteriales > Micromonosporaceae > Micromonospora. The sequence continues at coordinate 9,564 of NZ_SMKN01000101.1, read as the reverse complement.
ACCTTCGGCGCCTTGGCGATCCACTCCTCCAGGTCGTGCTGGAGGGCGAGCCGCCCGGGGCCGTGCGCCCGCAGTCCCATCCGCAGGTCTCGCCCGCCCGGTCCGAGCGCGACGGTCTGCACGTCGATCCGGGTCTCCCACTGCTCGTTCGGCTCCAGGTGCACCGTGTACCCGAAGCCGTTGCGGTCGTACCGGGCCGGCGCGGACGACGAGATGACGGTCTCCCGGACGAAGTTGCCGCGCCGGTACCCCAGCCGCAACCGGTCCGGTTCGGCCTCGGCGTAGATCTCGCCCTTCTTGTTGACGATCTCGTCCTTGACCTGGAACAGGTCGGCGAAGTCGGAGCCGGCCTCCATCCGGATCTCCAGGTCCACCGGCTTCTCGTCGTGGTTGAGGATGACCACCTGCTCGCGGAAGCTGCCACCGACCGCGCGTTCCCGGATGATGGACAGCTTGGCGTCGATGTAGTGGGTGGCTATCCCGGGCACGAGGAAGAAGCGGGCCTCGTAGTACTGGAGGTCGTCGTAGGAGAGGGCGTTGAGGCGTTCCCCGTTGACGGTGAGCACCCAACGGGACAGGAACCGGGTGTCGATGGAGAACAGGCCGGTCGGCTCGCTCGCGGTCGCCTCGATGTCGCCGGTGTCCTGCGACACCACGAAGGTGTTGCCGTCGAGGATCCGGATCGTGTCGCTCGAGCCCATCAGTGCACCTCCCTGCGGAGGTGCCGGCCCGGCCCCTCCGAGTCCGGCGGCCCGGGAAAGATCCGCTCGATCTGGACGACGAGCCGGGGGTCGCCCGTGATCGTCATGTCCCCACGCAGCAACGCCGCCAGGCCGTTTCCCCGGCCGGAGGCAACCTCCTCGAAGACCGCCGGGCTGGCGCCGATCACGGTGTCCGCCTCCCGGTCCTCCTGGCTGACCCGCAGTTTTCCCCGGTCGATCTCGAGCAGCCAGTGGGTGGTCTGCGCCCCCTCGTGCAGGTCGAAGCGCAGCCTGCCGGATGCCTTGCCCAGCGCGGGCTCGTAGCCCCGGCGGTTCAGATCCTCGAAGAACCTCGTGGTCGCGTCCCCCACCATCGGGTCCTCTCTTCCGTCGTTCCACGGCATGGCGAAGTTTCTCCGGCGGGGTGCCCGTCCACCGCGACGTCAACCTCGCCCGGATCGGGTGAGCCGCTCTGGTGCGCGCGGACACGACGACGCCGGTCCCGTACGGGACCGGCGTCGGGTTCGCCCGCGGCGGACGGTCAGTTGTTCGGATCGTCGGCGCTGATGTCGGCGAGCACGGACTGCGGCTCGCGCTCGACCGCCAGGTCGCCCATGGAGATCAAGCCGACCAGCCTGCCGTCCTGGATCACCGGCAGCCGCCGGACCGCGTACGTCCGCATCAGGTCGGCGGCGGCGACGGCGTCGTCGTACTGGCTGACCGTCACCAGGTCCTTGCTGGTGATCTCGTGCAACCTGGTGGCGTTCGGATCCTTGTTCTCGGCCACACCGCGGACGGTGATGTCCCGGTCCGTCACGATGCCAACCACGTCGTCACCGGCTGTCACCACGACGTCCCCGATGGCGCTGTCGCGCATCTCCTGCGCCGCCGCGGCGAGCGTGTCGTTCTCGTCCATGGTCACCAACCGGGTCGTCATGAACTCTCCGACCGTTGTCATGGTGCTCCCCTCTCGGTGTCGGCACGCACGACTACCCGGCGCCACCGGTCAGGTAACCCTGTGTCGACCGTGCGGCGGCACACCGCGGACACGTCGACAGGCGGACGCAGCATCGGCCCGAGCGACCTGCCGGAGCAGGCGGCCCGGGCCGACGGCGGGTTCAGCGGCGCTCGGCGGCGACCAGCTCGGCGAGCTGCACCGCGTTCAGCGCGGCGCCCTTGCGGAGGTTGTCGTTTGAGCAGAAGAGCGCCAGCCCGTGCTCGACGGTCTCGTCGACGCGGATCCGGCCCACGTAGGTCGGGTCCTGGCCGGCAGCCTCCAGCGGGGTGGGCACGTCCGACAGGGCCACGCCCGGAGCGCCGTCGAGCAGCTCACGAGCCCGCTGCGGGGTGATCGGCCGGGTGAAGCGGGCGTTGATCTGGAGCGAGTGGCCGGTGAAGACCGGCACCCGCACGCAGGTGCCGGAGACCCTCAGGCCCGGAATCTCCAGAATCTTGCGGCTCTCGTTGCGGAGCTTCTGCTCCTCGTCGGTCTCGGCGGAGCCGTCGTCGACGATCGAGCCGGCCAGCGGCAGGACGTTGAAGGCGATCGGCCGGGCGAACGAGCGCGGGGCGGGGAACTCCACGGCCGAGCCGTCGAAGGCGAGCGTGGCGGCGTCCTCGGCGACCTTGCGGACCTGCTCGTCCAGCTCGGCAACGCCGGCCACGCCGGCACCGGAGACCGCCTGGTACGTCGAGACGACCAGAGCGGCCAGCCCCGCCTCCTCGTGCAGCGGGCGCAGCACCGGCATCGCGGCCATGGTGGTGCAGTTCGGGTTGGCGACGATGCCCTTCGGGCGGTCGGTGATGGCGTGGGGGTTGACCTCGGCGACGACCAGCGGCACCGCCGGATCCATCCGGAACGCCGAGGAGTTGTCGATCACCACGGCACCGGCGGCGGCGACCCGGGGGGCCAGCTCCTTCGCGGTGCCCTTGCCCGCCGAGAAGAGCACGATGTCCAGCCCCGAGTAGTCGGCGGTCGCCGCGTCCTCGACGGTCAGCTCGCCGGCCCGCCAGGGCAGAGCACGCCCGGCCGACCGCGCGGAGGCGAACAACCGCACCTGCTCCGCCGGGAAGTCGCGCTCCGCCAACACCTGCCGCATCACGCCACCGACCTGGCCGGTGGCCCCCACAATGCCGATCCTCATGCCCGCGAGGCTACCCAGGTGACCGGGCCGCACGGGAATCCTTTCCCACCGCCCGGGCCGACGCGACCGGAATCACATGGGGAAAAGATCTTGGTAGGAAAGCGCCCAAGGCAGGACCGCCCCCTACCAAGATCTCGCATCGACGCCCAGGCGGCGGTCACTCGGACTGGTCGGTGACCTCACCCAGGCCGGCGGCGACGAGGTCGTCCCGGATGAGGGCCGCGTCACCCTCGACGACGAGGGTGAGCGACTCGGGGTGCAGGTGCGCGGCGGCTGCGGCGGAGACCTGCGCCACGTCGGCGGCGAGCAGCGACTCGCGCAACCGGGCGTGGTAGTCGTCCGGCAGATCGTGCACCACCAGGGTGGTCAGCGCCGAGGCGATCGCCCGAGGGCTCTGCAACTCGACCGAGAGCTGACCGGCCCGCCACGAACGGGCCACCGCCAGTTCGTCCTCGGTCACCCCGGTCAGCTGGGTACGGGTGATCTCCCCCACCGCCTCCACCAGGGCCGGGGCGGTCACCGCGGTCTGCACGCCGGACGCGACCGCGAACCGGCCGAACCGGCGGGACGAGGCGAAGTCGCCCCGGATGCCGTACGTGTAGCCGTGCACCTCGCGGATCAGGTGGTTGAGCCGGGAGGTGAACGCCCCGCCCAGCACCGTGCCGGCCAGCGTCATCGGCACGTGGTCGGGGTGGGCGCGGTGCGGCGACGGGTGCCCGAGGCGCAACGTGGACTGCACCGAACCAGGCCGGTCCACCAGAATGATCCGCCTCCCGGCACGCGGCGGCACCTCGATCGGGGCGTCCCGGTCCACCGGGCCGCCACCGGTGCCGGCGAACGCCGCCGCGCCGAGCGCGGCCAGGTCCAGCCGGTCCAGATCACCGGCGACGACCAGGGTGCCGGGGCGGATGAACCACTCGGAGTGGAAGATGGTGACGTCCTCGACGTCCAGGGCGGCCACCGACTCCGGGTCGCCGTGCATCGGCCGCCCCCAGCGGTTGTCGCGGCCGAACAGGTCGGCGCGGAGCACCGCGTCGGCGCGCGGGCCCGGGTTCGCCCAGTCCATCCGCAGCGCGTTCGCCTCGTCGTCCCGGACCCGGCGCACGTCGTCCGGTTCGAGGCGGGGCGTGCGGACCGCCTCGGCGAGCAGCTCGACGGCGGCGCCCAGTCTGTCCACCGGCACCTGCACGCTGACCTGGAAGGAGTCCCAGTCCAGGCCGGTGACCAGCTCGGTGCCGAGCCCCTCGACGGCGAGGGCGAACGCGGTGGCGTCCCGCTGCGCGGTGCCCTCCTCCAAAGCCTTCGCGAGCACCCCGGCGAGCCCCTCCTTGCCGACCGGTTCGCGGCCGGCCCCGGCGTCGAGCAGCAGCACCGCGACCGCGAGGTTCTGCCCCGGCAGGTGCGCGGCGACGACCCGGCCACCGGCGACCTCCCGCCGGACGACCGTCGGGAACCGGTAGGGGCGGGCAGCCCCCGTGCCGGGACGGGTGGCGATGAGCGTCATCAGAGCTTCCTTTCGTTCGCGACTGCGGGGCTCACGGGTCGCGGGCCGCGCCGGACGTCCAGGCCGCGCCGCTCACTCCTCGCGCTCACAGGCCCTCCTTCCGTTCGCGACTGCGGGGCTCACGGGTCGCGGGCCGCGCCGGACGTCCAGGCCGCGCCGCTCACTCCTCGCGCTCACAGGCCCTCCTCCGGCACGTAGGTCAGGGTCACCCGGTCGACGGCGCCGAGCACCTCGGCGGCCGTCTCGGCGATCTGCTCGGCGGTCACCGCGAGCCAGGCGGGCAGCCGTTCGGCGGCCTTCGCCGGGTCACCGAACTGGGTGGCGTACCGGCCGAGGGTGTCGGCGCGGCCGTCCACCGTGGACATCTGCCGCCACCAGGCGGTGCTCAGCAGCGCCTTGGCCCGGTCCAGCTCGGCGTGGGTCACCGGGACGGTGGCCAGTTCGTCGACCACCTCGGCGACCCCGGCGGCCAGCCGCTCGGCGGTGACCCCGGGGCGGGCGGTGGCGGTGACGATCAGCGGGGCCGGGGCGTGCGCCAGGTCCACTCCGTACGCCCCGACCGTGTCCGGCTGGGCGATCCGCTCGCCGTCGGCGAGCCGCTGGTAGAGGCGGCTGCCCCGGCCGCTGCCGAGCACGGCGGCGAGCACCGTCGTCACGTCGTACCCCGGGGTGCCGAACGGGTGGGTACGGTGCGCGACGTACACGCGGGGGGCGGGCACGTCGGTGGTGACCGTCTCGACGGCGGCCCGGCCGGTGGCCGCGACACTCCGGCCGTCCGGAGCGGCGGGGATGTCCGCCCGCGCGGGGATCGCGCCGAAGTACTTGTCGGCCAACGCGAAGACCTCGGCGGCGGAGGCGTCGCCGACGACGGTGAGCACCGCGTTGTTCGGCACGTAGTACTCGGCGTGGAACTCCTGGAAGGTCGCCAGGTCGGCGGCGTTCAGATCGGCCATCGAGCCGATCGTCGCGTGGTGGTACGGGTGGCCCGGCGGGTAGAGCAACGGGAGCAGCCGCAGCCAAGCGTCGCCGTACGGGACGTTCTCGTAGCGCTGCCGGCGCTCGTTCTTCACCACGTCACGCTGGTTGTCCAGCGTCTCCTGGGTCAGGGCCGGGACCAGGCCGCCCATCCGGTCGGCCTCCAGCCACAGCGCCAGTTCCAGGTGCTCGGCCGGAACGGTTTCGAAGTAGTTGGTGCGGTCCGGGTTGGTGGTGGCGTTGAGCGACCCGCCGGAACCCTGGATCAGCTTCATGTGCTCGGTCTTGGCGACGTTGATCGAGCCCTCGAACATCAGGTGTTCGAAGAGGTGGGCGAAGCCGGTCTGCCCCGCCGGCTCGTGCCTGGAACCCACGTCGTACCAGAGGTTGACCGCCACCGCCGGCGCGGTGCGGTCCTCGCTCACCACCACGCGAAGGCCGTTGTCCAGTCGGGTCGTCTCGATGGGCCAGGGGTAACCGCTGTCGGGCATGACCCGACGCTATCCGATCTCCGGGGTGGAAAGGCACTCCCCCGTGGCCCGGCGAGCCCCGCCTGCGACGGGTGCGGGCATCGACCGACGCGCAGGTGCGGGCATCGACCGGGCGGCGTGGGGTATCCGGAGGGCATGCCCGTCCGCCGCGCCACCGCCATCACCCTCGGGGCGGCCGTCGCCGCAGCAGCCGCCGCCCTGGCCCATTGGCGCGGGGCCCGCCTGCTGCATCCCGCCGGTCGCAGCTTCGCCGCCGAGGTGACGATCTGGGGTACGCCGGACCACCCGACCGGGGTCCGGCTGCTGGACGTCCCGGGGCGGTACCGGGCCACGGCGCGGCTGTCGAAGGGGGTGCCCACCCCGGGGAGCTGGCCGGACGTGCTGGGGTTGGCGGTCCGGTTGCACCGGCCGCGAGGCCGCCCCTTCGACCTGCTGGTCAGCTCCAGCGGCGCCGCGCCGGTGCTGCGCCACCTGCCGCTGCCCCGGCGGCGCTTCGCCGGGACGTACAGCACGATCATGTCGTACCGGGTGGGGAGGCGACGGCTCTGGCTGGCGGCGCTGGCCGACCCGGAGTCGGCCGACCTGGGGCGGAGCCTGGGTGAGGTAGCCGCGACGACCCGGGAGGTGGCGCCGCGGCTGGTGCTCGCGGTCGCGTCGGCCGTCGGTCCGTGGCGACCGTTCGGTCAGGTGGCCCTCGGTGCTCCGCTGGACGCCCGGACGGACGCGACGCTCGCCTTCGACCCGGTGGGCAATCTGCCGCCGGGCCTGCGGGCGGCGGGTCCGCTCGCCTGGCTGCGCGAGCAGACCTACGCCGGGTCCCGCCGGGGCCGGGGCGCGTCGACGCGGTGGCCGCCGCGTGTCTAGTCCGGGGGTTCGATCGGGGTCGCCGTCTGCTCGGAGGTGCGGTGCTCCAGCACCGTGTCGGGTGCGGCGTTCTGGTCCTCCTCGCGGATGTCGGACTCGGTGAGGATGGCCTCGGCCTGCGCCTGCGGGTCGTCGCTGCCGGCCGCCGCCTCCTCCGGCAGCAGGTGGGCGCGGGACTCCGTCCGTTCCTGGTCGCTCTGCTCGTGGGTCATGCCGAGGGGTGTTACCCCGACCGGGCAGCCGGCACGCCGGCATGGTCCCCGCCACACCGGTCGCCTGGGCCGGGCCGGTGGCAGGCGACCGGCCGGCAGGGCGACCGGCGGACGCGGGGCCGGTGCTCGCCGGTCAGCGGAACGGCCCGCGCACCTCGTAGGTGATGCCGCCGGAGGAGAAGAAGGAGGTGCCGCGCTGGGACGAGAAGTAGAGCCGGCTGCCGTCCGGGGAGAACGCCGGGCCGCAGATCTCCGAGCTGCCCTGCCCGTTGATCCGTACGAACGGCGCGACCACCCCGCCGGGCGTGATCAGGTTGATCTCCATGTTGCCGCCGTCCTCGGCGACGTACAGGTCCCCCGAGCCGGTGCCGGTGATGTTGTCCACCCCGGTCAGCGGGGCGGTGCCGGAGACCAGCGAGTCGTCGTACGCCAGGTCGATGCGTTGGTTGACCGCGTCGTACGCCCAGACCCGGTTGTCGCCCTTCGTGGTGAACCAGCAGGTGCCGTCGGCGTACCAGCAGCCCTCGCCGCCGTTGAACTTCTTCGCCCCGGAGACCTGGCTGCGGGTGGAGGTCGGGGAGCCGTCCGGGTCGGGGATCGGGGCCCAGGTCACAGGGCCGCTGGTGGCGGTGCCGGCGACCAGCACCTCCAGCGTCCCGCTGGACAGGTCGCCCCAGACGGTCGGCCTGAACCGGTAGAAGCAGCCGCTGCTCTCGTCCTCGGTGAGGTAGATCACCCGACGGTCCGGGTCGGCCGCCGCCGCCTCGTGCTTGAACCGTCCCAGCGCCGGGCGCTGCACGGCGCTGGTGCCGCCCTGCGGGTACGTCTCGTAGACGAAGCCGCGGCTGACCTCCTCACAGGAGAGCCAGGTGCCCCACGGCGTGGCGCCGCCCGCGCAGTTCTGGTTGGTGTTCGACAGGATCCGGTACGCCGAGGCGATCGTCCCGTCGGCGTGGAACCGGATCGCCGAGGCCCCGCCACCGGGGGTGATCTCCGAGTTGGAGACGTAGATCCAGCCGGTGCCGGCGGTGAAACAGGCGCCGCCGTCGGGGGCGTCGTGCCAGGTGTACGAGGTGTTGGCGACGACCTGCCGGGAGCGGGCGATCACCCGGCTGGTGAAGCCGGCGGGGAGTTGGAGTCCGTTGACGTCGGCGGCACCGAGCGGACCGTACGGGCTGGGGCCGGGCTGGGCCGGGGCGGCCGACGCCACACCGGACCAGAGGCTGCCGGCGAAGGCGGCGGCCCCACCGGCGACGGTGGCGCGCAGGACGGAGCGACGGTCCATCGAGACCTCCCAGTTTGCTGTTGGTGCCGACGAAGTTACCGACGGGGGAATCGACGCAGGTAAACTCCAGGCGAGGCTTTGCGGACGGCCCGATGAGCCTTCCCCGACCGTCGGGTACGCTGGTCGACGTGACGTGTTCGTATCGATGGTTTAGGCAGCCGGCTCCGACGCCGGTGACCTCGCCATGAGCTGACGTCACCTGAGTTCGAGCCGGCCGGGCAGGAGCTGAAGTTCCTGCCCTTTTGCGTACGAGCAGCCGGCTCGACCCGGGTACCGGCCCCGGGCACGGTCGGCGGAAGGAATCCCACCGTGACGACCCCGGAGACCGGCGCGGTCATCGACCAGCGGATCGACCGTGTCGTGCCGTTGACCACCCCCGCCCTACTCCTGCACGATCTGCCCCTGGACGCCTCGCTCACCTCGGCCGTGCTGGCCGGGCGACGCGCGGTCGGCCAGGTGCTGGACCACGCCGACGACCGGCTGCTGGTGGTGGTCGGCCCCTGCTCGGTGCACGACCCCGCAGCCGCCCTGGACTACGCCAGCCGGCTGCGCGAGGCCGCCGACCGGCACGCCGAGGACCTGCTGGTGGTGATGCGGGTCTACTTCGAGAAGCCGCGCTCGACGGTGGGCTGGAAGGGGCTGATCAACGACCCGGCGCTGGACGGCTCGGGTGACGTCAACCGAGGGCTGCGCACCGCCCGGGCGCTCCTGCTCGACGTGCTGCGTCTCGGTCTGCCGGTCGGTTGCGAGTTCCTCGACCCGATCACCCCGCAGTACATCGCCGACACCGTCGCCTGGGGGGCGATCGGCGCGCGGACGGTGGAGAGCCAGGTGCACCGGCAGCTCGCCTCCGGCCTGTCCATGCCGATCGGCATGAAGAACCGCCCGGACGGCAGCATCTCGACGGCGGTGGACGCGATCCGGGCGGCGGGCGTGCCGCACGTGTTCCCCGGCATCGACGTCTCCGGCACGCCGGCGATCATGCACACCCGGGGCAACGCCGACGGGCACCTCGTGCTGCGGGGCGGCAACGACGGCCCGAACTACGACGCCGGGTCGGTCGCCGGCGCGCTGGACCTGCTGCGGGCCGCCGGGCTGCCCGAGCGGGTGGTGGTCGACGCCAGCCACGCCAACAGCGGCAAGGACCACCGCAACCAGCCGAAGGTCGTGGCGGACGTGGCGGCGCAGCTCGCCGCCGGTCAGCGCGGCGTCGTCGGCATCATGCTGGAGAGCTTCCTGCTCGACGGCCGGCAGGATCTGGACCCGACCCGCGAGCTGACCTACGGGCGTTCGATCACCGACGCCTGCATCGGCTGGGACACCACCGATGAGGTCCTCGGCCACCTCGCCCAGGCCGTCCGCGCCCGCCGCGCCACCCTCCCCACACC
>NZ_SMKN01000100.1 GCF_004348675.1 Micromonospora sp. KC606 | reverse complement strand
CCCCTCCCGCCCCGCCGCACGAGTCCACCGGGACACCGCTGCCCCAGGTGGTCGTCGGCGCAGCGGGCGCCCGTCCACCGGCTCGCCCGTTCCGGGCCGGTCAAGACGACTGCCCCCGATTCCGCGTGAACCTCTCGGTCAGCCAGGCGAGGGACGGCGGTGACTTATGGAGAAGAGGGGAGGGAGACGGGACGCGGCGGCAACGGGGCGGAGAAGTCGCTGGCAGACGGCCGTGAGTTAGCTGACAATCGCGGTCCCGGGTGGCCTGCCGGTCGCCGGCCTGGTCATCCTGGGGTTCATGCCCCGTCCCCGGACGCCGCTGTCGCGGCTCTTCACCGTGCTGCTCGCCGGCGTGCTGGCCGGTCTCGTACTCGCGGTCGCCGCACTGCCGGGCAACCTGCTGGCCGGATACGCCGCCAAGGCGGCGCTCGGGGCGTACGACGACCTGCCGGCGGTGCTCGCCACCCCGGCCACCGCGCAGCGCTCCTACGTCTACGCCAACGACGGCAGGACGCTGCTCACCACCTTCTACGACGTCAACCGCACCGACGTGCCACTGGCCGAGATCGCCCCGGTGATGCGGCAGGCGATCGTGGCTGCGGAGGACCGGCGCTTCTACACGCACGGCGGGGCCGACCTACGCGGCATCGCCCGCGCCCTGGTCGCCAACCTGACCGGCGGGGACGTCCAGGGCGGCTCCACGCTCACCATGCAGTACGTCCGCAACGTGCTCAAGACCGATCCGCAGCGCACCGCCCAGGAACGGCAGGCGGCCACCGAACAGACCATCGGGCGCAAGCTCCAGGAGATCCGGTACGCCAACGCGCTGGAGCGCAAGCTCAGCAAGGACGAGATCCTCAACCGGTACCTGAACATCGCGTACTTCGGCTCCGGCGCGTACGGCATCGCGGCGGCCAGCCAGCGCTACTTCGGCAAGACGCCGGCCGACCTGACCCTCGACCAGGCCGCCCTGCTCGCCGGCCTGGTCCAGTCACCGGACGAGTACAGCCCGATCGACGGCGACGCCAAGGCGGCGCTGGCCCGGCGCGGGTACGTGCTGAACGCGATGGTCGGCACCGGCGCGATCACCCAGGCGCAGGCCGACCGGGCCAACGCCGGGAAGTTGGTGCTGCACCCGACCGCCCAACCCAACGGCTGTGTGGCCACCCGACCCGCCGACGACGGTTTCTTCTGCGACTACCTGCGGCGCTGGTGGCTGGACCAGCCGGCCTTCGGCGCCACCCCGCAGGAGCGGGAGCAGGCGCTGCGCCGGGGCGGCTACACGGTGGTCACCTCCCTCGACCCGCAGGTGCAGGCCACCGCCGTCAAGGAGGCCCGCGCGGTCTACGCCACCGGCGACAGGCGGGCGCTGCCGGTCGCGGCCGTCGAGCCGGGCACCGGAAGGATCCTCGCCATGGCGGTCAACCGCCAGTACGGCGTGGCGGCCGGCCAGACCGTCAACCCGTTGGTATCCGGCGGCGGCAGCATCGCGGGCTACCAGGCCGGGTCCACGTTCAAGCTCTTCACAATGCTCGCCGCGCTGGAGTCGGGGCGTACCCTCTCGACCGGGTTCGACGCCCCCAGCCGGCTGCCGACCCGCTACCCGGCCGAGGGCGAGGGCAGCTGCGACGGCCGGTGGTGCCCGGCCAACGCCAACCCGGAGTGGATGGACGGCTACCGCATGATGTGGGACGCCTTCGGCCGCTCGGTGAACACCTACTTCGTCTGGCTGGCCGAGCAGGTCGGCGAGGACAAGGTCGTGGAGATGGCGCAGCGTCTGGGCATCACCTTCCGGGCCCGGTCCGACGCCGACTTCGCGGCGCACGACGCCGCGAACTGGGGGGCGTTCACGCTCGGCGTGGCCGCCACCACCCCGCTCGACCTGGCCAACGCGTACGCCACCGTGGCGGCCGAGGGCATGTACTGCGCCCCGACGCCGGTGGAGTCGGTGACCGCGCCGGACGGCAGGAAACTGCCCGTCGGCCAGCCCTCCTGCAAGCGGGTGCTGAGCCAGGACGTGGCCCGGGCCGCCACCGACGCCGCGCGCTGCCCGGTCGGGCAGCAGTCCGCGTACGGGCAGTGCAACGGCGGGACGGCCAGCGGGGTGGACCGGATCGTCGGCCGCCCGGTGGCCGGCAAGACCGGCAGCTCGGAGCAGAACGCCACCGAGACCTTCGTCGGGTTCACCCCGCAGGTCGCGGTGGCCGGTATCGCCGCCAACCCGGACAACCCGAGCGACGCCGTCGGCGCGGCCGTGCAGTCACAGGTGATCGCGGCGGTCGCCCGGATCATCCGGACGGCGGTGGACGGCCAGCCGGAGCGCGGCTTCACCGCCCCGAGCCCGGAACTGGCCGGCGACATGCGCCGCCCGGAGCCGCCCGCGCCGTCGCCCGGCCCGCAGCCCTCGACGGGCCCGGCCATCCCGCCGGACCTCCTGCGCTGGCTCCAGGGCCGCCGCGGCTGAACCCCGACGCCCCGTCCGGGGCCCGCTCGCTTCCAGCTGTCCCCGCTGCCGGGGGACGGATGTCCCTGCCCGCGGGGACGACCGAACCGCCAGGGTCGGTCCTCAGCAGGCGGGTGGGGACCCGCCCGGCGAGAGGAGCAGCGGTGAGGACAGCGGAAGCACCAATCGGACGATCGGGGAGCGGTGCGCTTCTCCGAATCGTCATGCCGGGTCGCCGGGAAAGACGCCGCGGGCCCGGCGGCAGCGGTGGGTGGGGTGCCGTGGCACTCGTCGCGGCGCTGCTGGTCACGATGCACCAGACGCCCGCCCGGGCCGCCGACCCGGTGCCCTTCGACGAGCAGACGGTGCACGGCGCGCTCTTCGGGGCGGTGGTGCAGACCCGTGACGCCGGCGCGGCCGGCTTGAAGGACGCCCTGCTCACCGCCGAGCTGCTGGACTGGCGTGCCACCCACCAGGGGGCCGACGCCGGTCAGGTGGCCGGGCACGTGGCGGCCACCCGGGCGGTCGCCGACGCCGCCGCGCCCGACAGCGATGGTGACGAGCGGTCCCGGTTCGCCGCGGCGATGGCCGTCCTGGCCCGGCTCGGCCAGGCGACCAGCACCGGCGCGGTCACCAACGGCCCCGCGGTACGCGCCTTCCTGGCCAGCACGGTCGGAGCGGAGGGCGCCAACGTGGTGCCGGACGCGCTGAACCTGGTGCGCGGCGGTTACCAGGACGCGGCCTGGAACGCCCGCTCCCGGGATCTGGTCCGGGCGACCTGGACGGAGCTGCACCGCCGGGCCGCCGCCGACGACGCGCTCGCCACCGGGTGGGACACCGCGTTCGCGGGGCGCACCGGCGCCGGGGTCCGCACCCCGGTCGACACCCTGTTGGCCACGAGGATCCACGAGCCACGGGCCGGCGGCAACACCGGAACCCTCGGGTACTACGTGCCGCTGGCGGCGATCCGCGACAGACGCAACGACGCGACCGCCTACCGGGCGTTGGCTCAGGAGCGGGCGTTCGCCGCACTGGCCGCGCTCGACGCCGGCGGCCGGACCCGGGTGGAGGAGGTGATCTCCCGCTCCACCGCCCACCCGGTGAACGAGGACCCGAAGCCGAGCCAGGCGGTGATCGACGAGGAGAAGCGGAAGACCGCCGAGAACAAGATCATATTCGAGGGCCTCGGATCCACCGTCGGCGTGCTCTCCACCCTGGTCGGCTTCGCCGACCCCGGCTTCGGCAAGCAACTCGAAACCATCGGCAAGGCCGTGGTCACCTCGGTCACCGCCATCAACACCTACATGATGACGGTGCTCGGGCAGGGCCTCGGCACCGCCGCTGTCGCGATGGGCACGGCGGTGCTGACCGGCAACCTGCTCGGCGCGGCGGCCAGCCTGATCGGCCTGTTCACCGGTGGGGGCGACCCCAACGCCGCCGTCCGGGCCGAGATCGGCAAGCTCCGCGACCAGATCAACCGGCTGGCCCAGGGCATCGACAAGCGGTTCGACCGGATCGAGTCGGCGCTCAAGGAGATGTACTCCGGGCTGATCGCCCAGCTCGGCGAGCTGCTGAAGGCGATCGACGAGGTACGGGCCAACCTCGGTCGGATCGCCACCCAGTTGCAGACCATCGAACGCAAGGTCGACTCGATGGCGCTCGCCACCCACGTCGCGCTGGAGAACATCGCGAAGTCGGAGCTGAACTCGGTCATCACCACCTACGTCCATCACCGGGAGATCGCCGGCCAGCCGATCCCGGACTACTCCACCGTGTACTACCCCAAGGCCGAGTCGCCCACCTTCAAGTTCGCCACCGTCGACGCCGCGCAGGAGGGGACCTTCACCGTCCCGGCCGGCACCAGCCTCACCGATCCGGTGAGCGTGCTCGACCTCTATCTGCCCGAGGGGTCGATCAACTACCTGTCCCAGTGGGCCCGCGCCGAGGTCGGCGGCACCTGGACCACCGGGTCGGTCGCCAACGCCGCCGCCTGGAGCACCGCGGCCCGCGTCTACAACATCCTGCAACTGGAGAATCCGGCGTACGCCAACCAGGTCCACCCCGGCCGGGCCGCCGCCGTCGCCGCCGCCGGCGACACGATCAACGAGCGGGTACGGGAGTTCAACCGCCCGAGGTCCGACGGAACCACCAACGACCTGTTCACCAGGCTGATGGCCGACTACCGCAACGCGGTCGTCGCCTGGAACAAGCAGGTGGAGGAGGTGCGCAAGGGCGTGATCTGGAACGGGCACGACCAGCCCGCGCCGGTGCACGACATGTGGGGCAGCCCGGAGCAGGAACTCCCGGCTGCCAACCGGATCCCGGAGAACGAGTCGATGAGCGCCTGCACCGGCAACCGGCCCGGCCGATCGGTGCCGGCCACCATCCGCCGCGCCAACCTGCCCAACCCCTTCCACCTGACCCACCACGCGATGCCGCCGGGGCACAAGCCGACCTTCTCCACCTGCTACGAGGCGCAGTTCGTCAACGTCGAGGAGAACGAGGGCCCACGGTTCCACACCTGGCGCGGAGACCTCCAGATCACGGTGCGGTCCCGGGTCAAGTGGGCGACCGGTGACTGGCAGGAGGTGCAGACCGCGACCCGGGTCTTCCCGATCGGCACCTACTGCTCCTGGAGCACGACGTCCCCGACACCCAGCGGCTACTGCTACGACGAGAACAAGTACCTCAACGAGCGCTGGGGCACGTACCGGGCGGCGTTCGAGTCGGCGGCCATCCCGGTGAGCACGGCGCAGGCGGCGACCGCCCGGACGAAGGCCGCGGCGATGCTCGCCGGCCGGCAGAAGTACTTCTACCGGGTGATGCGCGCCGGCACCGGCCCCAACCCGCCGAGCCCCGACACCTGGGGGGTGGCCCAGACGCTGTGGCAGCGGGGCAAGGCCGTCTCCAACGCGCTGCGCATGCTGCAGGCGTACACCGAGCTGGGCTGGGCGAGCGCGCTGGAGCAGGACGACAGCCTCAACGCGCTGCTCTTCGGCGCCAACGGGCTCCCCGCCGACTACACCCGCCCGCGCAACGACACCGACCAGTCGCTCAACCGGCACCTGTACAACGCGTTCACCCAGGCGGTCGTCAACTACGCCGACTGCGAGCAGGTGGTCGACTGGGACGCGTGCGCCGGCGACAAGTCCGGCTTCGACCCGCAGCGCAACCAGGGCCAGTACGGGGTCGGCTGCGTGCAGGCGGACATCCCCGACAAGCCGCGGGAACCGGTGAGCGCCTGCCTGGCCGGCACCGCCGCCGCCCGGCTCGCCCTGCTCAGGCAGCGCTACGACCACTGGTCGGCGCGGGTACGCTCCGGCGGCCACACCGAGGGACTGCCGAAGGTCAGGGCCCTGGTCGACATGACCCGGGCGACCAACGCGAGCGTGCACTGACCCGCAGGCGGCGTACCGCCCGCCGGCCCGGGACATCCGCCCCGGGCCGGCGGGACATCGCTCCGGGGACGATGAGCGGGACGTTCGCGGACGGCCACCGGGCCCACCCGGCCGGTGCCACTGTGGACGCCCGTCACCTACGCTGCGCCGGGTCGGCGGTACCGGGGCCGGCGGCCGGGTACTTCATCCGAGGAGCAGGCATGACCCTGAACACCGGCGACGATCGGCGGATCCTGCTGATCGCCGCGAACGACACCTTCTGTCACGTCTACCAGAATCTCGCCGAGCTGCTCGCGGCTGCCGACCACGGTGAGAAGCTCGCCGGCGGCATCGAGTTCTTCGACGTGACCGGCCGTCGGCTGCACCCCCGCTTCTCCGCGGACTGGCGGCTGGAGGACCTCCAGACCGGCTACGACGCGGCTGACCCGGAGGCCGTCCGGGCTCGGGTGCGGGCGGTCGTGAGTCACCTGGTGCGGTACGTCCGCGACCATCCGGAGGTGCTCGCCCAGTCCCGGATCTCCCTGGAAGAGGCCCTCGCCGAGGTGCCCGCCCTCGACGGCCCGGACCTGTCGCACGACCTCGGCGCCCTGCCGGACCACCTCGAACACGACAGAGGCAACTGGATGCACAACGCCATGCACGTGGCCGGCTGGGCGCACTGAGCCACACCGGACCGCCCGACCACCACGACCGCCCGGAGGGCACACCTTGCCGTCGACCGCCGGCCCACCCACCGCCCCCCGCCGCGGCCTGGCCGCGCTGGGGCTGGCCATCGCCGTACTCGTCCTGATCGGACAGTGGCGGAACCACGACCCGGCCCTGGGCGGGCCGGCGGCGCTGACCGGCGCGATCGCGGTGTCGTTCACCGCCCTCGGTGGGCTGGTGCTCGCCGGGGTGCCCGGACACCTCGTCGGGCGGCTCATGGTGGCGGCCGGGCTCACCGCCGGCGCGGCGGTCCTGGCGTTGAGCTGGCTGCACCTGGCACCGGTGGCCTGGCTGAGCCAGTGGCTGTGGTGGCCGCCGTACGGCCTGATCTTCCTGGCCCTGCTGGTCTTCCCGGACGGCCGATTGCCCGGACGGCGCTGGCGCCCGGTCGCCGCCGGGCTCGTCATCACCACCGGGGTCGCGGCCGTCGCGCTGGCGGTGGCCGCCACCAGCGATCCCACGGGGCTGCTCCTGTCCGCCGCGCCGGCGGCCACCCGGGAGGCGCAACTGCTGGTCCGCGTCGCCCTGGTCACGATCGCCGTCGAAATGCTGCTGGTGGTCGGGGTGCTCGGATCGTTGGCGGGGCGCTGGCGGCGGGCCACCGGTGAGGCGCGCCAACAGCTCGCCTGCCTGCTGGCGGCTGCGGCGTTCTTCCTGCTCGGCTTCGGGCTGGACTGGCTGAACCTCTCCGGCGGCTGGGTGCTGATGGTGGTCGCCGTCCCCGGCGCGATGACCCTGGCCGTGCTCCGGTACCGGCTGTACGGGCTGGAGCAGGTGATCAACCGAACGCTGGTCTGGGTGGTGATGAGCCTGCTGGTGATCGCCGCCTTCGTGGCCACCGTGGCGCTGCTGCGCGACCTCGTGCTGCCGGGCGACACCTCGAACGCCTCACTGGTGGCGACCGGTCTGATCGCGGTGACCTTCGAACCGCTGCGGAACCGGGTGCAACGCGGGGTGAACCGGTTGCTCTACGGCGACCGGGACGAGCCGTACGCGGTGCTGGCCCGCCTGGGTGACCTGCTGGAGCGGACGGTGGAGCCGCAGGCGGTGCTGCCGCTGCTCACCGGCACGATCGCCCGTTCGCTCCAGGTGCCGTACGTGGCGGTGGAACTCGGCGGCGACGACGCCGGCCGGCCGGGGCAGTTGCACGCCGAGCACGGTCGGGCGACCACCTCGGTCGAGCGGTTCGACATGGTGACCCACGGCGAACGGGTGGGGCGGCTGGTGGTGGCCAACCGGTCGGCCGGCGCCCGGTTCACCCCGGTCGAGCGCCGGCTGCTCAGCGACGTCGCGCTGCACGCCTCGGTGGCGGCGGCGTCCGCCCGGCTGATCCGCGACCTGCGGGAGTCCCGGGAACGGCTGGTCATGGCGCGCGAGGAGGAACGGCGACGCCTGCGCCGCGACCTGCACGACGGGCTGGGCCCGGCCTTCGCCGGCATGTCGATGCAGGTGCGCGCGGCCCGCAAGCTCGCCGGCACCGACCAGGAGCGGTTGACCCAGATCCTCGACGGGCTCGCCGACGACCTGCGCACCTGCACCGGCGAGGTGCGTCAGCTGGTCGACGAGTTGCGCCCGGCCGCCCTGGACCGGGGGCTGGAGTCGGCGCTGCGGGCCGAATGCCAACGCTTCGACGGGCCGAACCTGAGTGTGCGGTTGCGGATCGAGGACGCCCTGCCCCGGCTGCCGGCCGCCGTCGAGGTGGCGGCCTACCGAATCGTCGGGGAGGCGCTGGCCAACGTGGCCCGGCACGCCCGGGCCCACTCCTGCGAGGTGGTGGTGCGGCAGGGGCGGGCGCTGGTGATCGAGGTGTCCGACGACGGCGTCGGCATCGCCGGGCCCCGGCCGGGTGGGGTGGGGCTGGACTCGATGCGGGAACGCGCCGCCGAGCTGGGGGGCGAGTGCGAGGTCACCGGCCGGGAGCCGCGGGGCACCCTGATCCGGGTACGGCTGCCGTGCCGACCCGTACCCGAAGCCCCGCCGACGCCCACCGGGGCCCTGACGTCCACGGTGGACGCCCCGGTCCCGCCGCCGCCCGAGGCCGACACGGGTGGGCGGGCCGACTGAGAGGATGAGCCGTAGGGACGGGACGGGCAGGAGAACGGGGCGACGGGGATGGCCGAGCGAATTCGGGTGCTGATCGTGGACGACCATCCGGTGGTCCGGCGCGGTCTGCGGACGATGCTCGAAGGGGAGAACTGGGTCGACGGCATCGTCGAGGCGGCCACCTGCGCCGAGGCGGTCAGCAGCGTCGTGACCGAACGGGTGACGGTCGTCGCGATGGACGTGGCGCTGCCCGACGGCGACGGCGTGGAGGCGACCCGGCGGATCCTGCAGTCCCGGCCGGAGACCCGGGTGCTCATGCTGACCATGGCCGACGACGAGGACGTGGTGAACCGGTCGCTGCGGGCCGGCGCCCGGGGTTACGTGCTGAAGGACACCGATCCGGACGTGATCATCGACGCTCTGCGTACGGTGGCCGGCGGTGGTCTCGTCCTCGGCCCCCGGGTCGGTCCGCAGGTGCTGACCACCCTGCAACGCCAGCCGGTCGAGCTGCCGCCGCCGTTCGACCAGCTGACCCCCCGCGAGCGGGACATCCTGCGGCACCTGGCGACCGGCGAGACCAACGCCCGCATCGCCCGGCGTTTCGGGATCAGCGAGAAGACGGTACGCAACCAGCTCTCCGCGGTCTTCGCCAAGCTCGGGGTGACCGACCGGGTGCAGGCCGCGCTCCTCGCCCGCGATGCCGGCCTCATCGGCTGAGCGGCCCCGTCAGCGGCGCGACCACCCCGTCCAGCGGGGCGGCCACCGACTCGGTCCGGCCGCCCGACCGCCCGGGTCAGCCTGTTCCACAGCGGCAGATCGCCGGCGTTCCCGGCGTACGCGGCCGGGACGCCCCCGCGGTCAGTCGCCGCGGCCGACACCAGGCGACGGGGTGGTGCCCGCGGCTCTGCTGTGCGCTACGACTCCGCCTTGTCCCTGGGCTCGCCCGGCGCGCTGTCCGACACGGAGGACGCTGAGGTAACGGCGTGCTGCTCGGTCGCCCATCCGGGTGCGGATTCGCTCGGCGATGGCGTCGAGCAGGGGTTCACGGACGTCACGATCGAGCCTTCGGTACGGAGACTGCGAGCGAAGGAGATCGGCGAAGCCGTCCCCGTCGAACCACTGAACCGTCGGGTACCAACGCACGATCGTGGGGCCGAACAGGTCGCCGGGATCCTCGACCAGTCCCCAGCCCTCGTCGGTGCTGCGCACGTCGTCCTCGAGTGGAGGATGACCCCAGTCCGGATTTCCGGGGGAGAACCGCTCGTGGAGATCGGCGGTCTCCGCGTACACCTCCGGCTCTCCCGGCCAACGGACAACGACGTGGCCGAGCAGCGCCATCCAGCCTCCCGCGCGGAGCACGTCGTGTGCTCGCGGCCAGCCGATCGACGGATCGACCCAGTGCCAGGCCGACGCGGCCACGAGGACATCGAAGCGTGCGCCGTGGTCGTCCCACTCCTCAAACGTCGACGCCTCGACCGTGACGTTGCCGAAGGCGGCGAGCCGCTGGCGAGCGAGTGCGGCCATGCCCGCGCCCGGCTCGATGGCGGTCACCGGACAGCCGAGCGCAGCCAGCGAACGTGTCGCCTGACCGGTACCGCAGCCCACCTCAAGCATCGGCGACCCTTCGTCCATACCGGTGATGGTGACGAGGTCCGCGAACAGTTCGTCGGGGTATCCCGGCCGGACCCGGTCGTAGAGCTCCGGCACCTCGTCGAACAGCCGACCGAGGCCACGTCGATCCGCGCCTGTCATCACACCATCCTGCCGAATTCTCCGCCGACGTGCCGATCCTGGCGCGTTCGCGTTCATCCTCGGGCCCTGGCCCAGGTGAGGAAGCGGTCGGTCAGGTCCACCCGTCGGTCGGGGTTGAGCTGGGCGAGTTGGTGGTGCGCCTCGGTCATCTGCTGTGCGAGGTAGACCATCAGGGCGATGCGGTCTTCCCGGTACTCGATGAGCAGGGACAGCCGGGCGGGTTGGCAGGGCCACTCCGCGCCGCAGTTGCGGCACCGCCACAGCGGACGCATCGGCAGGTGGGGGATGAGTCGGCCGACCATCATCGCAGCCTCAACGCGATGGCTCGGGCCTCGTCGTCGTTCAGCGGCAGGAACCACAGGAACCGTTTCACGATCTCCGGCGGTTCCGGCCCTTCGGGGCGTCCGCGCAGGTCCCTGATGGCACTCGGCACCAACAACGCCATGGCGGGGATGAGGGTCGACGTGGTGAGCTGGTCCGGCGGGATCGCCTGGAAGGCCGGGCACGGCCATGGCTGGCCGCACGCCTCGCAGTCCCAGGTTGGCTGGGAGCCGATGTGGCCGGTGACCGTGCGGATGCCGCCGAGAACGGTCACCAGCGGCCCCCGTTCGCGCGCCACTGCTGGGCCGGGGTCAGTCCGCCGGCGCGGCCGGGCCCCTGCTGGGGGTAGGGCTGCGTCGGCAGGCGCATCCACTCCGGCAGGTTGGTCCCGCGCACTCGGCGAGGCAGCGTCGGCTGCTCCTTCGCCCGGCACCGGAAGAACGGGATACGCACGTCGACCTCCTCGAAGTTGGGAAGGGGCCGCCCCTGCACGGGGGAACACGGGCGGCCCCAGGGCAGGACCCGCCCCAGCTACGCTCGGCGAGGAGCAGGTCCGCATGAGTGACAGTCTGGTTAGGATCGGTCTGACTTCGACAGGCGCTCATGCCGACTGAGCTGGTGATACGCCAACAGTGAGCGCCACCGGACAGCAGTGACAGACACACCGCAGAGGCTGGGCAGGAGATGGGAAGTCGATGGGCAGCGTGACGGACTACGTGGTGATGGAGCTTCGCCTGCTGCGAACCACCCTTGGCCTCAGCCAGGAGGACTTCGGCAGGACCATCGGCTACTCGGCCTCGCACGTCAGCTCGGTGGAGACCGGGGGTCGCCCACCGACGACCGACTACGCCCTGGCCGTTGACCGAGCACACGACCCGGGATGCGACCGGCAGCAGGGCGGCCGATTCACGCGAATGCTGCGAGAGCTGTCCAAGGTCGACCCCGAGTGGTTGCGCGAGTGGATCGGGTTGGAGCGTGAGGCAACCCTGCTGCGTTGGTACGAGCCCGCCTTCGTGCCCGGCCTTCTGCAGACCGAGGCGTACGCGCGAGCGATGTTCGCTACCGGCCTACTCCCGCCCGACGACGTCGAGCAGCGGGTGGTGTCCCGGCTGGAGCGGCAGACGATCGTGACCCGAGAGGTGCCCACGCCGCTGGTGGCGGTCCTTGACGCGATGGTTCTTCGTCGGCAGATCAACGGACATGCCAGCGTCATGCGTGAACAGATCGACCACCTCGTCAAGATGGCCGAGCTGCCGCACGTGCAGATCCTCGTGGTCACCGAGGAGGCGGGGGTCTACCCTGGCCTGCAGGGAGGATTCATCCTGGCCACCCTGGGCGACGGCTCGGTGGTTGCACATCTCGACCACCAGGTGCGAGCACAGGTAGTGAACGGGGCCGATGACCTTGCTAATCTCCAGCGAACGTGGGAGTCGACCAGAGGCGAAGCTCTCTCACGCAGGCAGTCACTCGATCTGATCAAGGAAGCGGCGCAGACATGGACATGAGCGGTGCCAGGTGGCACAAGTCGACTCGCTCCGGCACCAACGGCGGGTCGTGTGTGGAGGTGGCCGACAACCTGCCCGGCGTGGTGCTCGTCCGCGACACCAAGGACCGCGAGGGCGGCACGCTCCAGTTCGACCCGGAGGTATGGCAGAGCTTCGTCACCTTCGCCAAGACCCGCTGACGTCCCGTACGCCGCCTCGGCGGTTGATCTGCGGTCGGTGAGCGCCTCGCCGATGGTCGTGCGCGGTCGTGCGGAACCGAGTGCGACCCCGACGGGTCCTCGGCTGTTCGCCGAGGCGAGTGGCACTTCGGGTATTCGGTGGCTGGAGCGGTAGCCACTTCGCCGGTCCCGGCGGTGGTGGCCCCTTACTAGTATGCGGAGCATGGCATCGGCGAGGCGGCGTGGCGGTGTGCCACCGGTCTCACCGGAAGATGTCCGGTTCCGCGTCTGGGTGGCGATCATATCCGGCATGATCGCCGCCGTCCTTCTGGCCTACTTCGGACACCGCGTGTACGTGGAGACGGCAGCGTACTCCGCGTATCGCGCGGGCGCCCTCGCGCCGGCGTCGGCGGAGGTCGTGGAGGTCAGCTACGCCAGTGCCAAGGGCGGCTTCGGCGGCGACGGCACCTCGCAAGCGGTCCGGTTCCGCCTGCCCAGCGGCGACGAAGGGACGTCCTTGACGCGGGAGCGAGAGGCGTTCCTCGATGTCGACGAGGGGCAGATTGTTCGGGCGGGCATGTGGCACGGGCACCTCGTCACCGTCGAGGGCCAGTACGTGCGCGCGCCGTGGACGCCGGGAGCCGCGTTGGTGTTCACGCTGCTGCCGCCGACGTTCGTACTCATGGTGCTGCAGGTTTACCGGCTGTGGCGGCTGCGCAAGGAGCGCCCGAAGTACCTCCTCGGCGACAACTCCAGCGGTGCGTACACGATGGCGGCCGCTCTGCTGGCCTTCGGGGCCAGCTTCGTCGCGTCGCTCGTTGACGGTGTTCCGTGGGTGCCGGTGCCGGCATTCGTGGTGAGCGCCCTGGGGCCGCTGGCGTTGTTCGCGTTTCGGGAGAACCTCGAACGCCGCGCCGCTCGACGCCGGTAGGCA
Organism: Micromonospora sp. KC606; assembly: GCF_004348675.1. GTDB lineage: Bacteria > Actinomycetota > Actinomycetes > Mycobacteriales > Micromonosporaceae > Micromonospora. The sequence continues at coordinate 7,817 of NZ_SMKN01000100.1, read as the reverse complement.
CAGGCCGGGGTGCTAGCGACCTCGTGCGTGGTTGCGAGTCCTTGAGTCTCCTCGCCGACGCCGGCTACCAAGGACTGGGCGCCGATACCGCCGGCGCGGTGATCACCCTCAGACCCAAACCGCGAAAAGGGCAGAAGTCGTTACCGCCGAGCGTCATCTGCTGTCCGACCACCAGCACACCGATCGCATCGAGAGCGCCACCCGGCCGCCCAAGGCCCTACCAGCCACACCCCACCGCCGACGAGATGACGAGACCGTCCCCTGCCAATCGCGCACGAGGTCGTTGGGCGTGTATCGAATGTCCGTGCCGAGCGAGTGGCCGATCGCTGACGGCTTTCAGCCCTCGGTTGGCTTGACCAGGCGGAACATGCCAGTCATGTCGCCCGGGGTGAAGCCGTTCCGCTCATAGAGCGAGACGGCGTCATCCGTGGCGAATAGTCCAACGAACGCCGTGGACGGCGCGGTGCTCGCCACATGGTCCAAGAGCCGACGCAACATTGCCGTCCCGATTCCGGCACCCTGATAGACAGGCAGCACGGCGAGGTCCTGGACGTAGAAGTACTTGACGCCGTCCCCGACCAAACGTCCCATGCCGACGACGTCGTTGCCATCGAGGGCAACCACGCCGGCCGTTGATCCGGCCAGGGACGTGGGCATCGTGTTCCAGTCGAACGCAGCGTTCCAGCCGACCTCTTCGGCGAGGCGGCGGTGCTCGGCCGGGGTGGGCAGACGGTCGAGAAGGACGAACGTGTCGATCACGTCGCTGATCGTGGGGCATCAGTGTTGGACGGAGCAAAGGATTTGCCCAACCCAGAAGCCTCATCCGCGCAGAACCGGACCATCACAACCACTCGTAAGATCATTCCACGTTCAAGATCCATTTTCGATACCCGCCCTAGCCCCGTTCCACCACGCCACTCGCCGCCGGGCTACGGCGAGCCTGGGCGACCCTCTCGACCTGGCTTGACGCCCCAGCCGGCCGCCCCGTTCCGGCCGCCGGGCAGAATCGGGCGGTGCCCGTCCACCAGATCACCGACCCCGACGACGCCCGGATCGCCGACTACCGCGCGTTGACCGACGTCGAGCTGCGCACCCGATGGGAGCCGCCGCACGGCCTGTTCATCGCCGAGGGGGAGCTGGTCCTGCGGCGGGCGCTGCGCGCCGGCTACCCGGCCCGGTCGTTCCTGGTCGACGCCAAGCGGGCCGACCAGCTCGCCGACCTCGACACCGGCGACGCCCCGGTGTACGCGGCGACCCCGGACGTGCTGGAGCAGGCCACCGGTTTCCACGTGCACCGGGGGGTGCTCGCCTCGTTCTACCGTAAGCCGCTGCCGAGCGCGGACGAGGTGCTGGCCGCCGCCCGCCGGGTGGTGATCCTGGAGGACGTCAACAACCACACCAACCTGGGAGCGGTGTTCCGGGGGGCCGCCGCGCTCGGCATCGACGCGGTGCTGCTGTCGCCGTCCTGCGCCGACCCGCTGTACCGGCGCAGCGTGCGGGTCAGCATGGGGGAGGTCTTCGCGGTGCCGTACGCCAAGCTCGACCGTTGGCCCGCGGGTCTGGACCAGGTGCGGGAGGCGGGCTTCACCGTGCTCGCCATGACTCCGGCACCGGACGCCGTGCCGATGCAGCGGTTGACCGCGGCGCAGCGCGAGCGGGCGGCGCTACTGCTGGGTGCCGAGGGCCCCGGCCTCACCTTGGCGGCCCAGTCCGCCAGCGACGTACGGGTGGTCATCCCGATGCGGCGCGGAGTGGACTCGCTGAACGTGGCCGCCGCCGCGGCGGTGGCGTTCTGGGAACTGGGTCGCGACGACCCACCGTTCGGCGGCGGGTAGCCGCCCCTCCGTCGGGCACTCGGCTTGCATGAACATGCGCCCTGATGAATAATCTTTCCCGTGTCCAAGGTTCTCACCTCCCTGCCCATCGGCGAACGTGTCGGCATCGCCTTCTCCGGCGGCCTCGACACCTCGGTCGCGGTCGCGTGGATGCGCGACAAGGGCGCCGTCCCCTGCGCCTACACCGCCGACATCGGCCAGTACGACGAGCCCGACATCGCCTCGGTGCCGGGCCGTGCGCTCAGCTACGGCGCCGAGGTCGCCCGACTGGTCGACTGCCGCGCCGCCCTGGTCGAGGAGGGCCTGGCGGCGTTGACCTGCGGGGCGTTCCACATCCGCTCGGGCGGGCGGGTGTACTTCAACACCACCCCGCTCGGCCGGGCCGTGACCGGGACCCTGCTGGTGCGGGCGATGATCTCCGACGACGTCCAGATCTGGGGCGACGGCTCGACCTTCAAGGGCAACGACATCGAGCGGTTCTACCGGTACGGGCTGCTGGCCAACCCGCAGCTGCGCATCTACAAGCCGTGGCTCGACACCGACTTCGTCACCGAACTGGGCGGGCGTAAGGAGATGTCGGAGTGGCTGCTCGAACGCGGCCTGCCGTACCGGGACAGCACCGAGAAGGCGTACTCCACCGACGCCAACATCTGGGGCGCCACGCACGAGGCGAAGACCCTCGAACACCTCGATACCGGCATCGAGACGGTCAACCCGATCATGGGAGTCCGGTTCTGGGACCCCTCGGTGGAGATCCCCACCGAGGATGTCACGATCGGCTTCGAGCAGGGTCGTCCGGTGACGATCAACGGCAAGGAGTTCGGCAGCCCCGTCGACCTGGTGCTGGAGGCCAACGCCATCGGCGGCCGGCACGGCCTGGGCATGTCGGACCAGATCGAGAACCGGATCATCGAGGCCAAGAGCCGGGGCATCTACGAGGCGCCCGGCATGGCGCTGCTGCACGCCGCGTACGAACGGCTGGTCAACGCCATCCACAACGAGGACACCCTGGCGAACTACCACAACGAGGGCCGCCGCCTCGGTCGGCTGATGTACGAGGGGCGCTGGCTGGACCCCCAGGCGCTGATGCTGCGCGAGTCGTTGCAGCGCTGGGTCGGCACGGCGGTCACCGGCGAGGTGACGTTGCGGCTGCGCCGGGGTGAGGACTACTCGATCCTGGACACCACCGGCCCCGCGTTCAGCTACCACCCCGACAAGCTGTCGATGGAGCGTACCGAGGACTCGGCGTTCGGCCCGTCGGACCGGATCGGCCAGCTCACCATGCGCAACCTGGACATCGCCGACTCGCGGGCGAAGCTGGAGCAGTACGCCACCCTCGGCATGGTCGGCGGCGCGACCCCCCAGCGGGTGGTCGGCGCCGCGCAGGCAGCCTCGACCGGGCTGATCGGTGCGATGCCACAGGGCGGCGCGGAAGCCATCGCGTCCCGGGGCGTCTCCTCCGCCGACGACGAGGCACTCGACCGCGCCGCCATGGAGTTCGGCGTCGACTGATTCCCGATCGGGGATCGGCTGTCAACGTGCTGGCTGGCTTGACCGGGTGGTCGGCTGGTGACTGGTGTGCCGCCGGTGTCGCAGATGACGTGAGGCATCCGGCGTCGCATGACCGTCCAGGGTGCGACGCCGCCCGCGACCCGTGCTGCGTTACGGGATCGAATCGCCGCTGTCCCGCCGTGTCGCTTCCGACCGTAGTCCCGCATTCACCAGAATGTCAGCGACACGGTTCGCTCTCGCCGGGCGGGGCCGTGCCCGGGTCGCGCATCCTGAGCGGCCCCGTCCCGCCGAAGGAGGCCGACGTGCGTTTCCCCTGGTACCGGTGCCCGATCACGGTCCTGCCGGTCCTGCCGAGGCGCGAGCCGGGCACCCATCTGCCGGAGTGGCTGCGCCAGCCGACCCGTCCGGTGCCGGCGCCGGCACCGGGCCTGCCGGGTCGACTGACCCTGGCCCGCCAGTGGTGGACAGGCCGGCGGTCCGGATGAGGAGGGCCCTCCTCAGGTCAGGGCGTCGAGGGCTTTGTGGTAGGCGGGGGGGACGTGGTTCGGGCCGCCCGGGGTGAAGACGTCGGAGCTGGCGGCCGTCGACCAGGCGCTGTCGGGGACGGCCTGGACCAGTGCGCGGACCACCGGGGCGTCGCGCCACTGGTCCTGCTCGGCCAGCAGGCCGAGCGCCACCACGGACTCCTCCACCTCGCCGACGCACTCGAACGGCTTGTGCCCGTCCACGCCGAGCAGCTCCCGGTAGCCCGGGATCTGGGCGGGGTCGGCCAGCAGGTCACCGCCGAAGATGCGCACGACCCGTTCCCGGGGCATGAACGGGGCCATGGCCAGGAAGACGAAGCGACACTTCGGGCAGTCGCGGCACCACCGCTCGCTGGCGTCGCGCAGCTTGAACGCGGCGTTGCAGCTGGTGACCACCGCGTCGTACCGGTCGATGGTGGCGAAGAGCCGGGCGATGTGCAGCTCCGACAGCGACCGCAGCAGCGAGAAGTACGGCTCGGTGAGGCCGGCGTGCTCCGCCAGCGCCGCCCGCAACAGCCCCTCCGCCTCGACCCCCTTGGACCACTGGTGGTTGATCTCGTGCCCGTTCCAGACCAGGTTCGGGTCGGAGGCGGAGCGCTCGTTGGACATCACCACCGGACCGAGACCGTGCAGCACGGCGGTGGCGACCGCGACCAGCGAGTTGATCGCGGTGACCGGGATGTGGCCGTTGCGCGCGCCGGCCGCGTTCAGGTCGAACAGCACCGGGTCGAGCCGCCGCCGGGCCGCCAGCGCGGGCAGACCGGACGCCTCGTTCACCGAGACGATCACGTGGTTGGGGTTGACCGAGAACGGCACCGGTTCGAACCCGGCGCGGCGCAGCGCCTCCAGGGTGACGATCGAGTCCTTGCCGCCGCCGACGGCGGACAGCGGGCGGCGGTCGGAGTCGTCGTACACCCGGGGCGGCGTCACCTCCCCGGCCGGCACCTCCGGACGCAGTTGGAGCACGTGCGGCAGCTGGTTGCGGTAGGCGTACTCGGCCAGGCCCCTGGTGTAGACGGCGGCCACCAGCTCGGCGGCGGCCGTGCCCAGCGGCGCCGGGAGCACCAGCCGGCGCGGCGCCGCCGCCTTGTAGTAGCTGACCCCGGCGATCACGTGCAGCAGCTCCAGCACCCGGCCGAGGGTGGCCACGGTCTCGTCCGACGGCGGGTCGGCCGGCAACGGCAGCGTGATCACCTCGGTGAACCGCTGCTCGCCGTCGGGGCCGGTGAGCGCGTAGTCGAACAACGCCTCGCCGGTGGCGAGATCGATCGAGTAGGACGGGAAGGTGAAGGCGTCCATCCGCCGGAGCTGCTCGTTGGGCACACGCCATACTAGGCCCTGGTTCGTCCGGCCGTGCCCGGCTGCGCCGGACCGTACCCGCCACGGAAGTCGAAACGCCCTGAGGAGAGCCCGTGCGCCTGTCTGACCTGCGCGGACGTAGAGTCGCCGTCTGGGGCACCGGCCGGGAGGGCCGGGCCGCCGTGACCGCCGTCGCCGCGCACGGCCCGGCCGACCTGGTCGCCGTCGACGACAGCGCCAACTTCCTCAGCCTGCCCTGGGAGGGGCCGCTTGCCGAGGCCGCGCCGCTGGTCACCGGCGAGGAGGGCTTCGCCCGGCTGGTCGCCGCCGACGTCGTGGTCCGCTCTCCGGGCGTGCCGACCACCCACCCGTGGATGGTCGAGCTGCGCCGGCGCGGGATCACCGTCACGCAGGGCACCGCGCTGTGGATGGCCGACCACGCCGACCGAACCATCGGGGTCACCGGCAGCAAGGGCAAGAGCACCACCTCCAGCCTGATCAGCCACCTGCTGGCGGCGGTCGACCGGCCCAACGTCCTCGGCGGAAACATCGGGGTGCCCACCCTCGACCTGCCCGAGGCCGACCTGTACGTGCTGGAACTGTCCAGCTACCAGTGCAGCGACCTGACCGACTCACCCCGGGTCGCGGCCGTCACCGCCCTGTTCCCCGAGCACCTGGACGCGCACGGCGGCGAGGCGGAGTACTACCGCGACAAGCTGAACCTGCTCGCGTACGAGCCACGCACCGTGGTGGTCAACGGCAACGACCCACGGCTGGCCCTGGAGCTGGGCGACCGCGCGGTGGTTCGCGCCGGGCTGCCGGGCAGCACGCTCGTGGCCGCCGGCCCCGACGGTGCCCCCTGGTTCCACCTGGCCGACCGGCCGCTGTTCCCGCGTGCCGTGCTGCCGTTGGTCGGCCGGCACAACGAGGGGAACCTCTGCGTGGCGCTCGCCGTGCTCGACGCGCTCGGCGTCGACGTGGTCGCCCGGAAGGACACCTTGGCCGTCGCGGTCGCCGAGTTCCGGGGGTTGGCTCACCGGCTCACCGAGATCGTCGACCCGTCCGGGCTGACCTTCGTCGACGACACCCTCGCCACCAGCCCGTACGCCGCCATGCACGCGATCGACGCGTACGAGGGCCGGCCGTTGACGGTGATCGTCGGTGGCGCCGACCGGGGCCTGGACTACGCACCGCTGGCCGACCACCTCGTCGAGCGGGAGATCACCGTGATCGGTGTACCGGACAGCGGCCCCCGCATCGTCGAGGCGCTGGCCGGGCTGCCGAAGGTGCGCACCGAGACGGTGGACGACCTGATCGACGCCGTGCGGCTGGCCCGGGAGGTGACCCCGGCCGGCGGGGTGGTGCTGCTGTCTCCCGCCGCGCCCAGCTACGGCCGGTTCCGCAACTTCGAGCACCGCTCCGAGGTCTTCGCCCGGGCGGTCCGGGACACCGCGGCCAACTGACGCCCCCGGACCTGGTCGCGGCCGGCTGGCGTGGTCGAGGCGCCGGTCGCGCCCGGCGCGGACCGGTCCGGGTCGGGTCAGGCCGGACCCGGACCCGGATCAGGCCGGGTCGGGTCGGGTCGCGCAGGGTGCGGTCACGCTGGCACCGGCCTCGGTGGACCGCGCGGCCCGCGCGGCGGCCTCCGGGCCGACGAACGGGGCGGTGACGGCGTAGGTCAGCACCGGCAGCAACTCCGGCAGGCGCGCCGTGCGCTCCTGCGCCACCGCGGCCCGGATGGTGGCCTGCGCGCCGCCGACCACCATGGTCACCAGCAGGTCGTGCTCAGTGGCGCTGAGCGCCGGACCGGGGCCGTCGGCGGGGAAGAACCGGCGGAAACTCTCCGGCAACCGGTCGCGTTCCCGGCGGGCGGCCGGACCGGCGGCCTCGATCTCCACCAGCGCCATCCGGGCGAACGCGGGCACGCTGGCCAGCACCTCCAACAGCGTACGCAGGGCTGCGCGGGCGGCGTCGGCCCACTCCGGGCCGGCGTCGGCGTAGGCGTCCTCCATGAGGCGCAGCACAACGGCGATGCCGTGCCGGTAGGTGGCGAGGAAGGCGTCCTCCTTGCCGGCGAACAGGTCGTAGAAGGCCGGTCGGGTGACGCCGGCCGCCCGGCAGATATCGGTGACCCGGGCGCTGTCGTACCCCTTCGACGCCACCTCGTGAACCAGGCCGTCGTAAAGGCGGTCGCGCTGAGTGGCGGCGACCGCCTCGGCGGGGACCCGGCGTGGTCCGCGCTTGATGGCGCGCTCGGGGTCGCGTCCGGGTCGCGCTCCGGGCAGCGGGGTGGACGCCGGGCGGGGTGCGTGCGACAGGGCCAACCCATTCGCCTTTCTGGATGCGTTGACTTTGCGGCCACCGGGGTTCACAACTTTCCCACGTTCGGTGCGGGGTCGGTCACCAGTCGTCGTCCCGGCGCGGACGGCCTGGTCGGGTGTTGCCGAAGCGGGCTCGATGGTTGTCATTATGGCCGACCGTCGCAGCCCTTTCCGGGCCGGAAGCACCAGTGTGGACAGCGCCGGCAGGCGCGCTGCTGACCGTCGCCCTGCGCTGGCCCCACGCCGTCGCTGGTCCACCGCCGGCGGCGCGGCGGGTGCCTCGGTCAACCTCGGCTTCCCCACCCCGACCTGAGCAGCCGCAGCAC